>NZ_CALAGI010000067.1 GCF_937891315.1 uncultured Amaricoccus sp. | reverse complement strand
TGCTCGACGTGACGCCGCTGTCGCTCGGCATCGAGACGCTGGGCGGCGTGTTCACCCGGCTCATCGACCGCAACACCACGATCCCGACCAAGAAGGGCCAGATCTTCTCCACCGCCGAGGACAACCAGAACGCGGTGACGATCCGGGTCTTCCAGGGCGAGCGCGAGATGGCGGCCGACAACAAGATGCTCGGCCAGTTCAACCTCGAGCAGATCCCACCGGCCCCGCGCGGCATCCCGCAGATCGAGGTGACCTTCGACATCGACGCCAACGGCATCGTCTCCGTCAGCGCCAAGGACAAGGGCACCAGCAAGGAACAGAAGATCACCATCCAGGCTTCGGGTGGCCTCAGCGACGCCGACATCGAGAAGATGGTGCGCGAAGCCGAGGAGAATGCCGAGAGCGACAAGGAGCGGCGCGAGCTGGTCGAGGCGAAGAATCAGGCGGAAAGCCTGATTCATGGCACCGAAAAGTCGGTGGCCGAACATGGCGACAAGGTCGATCCGACGACGATCGAGGTGATCGAACTCTCGATCAAGACCCTGAAAGAGGCGATGGAAAACGGCAATGCCGAGAAGATCCGCGCCCGCAGCCAGGACCTGACCGAGGCCGCGATGAAGCTGGGCGAGGCGATCTACAAGGCTCAGTCCGAGGAGAGCGCCAAGGCCGAGGGTGGCGCGGCGCCGAACCAGGACGACGACATCGTCGACGCCGATTTCGAGGATCTCGGGGACGACAAGAAGTCCTGAGCGCGACGCGATCGAGAATGGATGGCCTGCCCCCGACCCGGGCGGGCCATTCCGCTGTTTTAGGGGTCGGCTGTTAGGGACAGTGTTCGCCCATGGCCAAACGCGACTACTATGATCTTTTGGGTGTCGGCAAGGACGCGTCGGAAGCGGAAATCAAGAAGGCCTATCGCAGGAAGGCGATGGACCATCATCCCGACCGCAATCGGCACGACCCCAAGGCCGAGGGTCATTTCAAGGAAATCAACGAAGCCTACGACGTGCTGCGCGACGGCCAGAAGAAGGCCGCCTACGACCGCCATGGCCACGCCGCCTTCGAGACCGGCGGCGGCGCTGGCTTCCGGCAGGGCGCGGGCGGCGCGGATTTCGCTTCGGCCTTCTCGGACGTGTTCGACGACCTGTTCGGCGATTTCATGGGCGGCGCTCAAGGGCGCGGCGGCCGCGGCCAGCGGGCGAGCCGCGGCTCGGACCTGCGCTACAATCTCAAGCTCAATCTGGAAGAGGCGTTCCACGGCAAGCAGGCGACGATCAGCGTGCCGGGCAGCGCGGCCTGCGACATCTGCCACGGCACCGGCGCCGAGGGCGGGGCGGAGCCTTCGACCTGCCCCACCTGCTCCGGCCAGGGCAAGGTACGGGCGCAACAGGGCTTCTTCACGGTCGAGCGCACCTGTCCCACCTGCGCCGGCCGCGGCCAGATCATCAAGAACCCCTGCAAATCCTGCGCCGGCGCCGGCCGGGTGCGCAAGGACCGCCAGCTCAATGTCAGCATCCCGGCGGGAGTCGAGACCGGCACGCGGATCCGGCTGGCCGGCGAGGGCGAGGCGGGCCTGCGCGGCGGCCCGGCGGGGGATCTCTATATCTTCATCGAGGTCGATGCCCATCCGATCTTCGAGCGCGAGAACCAGAATCTCTTCTGCCGCATTCCGGTCAGCATGACGACCGCCGCGCTCGGCGGCGAGATCGACGCGCCGACGCTCGACGGCGGCCGGACCCGGGTCAAGGTGCCGGCGGGCGTGCAGTCGGGCAAGCAGCTGCGGTTGCGCGGCAAGGGCATGCCGGCCTTGCGGGCGGCCGGGGCGGGCGATCTCTATATCGAGCTCGCGGTCGAGACGCCGGTCAACCTGTCGAACCGGCAGCGCGAGCTCCTGCGGGAGTTCGAGGAGGCGGGCAAGGACAACAACCCGGAAACGCAGGACTTCTTCAGCCGGGTGAAGAGCTTCTGGGATGGGATGAAAGGCTGAGCCTCGGGCCGCTTGGCGAAGGCGGCTCCAAGGACAAGATCCCGGGAGCGGATTTTCGGGAGGGTTTTGCGATGAGCACGGAGGCCAAGGCCTACAAGGTGACGCGGAGCGAAGCGGAGTGGCGCGAGCTCCTGACGCCGGAGCAGTACGCGGTGATGCGCGACCACGGGACGGAGCGTCCGGGCAGCTGCGCGCTTCTCGTCGAGAAGCGGCCGGGGGTCTTCGCCTGCGCCGGCTGCGGCGAGGCCGTGTTCGACGGACGCGTGAAGTTCGAGAGCGGCACCGGCTGGCCGAGCTTCAACACGCCGGTCGAGGGGGCGGTCGAGACCACCTCCGACCGCTCGTTCGGCATGGTCCGGACCGAGGTGCATTGCGCGACCTGCGGCAGCCATCTCGGCCATGTGTTCCCCGACGGTCCGCCCCCGACGGGCCTGCGCTACTGCATCAACGGCGTGGCGCTGGATTTCCACCCCGTGTGACGGCGGCCCGCGGCGCCCCCTTGTGAGGGGCGGGGCTCGGCGGCTAAACGGGGCCCCGAGAGGGGACCCCCCGTGACTGACGATGCTCCGACCGCCTCGCCGATGATGGCGCAATATCACGCCATTAAGGCGGACCATCCGGACGCGCTGCTGTTCTACAGGATGGGCGATTTCTACGAGATGTTCTTCGCCGACGCCGAGGCGGCGAGCGCCGCGCTCGACATCGCGCTGACCAAGCGCGGCCAGCATCTCGGCCAGGACATCCCGATGTGCGGTGTCCCGGTGCACGCGGCGGAAGGCTATCTGCTCTCCCTGATCCGCAAGGGCTTCCGCGTCGCGGTCTGCGAACAGATGGAGGATCCGGCCGAGGCCAGGAAGCGCGGCGCGAAATCTGTGGTGCGACGCGAGGTGATCCGGCTGGTAACGCCCGGCACGCTGACCGAGGACAGCTTGCTGGAGGCGCGGCGGCACAATTATCTCGCGGCCTATGGCGAGGTTCGGGGCGCGGGAGGTTTTGCCTGGGTCGATATCTCGACCGGCGAGGTGACGGTGGCGGCCTGCGACCGGACGGGGCTCGGGCCGATGCTGGCGCGGCTCGGCCCACGCGAGGTACTGGTGCCCGAGGCGATGGAGAACGACCTCCGCGACCTGATCGCCGAGGCCGGCGCGGTCGCGACGCCACTCGCGGCGGCGAGCTTTGATTCCGCGGCCGGCGAGCGGCGGGTCGGCGCGGTCTATGGTGTCGCCTCGCTCGACGGGTTCGGCGCCTTCGAACGGGCGGAGACCGGCGCGCTCGGCGCGATCCTCGACTATCTGGAACTGACGCAGAAGGGCCGGCTGCCCCTGCTGCTGTCACCGACCCGCGAGACGGTCGGCGGGGTGATGCGGATCGACGCGGCGACCCGGCGCAACCTCGAACTGACGCGGGCGTTGTCGGGCGGGCGCGAGGGGTCGCTGCTCGCCGTGATCGACCGCACGGCGACGGGCGGCGGCGCGCGACTGCTCGAGGCGCGGATCGGCGCGCCCTCGACCGACGCGCGCCTGATCCGGGCGCGGCAGGCCGCGGTCGCCTGGTTCGTCGAGACACCGGAGCGGGGACGCGCGACGCGCGACGCGCTGCGCCGGGTGCCCGATCTCGAACGCGCGCTGTCGCGGCTCGCGCTCGACCGGGGCGGTCCGCGCGATCTGGCAGTGATCCGCGACGGGCTGGCGCAGGCCGAGCGGCTGCGCCAGCTGCTCTCCGGCGAGGTGCCGAATGTTCTGGCCGAGGCTCGCGACGCGCTGGCGGGGCACGAGGAGCTGAGCGAGCTGCTCGGCGCCGCGCTGGTGGCCGAGCCGCCGCTGCTGACCCGCGACGGCGGCTTCGTCGCGGCGGGCTATGCGGCGGAACTCGACGAGACCCGCCGGCTGCGCGACGAGGGTCGCGAGGTGGTCGCGGCCCTGCAGGCGGAATATGTCCGGTTGAGCGGTATCGGCGCGCTCAAGGTGCGGCACAACAATGTGCTCGGCTATTTCATCGAGACGCCGGCGACCCACGCCGAGAAGATGCGGACCCCACCGCTCAACGCCACCTTCATCCACCGGCAGACGACGGCGAACGCGGTGCGTTTCACCACCCTGCCGCTGGCCGAGATCGAGACAAAAATCCTGAACGCCGGCGGTCACGCGCTCGATCTCGAGCGGCGGATCTTCGAGCGGCTGCGCGGCGCGGTGCTCGGACGATCTGGCCCGGTGGCGGCGGCGGCGCGGGCGCTGGCGGAGATCGACCTTGGGAGCGCGCTGGCCGATCTGGCGCTCGGGTTCGACTGGACGGCGCCGGAGATCGAGGAGAGTCGGGCGTTCGAAGTGGTGGCCGGCCGGCATCCGGTGGTCGAGGCGGCGCTGCGGCGGGCGGGCGGCGCCTTCGTCGCCAACGATTGCGACCTCGGCGCGGACGGCGCGGAGGCGCGGCCGATCTGGCTGATGACCGGGCCGAACATGGCCGGCAAGTCGACCTTCCTGCGCCAGAACGCGGTGATCGCACTGCTCGCGCAGATGGGCGCCTATGTGCCGGCGGCGCGGGCGCGGATCGGCATCGTGGACCAGCTCTTCAGCCGGGTCGGCGCGGCGGACGATCTGGCGCGCGGACGCTCGACCTTCATGGTCGAGATGGTGGAGACGGCGGCGATCCTGAACCAGGCGGGGCCGCGGGCACTGGTCGTTCTCGACGAGATCGGCCGGGGGACCGCGACCTATGACGGCCTGTCGATCGCCTGGGCGGTGCTGGAGCATCTGCATGACGTGAACCGGTGCCGCGCGCTCTTTGCCACGCATTATCACGAGCTGACCGCGCTCGCCGCGAACCTGCGCGGCTTGCGCAACGCGACGGCGGCGGTCCGTGAATGGCAGGGCGAGGTGATCTTCCTGCACGAGGTGCGCGAGGGCGCGGCTGACCGATCCTATGGCGTGCAGGTCGCACGGCTGGCCGGCCTGCCGCCCGCCGTGATCGAGCGCGCGAAAGTGGTGCTGGAGGCGCTGGAGCGCGGCGAGCGGGAAAGCGGCGGCAAGGCGAAGGCGCTGGTCGATGACCTGCCGCTGTTCAGCCTCGCGGCCCGGGCGCCGGCGAGCACGCCGGCACCGTCGGCCGTGGAGGACCGCCTGCGCGCCGCCCATCCGGACGAGCTCACGCCGCGCGCGGCGCTGGAACTGGTCTACGAGCTGCGGGGATTGCTGGCGCCCGGGTAGAGCAATATCCAACGGCCCATCCCGTTGGCTTCCCGACCAAGCGTGCCGCGGGCACGCGAGGCACAGGCCCGACAAAGCCGAGACACTGTCTCGGCCGGGCTGATCGCTGCAGGCCCGGAGGGCCGGAGGCGATAGGGCGTGGGGAAGCGCCGGACCTCGAAGTACGGACGGGGGCGCCTCTGGGTGGCCGCTCGCGGACACCCCTCGGGAGGGGCGTCCGCGGCCGGTCTCGCCGACGGTCGAGACCGGCAAGCTCAATCGTCGTGCTGGAGGACAGGCCGGAGCGGGCGGCCCGGTTCCGCCCGGGCGGCTCTCGCTCCCGCGGACCTTTATTCCGGTTTCGGGATCGTCGGACCACCCGAGGAGACGCCGACCTGCGCGGGGCGCAACAGGCGGTCGCCGATGGTGAAACCGATGTTCATCACCTGGATGATGTCGCCGGCCTTGGTGTTCGGCACCGGCGCCTCGAACATCGCCTGATGCAGCTTGGGATCGAACCGGTCGCCGGCCTCCGGGCTGATCCGGTTGATCTTGTGCTTCTCGAAGGCCGAGAGCAGATCCCGATGGGTCAGCTCGATCCCCTCGATCAGGCCCGGCGCCGCGTCGCGCACCTCCTGCGTCACATTCTCCAGCGCGCGGGCGAAATTGTCCTGCACGGACAAGAGGTCGCGGGCGAGGCGGGTGGCACCATAGACCTCGGCGTCGCGGCGGTCGCGCTCGGCGCGCTTGCGCATGTTCTCGGCATCGGCCAGGGCGCGCAGCACGCGGTCCTTCAGCTCGGCGACCTCGACCCGCAGCGCGGCATTCTCGTCGGCCTCCACGGCCTCGTCGCTGAGATCCTCGTCGTCCTCGAATTCGATCTCCGGATCGTCGAGGAACTGCTCCTCCAGATCGTGCTTGTTCTTGTCTTTAGCCATTAAACTCGTCCTAGCCTTGGCCGCGGCGGGAGACCAGCCGACCGACCAATTGCGCGGTATAGTCAACGATCGGAACGATCCGGCCGTAGTTCAGCCGGGTCGGTCCGATCACACCCACCGCCCCGATGATCCTGCGGTCCGCATTCATATAGGGAGAGACCACCAAAGAGGAACCCGAAAGTGAGAAAAGCTTGTTCTCCGAACCGATGAAGACCCGTACCCCTTCGCCGCCCTCGGTCAGCTCCAGAAGCTGCGAGAGGTCGCGCTTGCGTTCCAGGTCGTCGAACAGGCCGCGGATGCGTTCGAGCTGCGCCGCGTCCTCGGTGCCTTCGAGCAGGTTGGCCCGGCCGCGCACGATCAGCCGGTCGCGCGTCATGTCGCCGTCGGCGGCCCAGATGGCGGTTCCGCCCTCGACGAGGCTGGCCGACAACTGATCCAGTTCCGCCCGCCGCTTGGCGATCTCGGTCGTGACCACGCCGCGCATCTCGCGCAGGGTGCGGCCCTGCAGAATCGCGTTGAGGAAGTTCGCGGCCGACCGCATGGCCGAGGGCGTGAGGCCGAGCGGCGGCTGGAACACCCGGTTCTCGACCTGACCGTCGGCGGTAACGAGCACGACCAGCGCCCGATCGGGACCGAGCGACACGAACTCGATATGACGGATCGGCGCCTCGGTCTTCGGTGCGAGCACCAGGCTGGCGCCATGCGTGAGGCCGGACAGCATCTCGCCCGCGCGGTCGAGGATCGCGGTCATGTCGGGCTCGTCGCCGCCGAGCGAGCGTTCGATCTCCGCGCGCTCGCTCGAGCCTACGTCGCCGACTTCGAGGATCCCGTCGACGAAGAGGCGAAGGCCGAGCTGCGTCGGGACCCGGCCGGCGGAGGCATGCGGGCTGTCGAGCAGGCCGAGCAGCTCGAGATCCTGCATGACGTTGCGGATGGTCGCGGGCGAGACGGCTTCGCTGATGCTGCGCGACAACGTGCGGGAGCCGACGGGCTCGCCGGTTTCGAGATAGGCCTCGACAAGCCGTCGGAAGACCTCGCGGCCGCGGTCGCTCATTTCCGAGAGAGGGGACGGAATCGGCGGTGCGGGCAATCGGACAACCTCGGGGAGCGCGCCGAACTCTAGGTCAGCCGGTGGCCGGCGGTCAATTCACCTGCGCCGAAGTCGGAGGGTGGTCGCATCCGGCTCGGCCGCGTCCTGACGACCTTCCGGCGGCGGGTTTCGGGGCCTGGACTCGACGTGGAGCCGAGCGCGACTACAATATCGGGCAACAAGATGGCACCAGGCCCAGGGACGTAGCACGAGAGGGAGCACGCAATGGCAAAGAACATGATCTGCGTCTGGTACGACAAGGACGCCGAGGGAGCCGCCCATTTTTACGCGGAGACCTTCCCCGACAGCGAGGTCAAGGCCGTGCACCGCGCGCCCAGCGACTATCCCTCGGGCAAGAAGGGCGACGTGCTGACGGTCGAATTCACGGTCGCGGGCATCCCCTGTCTCGGCCTCAATGGCGGGCCGATGTTCAAGCACACCGAAGCCTTCTCGTTCCAGATCGCCACCGATGATCAGGAGGAGACCGACCGCTACTGGAACGCCATCGTCGACAACGGTGGCGCGGAGAGCGCCTGCGGTTGGTGCAAGGACAAGTGGGGAATTTCGTGGCAGATCACGCCCCGCGTGCTGACCGACGCCCTCGCCGTAGGGGGCGAGGAGGCGAGACGCGCGTTCGAAGCCATGATGACCATGCGGAAGATCGACGTCGCGGCCATCGAGGCGGCGCGGCGCGGGTGAGCCGCCGCGGCGGAAGCCCTCCGTTCAGGATCGGCGGTTTCCTGCCCGGGCGCGCTTCGGGAACCGTCAAAGACTGGTGGTGATCCCGCCGTCGACGAAAAGCGTGTGGCCGTTCACGAAGGAGGAAGCATCGCCGGCGAGGAAGACGGCGGCGCCGACCAGCTCGGCGACCTCGCCCCAGCGCCCGGCGGGTGTACGCTGCGCGAGCCAGGCGGAAAAGTCGGGATCCTCGACCAGCGCCCGGTTGAGCGGTGTGCGGAAATAGCCCGGCGCGATGGCATTCACCTGGAGGCCATGCCGCGCCCAGTCGGCGGCCATGCCTCGGGTAAGGTTGCGGACCGCGCCCTTGGCGGCGGTATAGGGGGCGATGCCGGGGCGGGCGAGCTCGCTTTGCACCGAGGCGATATTGATGATCTTGCCGCGGCCGCGGGCGATCATGCCGCGCGCCACCGTCTGGCCAACGTAGAACAGGCTTGAGACATTGGTCTCGATCAGCGCGCGCCAGCGCTCGATGGGGAAATCCTCGAGCGGGGCGCGGTGCTGGATGCCGGCGTTATTGACGAGAATATCGATCGGGCCCTCCGCCTCCAGCACGGCGACGGCCTCGGCCACGGCGGCGGGATCCGTCACGTCGAAGGACGACGCGCCGGCGCGATGGCCGCGGGCGCGCAGCGCCTCGGCGGCGGCCGCGACCCGCGCCGGGCCGCGGCCGTTCAGGATCACCTCGGCGCCATGGGCGGCGAGCCCCTCGGCGAGAGCGAGGCCGATCCCCTGGCCCGAACCGGTGATGAGGGCGCGGCGGCCGGACAGATCGAAAAGCGGGAAGGTCACGGGCGGGCACTCCCCGAAGGTTCAACGAAGACTTGCGCCGCGGCGATCGCGGCGGCGACCACCGTTTCGAGTGCGCCGCCGATCTCGACGGTGACGACGCCGGACTCGCCGCGCGGATCCTCGAGCGTCGCGAGCTGGCTGGTCAGCAGCGCGGGCGGCATGAAATGGCCTTGGCGCGCGTTCATCCGCTCGGCCAGCATCGCCTCCGACCCATGGAGATAGAGAAAGCCGACCGGCCGACCGGCCTCGGCGCGCAGCAGGTCGCGATAGGCGCGCTTGAGGGCGGAGCAGGAAACCACGATGACCCGTTCCGGCTCCACGGCGACGCGGGCGGCGATCGCCGAAAGCCAGGGCCAGCGGTCGGCGTCGGTCAGGGGGGAGCCGGAGGTCATCTTCGCGACATTGGCCGCCGGATGCAGCGCATCGCCTTCGACGAAGGGCGCGCCGAGATGGGCGGCCAGGCCCGCGCCGACCGAGGTCTTGCCGCAGCCGGAAACCCCCATCACCACGATCGCGCGGCGCCCGTCAGACATCATCGGCCCCGGCATGGGTGAGGTCGGACGGGTGATGGTGCGCGCGGCCCTCGAACATGGCGGGTAAGCCTCCCTTGTGCCCGGGTGGATGAGGTCACCCACGGTTGATTGTCTTCTCCCCTTGGCGAGGGCGGCGATGGTGTCAAGCGCCGCCTTCGACGAACGGGGTGACCGCCGCGCTGGACGGCGGCGGATGCGCGGGATATGTGGCGGCCCTGCGCGCTTGAAACGAAGGAGACTGCCCATGCGTCCGTCCGGCCGCGCCATCGACGCCACGCGCTCCATCAGCATCGAGCCGAACGTTTCGCGCCACGCGGAAGGCTCCTGCCTGATCCGGATGGGCGAGACGCACGTGCTCTGTACCGCCAGCCTCGAGGAGACCGTGCCGCCGTTCCTGCGCAAGACCGGGCTCGGCTGGGTCACGGCCGAATACGGAATGCTGCCGCGGGCGACCACGTCCCGCAACCGGCGCGAGGCCACCGCGGGCAAGCAGTCGGGCCGCACACAGGAGATCCAGCGGCTGATCGGCCGATCTTTGCGCGCCGGCGTCGATCGGGTGGCACTTGGGGAACGGCAGATCACCGTCGATTGCGACGTGATCCAGGCGGACGGCGGCACGCGCTGCGCCTCGATCACCGGCGGCTGGGTCGCGCTGCGGCTGGCCGTGAACAAGCTCCTGAAGGCCGGGGACATCAAGAGCGATCCGCTGACCGCGCATGTCGCGGCGGTCAGCTGCGGCATCTATGGCGGGCAGGCGATCCTCGATCTCGACTATGCCGAGGACAGCGTGGCCGGGACGGATGCGAATTTCGTGATGACCGGGACGCTCGGGCTGATCGAGGTGCAGGGCAGCGCCGAAGGCGCGACCTTCACGCGCGCGCAACTGGGCGAACTGCTGGATCTCGCCGAGAAGGGTGTGGGAGAACTCGTCGCGGCGCAGCGGGCGGCCATCGCGTGAGCCGCCGGTTCGCCGAGCCGCGACTGGTGGTGGCGACCCACAACCTCGGCAAGCTGGACGAGATCCGGGCGCTGCTCGCCGCCTATCCGGTCGAGATTCTCTCGGCGAAGGCGCTCGGGCTCGCCGAGCCGGCGGAGACCGAGACGACCTTCGTCGGCAATGCGCGGATCAAGGCGCACGCGGCGGCGAAGTCGAGCGGCCTGCCGGCGCTCGCCGATGACAGCGGGATCGAGGTCGATGCGCTGGATGGCGCGCCCGGGGTCTATACGGCGGATTGGGCGGAGACCCCGAACGGCCGCGATTTCGATCTCGCCATGCGCCGGACGCGGGCGGAGTTGATCCGGACCGGCGCGGCGGAACCCTGGACCGCGCGGTTTCGCTGCCTGCTGGTGCTGGCCTGGCCCGACGGCCATGACGAGGTTTTCGACGGCCGCGCCGAGGGCAGGTGCGTCTGGCCGGTGCGCGGCGTCGGCGGCCACGGCTACGATCCGATGTTCGAGCTGGCGGGATCCGCCCTGACGTTCGCCGAGATGGATCCGGGCGAGAAGAACCGTGTCAGTCATCGGGCGCATGCCTTCGCCAAGCTGGTCGCCGCCTGCTTTGCCTGACGCGATGGCGGCACGCGCCGAGGATTGGCGGGCGGGCGGATTCGGCGTCTATGTCCACTGGCCTTTCTGCCTGGCGAAATGCCCCTATTGCGATTTCAACAGCCATGTCCGCGCCGGCGTCGATCAGGACCGCTGGCGCGCCGCTTTGGTCGCCGAGCTTCGGGCGGTGGCGCGGGAGGTACCCGGCCGCGCGGTCACCAGCATCTTTTTCGGCGGCGGAACGCCGAGCCTGATGCCGCCGGAGACGGTGGCGGAGGTGATCGGGACGATCGGCGCGGCCTGGACACTGGCGGAGCGCTGCGAAATCACACTCGAGGCCAATCCGACCTCGGTCGAGGCCGGCCGGTTCCGCGGCTATCGCGACGCGGGCGTCAACCGGATCTCCATCGGCATTCAGGCGCTGAACGACACCGATCTGCGGGCGCTCGGCCGGATGCACAGCGTGGCCGAGGCGCGGGCGGCGTTCGACCTGGCGCGGAGCCTGTTTGACCGCGTGAGCTTCGACCTCATCTATGCGCGGCAGGGTCAGAGCCTCGCCGCCTGGGAGGCGGAACTGGGCGAGGCGCTGCGCATGGCGGCGGATCACCTGTCGCTCTACCAGCTGACGATCGAAGCCGGCACACGGTTCGGCGATCTCGCGGCGCGCGGCCGGTTGCGCGGATTGCCCGACGCCGACCTGGGCGCGGACCTCTATCTTGCGACGCAGGAGATTTGCGGCGCGGCGGGTATGCCCGCCTACGAGATCTCGAACCATGCGCGGCCGGGGGCCGAGGGGCGGCACAATCTCACCTATTGGCGGTCGGGAGATTACGCGGGCGTCGGGCCGGGGGCGCATGGGCGGCTGACGATTGGCGGCGTCCGCTGGGCGACCGAGACGACGTCGCGACCGGAAGACTGGCTGGTGGCGGTCGAGCGCGGCGACGGCGGAAATTCGAACCGGGAGATCGTGGCGGTGGAAGATCGCGCGATCGAGATGCTGCTGATGGGATTGCGGTTGCGCGAGGGGATCGATCTCGGGCGGTATCGCGCTCTGTCCGGGGCGGAGCTCGACGCCGGCGCGGTCGGGGAGCTGACGGCGCACGGCCTGATCGAGCGGCACGGAAGCAGCCTGCGTGCGACGGCGGCGGGTCGGCCGGTGCTGAACCACGTGCTCAAGGTTCTGGTTCGGTAGATAGTCTCGGCCGTGCAGCTTGAGGTACTGAACTACCCCCTCAGCGCTGGAGCAGTTGGCAGAGACCGTCGAGCTCTTCCAGATTGCCGTACCGGATACGAACTTCACCGGAATGACGGCCGGGCTTGTGCTCGATGCTGACCTTCAACCGGAGATTCGCGGTCAGATCCTCCTCCAGCGCCCTTGTGTCCGCGTCCTTCGCCGCCGGACGCGCCGCGCCCCGCTCGACGACCGGCGAGGCCGCGGCGCGGGCGAGTTGCTCGGTCTGCCGCACCGAGAGATCGCGGTCGATCACCTGACGGGCGAGGGCTTCCGGATTGGTCGCCGTGACCAGCGCGCGGGCGTGGCCGGCGCTGAGCCGGCCGGTGCGCAGCAGGTCGATGACCGGCTCCGGCAATGTGAGCAGGCGCAGCAAGTTCGCGATATGGCTACGGCTCTTGCCGAGCGCCTCGGCGAGGCGTTCCTGCGTATGGCCGAAACGGTCCATCAACTGCCGATAGCCGAGCGCCTCCTCGACCGCGTTGAGATCGGCGCGCTGGATATTCTCGATGATCGCGACTTCCAGAACCTCGGTGTCGTCCAGCTCGCGGATGACCGCGGGCAATTCATGCACGGCGGCGAGCTGCGCGGCGCGCCAGCGGCGCTCGCCGGCGACGATCTCGTATTCAGTCGGGTTGCCGGGACGCGGCCGCAGGATAAGCGGCTGGATGATGCCCTTTTCGCGGATCGAAGCCGCGAGGTCCTGCAGATGCTTGTCGTCGAAGTCCCGGCGGGGCTGGTTCGGATTCGGATGAACCTGCTCGATCGGGATCTGTCGGGCTCCGGATCCGGCGCTGGCGGGACGCGCAGGCTCCTCCGGCTGGGCAATATCGGCGAGGAGGGCGGAAAGACCGCGGCCCAGACCCTTTTTCTCCATGGCCATCCCCTTCAAGCCGGCTCGACGGCCTGGCCGCCCATGCGGGCGAGCAATTCCCCCGCGAGTTTCTGATAGGCCACGCTGCCCGAACTGGCGTGATCGTAGATCAGCGCCGGCATGGCATGCGACGGCGCTTCGCTGAGCCGGACGTTCCGCGGAATGATCGTGTCATAGACCAGCGTCCCAAGTGTCTCGCGCACGTCCGCCGCGACCTGTCCAGACAAGTTGTTGCGGCGATCGAACATTGTCAACACAATACCTTGTATGCGGAGCCGGTGATTGGAGGTGGCGCGCACGCTCTGGACGGTCCGCATGAGCTGGGAAAGGCCTTCCAGCGCGAAGAACTCACACTGCAACGGCACCAGGACGGAATCAGCGGCGACCAGCGCGTTGATGGTGAGGAGGTTCAGCGACGGCGGGCAATCGATCAGGATATAGTCCTGAAGCACGAGGTCGATGACATTCGCCCCCAACGCATCCTCCATCTTGTGGAGACGACGCGGGTCGGCGACCATGTCGACATCGGCCGAACTCAGATCCGACGTGGCGGGGATCAGCCGGAGATTGGGGACAAGCGTTTCCGTCGCCTGCACCGGTTCGTCCTTGTCGAACAGGAGGTCGTAGGAGGTGAAATCACGCTCCGCCGACGGGACCCCGAGGCCGGTGGAGGCGTTTCCCTGCGGATCGAGATCGATCAGGAGCACGCGGTGCCCGAGGGCCGCGAGGGCCGTTCCAAGATTGATCGCCGTCGTCGTCTTGCCGACTCCGCCCTTCTGATTGGCGATGGCGAGGATATGCGGCTTGGCTTGCGGGTCGCGCATAGGTTCAAGCACGGGCCAAGGCTCCAATTTCGACGATCGCCGCTTCGGGATCGGTGCGGCTGGGGTGAACGCGGTATTCGAAGCGCCATTGCCGTTCCGCGTCGGCGATCTCCTTATGCACCGTGCCGCCCTTGGGAAACAAGCAAATACCCGTTGGGGCACGGTGTTTTTCCGCATATGCGAGAAGCTTCGCAAGTGGGGCCAGCGCCCTGGCCGAAAGGATATCGGCATCAAGGCCCGGCAGTGCTTCGATGCGTGCTTCGTGGATGATCGGGCTCACGCCGGTCGCGGTCGCAACGGCTCGGAGGAAGGCGACCTTGCGCGCGTCGCTCTCGACAAGCAGGACGCGGACATCCGGCCGCGCGATCGCGACGACGAGCCCGGGAAATCCGGCGCCCGCTCCGAGATCAACCCAGCTTCGTCGATCGGCACGCGGGGGCGCGAGATCGAGAAGCTGCAGCGAATCCGCGAAATGGCGCGTCCAGGCTCCTTCGAGCGAGGCGCGGGACACGAGATTGATCTTCGCGTTCCATTTCCTGAGGAGGTCGTGATAGATGGTCAGCCGCTCCAATGTTTCACGTGAAACATCGAGCCCCGCCAGTGTCTCCGGCGCGCTCATGACGCCTTGCGCGCGGCCTCGGCCTGCCGCACCCGCACCAGCAGAAGCGCGAGTGTGGCGGCGTTCATACCCTCGATCCGGCCTGCCTGCCCAAGCGTGCCGGGGCGGATCAGTGCGAGCTTTGCACGAAGCTCGTTCGAGAGGCCCGGCATGACCGTGTAGTCAAACGTCTCCGGCAGCGGAACAGCTTCGTCCCGCTCCAATTGCGCGATTTGGGACCGTTGCTGTGCAAGATAGGGCTCATAAAGCGCTTGCTTGCGAAGCTGTTCGATCAAGGCAGGATCGTGATCCGCGAGAACTGGAAAGGCCGCCATGAGTCCCGCCGCCGTCCCGCCGGCAAAGCCAAACAGGTCGAGCGCCGAGCGCCGCACCCCGTCCGGGCTGACCTCTATTCCGATCGCGGATGCTTCCTCCGGTGATACCGAAATCGACCCCATGGCTCGCTCCGCCGCACCCAAATCCTTGACTTTATTGAGAAACATGGCCGTCCGCCTCTCGCCGACACAGCCAATGTCGATCCCGAGCGGGGTCAATCTCTGGTCAGCATTGTCGGCGCGCAGGTGCAATCGATACTCGGCCCGGGAGGTAAACATCCGATAGGGCTCCGTCACACCCTTGGTGACGAGATCGTCGATCATCACCCCGATGATCGAATTTGACCGCGGAAGGATGATCGGCGCCTCACCCCTCGCACGGCGCGTGGCGTTGATCCCGGCGACGAGACCCTGACCCGCGGCCTCCTCGTATCCCGTCGTACCGTTGATCTGGCCCGCGAGGTAGAGCCCGGGAAGCGCCTTGACCGCGAGGCTGGAATCGAGCGCCCGCGGATCGACGTAATCGTACTCGATCGCATAGCCTGGACGCGAAATTGCCGCGTTCTCAAGGCCTTGCATGGACCGAACCAGCGCCAGCTGGACCTCCGCCGGAAGCGACGTCGAAATTCCGTTCGGATAGACGGTGTCGGAATCCAGCCCCTCCGGTTCGAGAAAGATCTGGTGCGACGACTTCTCCGCGAACCGGACAATCTTGTCCTCGATCGAAGGGCAGTATCGGGGCCCACTGCCGGCGATCCGCCCGCCATAGACCGGCGAGCGGTGGAGATTCGCCCGAATGATCTCGTGCACACGCTCGTTGGTGTGGGTGATGCCGCAAGTCACCTGTCGAACCTCGGGCCCGACCGAGAGAAACGACAGCATGGTCGCATCCTCGTCCCCGTGTTGAGCCTCGAGAACCGACCAATCGATTGAATCCCGCGCGAGCCGCGGCGGGGTCCCCGTCTTGAGGCGCCCGAGCGGAAGACCGAAATCCGCGATGCGACGCGCAAGGCGCTCCGCCGCCGGATCGCCCGCCCGACCAGCCGACCAGGACTCCTCACCCAGATGGATCTGGCCGCGCAGGAATGTTCCGGTCGTGATCACCACCGTGCGTGATCGCACTTCCAGGTCGCCGGAAGCACGAACCCCGCGAACCTGTCCGCATTCTTCAATCAGGTCCGTGACTTCGCATTCCATCACCTCCAGATTGATCGTCGCCCGCACGTACTCCTGGACCGCCCGACGATACAGCGCCCGGTCGGCCTGCGTTCTTGGTCCCTGAGCGGCCGGGCCCTTCTTTCTGTTCAGAAGGCGGAACTGGATCCCGGCCGCGTCCGCTGATCGACCCATTACTCCGTCAAGCGCGTCAATTTCCCGAACGATATGACCCTTCCCCAGCCCGCCAATGGCCGGATTGCACGACATTTCCCCAATCCGATCAAACCGATGCGTGACGAGCAGCGCGCGCGCCCCCATCCGGGCCGCGACGAGCGCCGCTTCGGTACCGGCGTGGCCACCACCAACGACGATCACGTCATAGTCGCCATGTTTCACGTGAAACAGCCCCTCACTTGCCCAGGCAGAAGTCGCGGAAGATCACATCAAGAATCGCTTCTACATCCACGCGGCCGACAAGAAAATCAAGGCTGCGCAGCGCCGACCGCAAATCCTCGGCGAGGAAATCGACCTCCGATCCCGCGAGTCTCGCCATCGCCGCTTCGATCGCGGTGGCGGCGGCCCCGATCGCCCCTTCCTGTCGAATATGCGATGTGGAACTCGCTCCCTCCGCGCGACGCCCAAGCTCCTCCGCCACGCGATCCAACAGATCGCTCACACCGGCGCCGGTCAGACCCGACACACCGTCCCCGCGCACGTCATCGAGATCCGCCTTGGCGCGGAGGACGATGTCCCCCGGAAGCCTCTCCACGCCGGGTGGAATGCTTCCGCCCTTCTCGACCAGAAAGATCCGCATGTCCGCCATCGTGGCGCGCCCAACTGCCCGATCGACGCCGATGCGCTCGATCTCATCATCGGCGGCGCGCATCCCCGCCATGTCCAGCATCGTCACCGGAAGGCCGCCAAGATCGAGGCGAACCTCAAGCACATCCCGTGTCGTCCCCGCGCGTTCCGAGGTGATCGCCACGTCTCTTCCGGCAATGGCGTTCAGAAGCGTGGACTTTCCCACATTCGGCGCGCCGACCAACGCGACCTCGAACCCTTCGCGGAGCCGCTTCGCCGCGGCCGTACCATTCAGTTCCGCCCGCAGATCCCGAAGCACGTCGCGGAGCATCGCCTCGGCCGGCTCCAACAGATCATCCGGGAGGTCTTCATCGGAGAAGTCGATCGACGCCTCGACCAGTGCCATGGCGCCGACCAAGGCATCCCGCCATCCCCCGGCGCGTCTGGAAAAGACACCGCTCATCAGCGTCGTCGCCTGGCGCATCTGGGCGGCGGTCTCCGCCGCCAGCAAGTCGCCGAGTCCCTCGACCTGCGCGAGATCGAGACGCGCGTTCATCAGCGCCCGCCGCGTGAATTCCCCCGGCTCCGCCGCCCGCACGTTGGGCAATCGCGCGAGCGCCCCCAACAGCGCGCGAACCACCGCCGGACTACCGTGGGTCTGCAGTTCGACCACGTCCTCGCCGGTGAAACTGCCCGGGCCGGGAAAGCAGAGGATCAACGCTTGATCGATCCGCGATCCATCCCGCGGATCGCGGATCCACCGGACGCTTGCCAGCCGATCCGGCGGCCGCGCGCCGGCGAGCAGCTCCAGCGCCGCGAAGGCGGAAACCCCGGAAATCCGGATGATCGCAACGGCCGACCGACCCGGCGCGCTGGCCTGAGCAAAGATCGTGTCAAGCATTCCGACAGTAATTCGAAATCTGGATCAGCTAGCTATTCATCGAGTCGAAGAACTCGGAGTTTGACTTGGTCTGCTTCAGCTTTCCGATCAAGAATTCGATGGCATCCGTTGTGCCCATCGGGTTCAGGATACGCCGCAAGATGAACATCTTGGTAAGATCGTTCTTCTCAACCAGAAGCTCTTCTTTCCGGGTTCCGGATTTCAGGATATCGATCGCCGGGAATACACGCTTGTCCGCGATCTTGCGGTCGAGCACGATCTCCGAATTGCCGGTGCCCTTGAACTCCTCGAAGATCACCTCGTCCATCCGGCTGCCGGTATCGATCAGCGCGGTGGCGATGATGGTCAGCGACCCGCCCTCCTCGATGTTGCGCGCGGCGCCGAAGAACCTTTTCGGCCGCTGCAGCGCGTTGGCATCGACGCCACCGGTCAGCACCTTGCCGGAAGACGGCACCACCGTATTGTATGCCCGCCCCAGACGGGTGATGGAATCGAGCAGGATCACAACGTCCCGCTTGTGCTCGACCAGGCGCTTTGCCTTCTCGATGACCATCTCGGCCACCGCCACGTGACGCGTCGCCGGTTCGTCGAAGGTCGAGGCGATCACCTCACCCTTCACCGAGCGCTGCATGTCGGTGACTTCTTCCGGCCGCTCGTCGACGAGCAGCACGATCAGGAAGCATTCGGGATGGTTCTTCTCGATCGACGCCGCGATGTTCTGCAGGATGACCGTCTTGCCCGACCGCGGTGGCGCCACGATCAGGCCGCGCTGACCCTTGCCGATCGGGGCGACCAGATCGATGATCCGCGCCGTGCGGTCCTTGATCGTCGGATCCTCGATCTCGAGCTTCAGACGCTCATCCGGATAGAGCGGGGTCAGATTGTCGAAATGGACCTTGTGCCTGGCCTTTTCCGGATCCTCGAAATTGATGCGGGAGACCTTCACCAGCCCGAAATAGCGCTCACCTTCCTTGGGTGCGCGGATCACGCCTTCGACAGTGTCGCCGGTGCGCAGGCTGAAGCGCCGGATCTGGTTCGGACTGACATAGATGTCGTCCGGGCCGGCGAGATAGTTGGCTTCCGGCGAGCGCAGGAAGCCGAAGCCGTCCTGCAGCACCTCGAGCACGCCGTCGCCGGAAATCTCGACGCCTTCCTCGGCCATGTCCTTCAGGATGGCGAACATCATGTCGCCCTTGCGCATGTTCGACGCATTCTCGATCTCGAGCTCCTCGGCGAGGGTCAGGAGATCGGCGGGGCTCTTGGCTTTCAGGTCGGCGAGCGAAAGCTGTTGGAAATCAGAAGATAAATCCATCGGAGTAATCAGACATTCCTCGGGGATGGGAAAAGATGGGGGGAGGGCGAGCACGCGAAAACGCGTCGCTTTCGGAATCCCTTGTCACAAGATTCGGGGGGAGTCAAATCTTCTTTACCTCTCAGAACGGCCTGACCACGACCATGGTGACGATCAGCAGGAGCGACAGGGTCGGAATTTCGTTCATCATGCGATAGTGCCGTCCCGACACCAGATTGCGATCCGCCTTGAAGTCCTTGCGTCGTCGCCCCAGCCAATGGTGGAACCAGGTGAGCAGGCCAACCGCCGACAGCTTCGGGTAAATCCAGAAATCGTGCCGCCAGTCTATGATGCCCGGAGTCAGGAGCAGCATGCCGCCGAAGATCCAGGTCCCGAACATCGCCGGATTCATGATCGCCCGCAGCAACCTGCGTTCCATGACCTTGAACAGCTCCGAAGTCTCGGTTCCCGGTGGCGCCTTCTCCGCGTGATAGACGAAGAGCCGCGGCAGATAGAAGAGCCCGGCCATCCAGGCGACCATCGAGACGATATGCAAGACCTTGGTCCAGGGATAAACGGCCGACAGAATCTCGCGCACCAGCCATCTCCATCAACTCGGGCTTGGAAGTTCGTAGCACGCGGGTCCTGTCGCGCAACCCCGGGCCCGGACCACTCTCAGACGGATCTGAATCTTTATAATTGGTGAAGAAGGATGGCCGGGGAATTACGGGGATTAACGAATGGAAGAATCTTCCCACATAGTTTTCCACAGGTTTTGAAAAATTCTACCCGCGCCCGCAACACAACCATTGGTTGAGAACATGAGAAATTTATATAGCAAAAACAATTGGCTATCTTGCGACTCGACGATGATTCACATGCGCGTCCTGCGCAGCGGCAAGCCTGAATCGGGGGTCTGTTTCGAGTTATCCCAAGCATCCGAATTCCTAACAACGCGGAGGCCCGGCCTGTGGATTGAAGAAGGGTAAAGGTCGCGGTTCAGGCGACGTTCCCGGTTCACGAAAGTCTCAAGCGTGATTTACCCGACTTATCCACCGATCCGTCCCGAGAAATCTGGCACGAACGCAGCGTCCGGAACCCTTGCGCCGCGGGTGAATGCGCGCGAAAACGGCGGCCCGTCTGGTTCGCGAGGCTTCTGGGTCTGAAATGACATCGCCGCTGATTCTCGCGTCGCGCTCCAGAAGCCGGGCGGACCTGTTGCGCCAGGCCGGTGTCGAGATCGAAATCGCGCCGGCCCTTGTCGACGAGACGGCGGTCAAGGCAGGGATGGCGGCGGAAGGCGCCGCGGCGCGCGACGTCGCCGACACATTGGCCGAATTCAAGGCGCGGCGCGTCTCGGCGCGGGAACCCGGTCGTGTCGTTCTGGGCGCGGATCAGGTGCTGGTCTGCGAAGGACGCATGCTCGACAAGCCGCAGGATCTCGCCGAGGCGCGTGAGCATCTGGCGTTTCTGCGGGGAAAGACCCACGAGCTCCTGTCGGCCGCCGTGATCTACGAACTGGGGGCACCGGTCTGGCGGCATGTCGGCAGGGCCCAGATGATGGCGCGACCGTTCAGCGACGGATTTCTCGACGACTATATCGCCGGGCAGGGCGACGCGCTGCTCGACACCGTCGGCGCCTATCGGCTCGAAGCGGGCGGCGCGCAGCTCTTCACGCGGGTTCAGGGGGATTATTTCTCGGTCCTCGGCCTGCCGCTGCTCGAGGTGCTTGGCTTCCTGCGCACCCGGGGCCTGTGCCGGGAATGAGCGTGGAGGGGAAACACGCGGGGCCGCCCCTGGCCGGGGTCATCGGCTGGCCGATCAGCCATTCGCGCTCGCCGATCCTGCATGGTCATTGGCTGCGGCGCTACGGGATCGGCGGGTTCTATGTCCCCGTCGCGTTGGCGCCGGAGACTTTCGCCGAAGGGCTGCGGGCGCTGCGCACGGTCGGTTTCGTCGGCGCGAACGTGACGGTCCCGCACAAGGAGGCGGCGCTGGCGCTGGCGAGCGAGATCACGCCGCGCGCCGCGCGGGTGGGGGCGGCGAATACGCTGACATTCCTGCCCGACGGGGGACTCCACGCCGACAATACCGACGTTCACGGGTTTCTGGCGAACCTGCGTCAGGGCGCCCCGGGCTGGTCCGCGACCGCGGGGCCGGCTCTGGTGCTTGGCGCCGGTGGCGCCGCGCGGGCGATCGTCGCCGGATTGATCGAGGAAGGCTGTCCCGAGGTCAGGATTGCCAACCGAACACGCGACCGCGCGGACCGGCTGGCCGATCATTTCGCCGGGCGGCTGACGGTGGTTGACTGGGGCTTCGCGAGCGCGGCGATGGATGGGGCGCGAACCATCGTGAACACGACGGTTCTCGGCATGGCGGGACAGGCGGATCTCGATGTCCAGCTCGACGCCGCGCCGGCCGACGCCGTGGTCAACGATATCGTCTATGTTCCGCTGGAAACGCCGCTGCTGCGCGCCGCCCGGCGGCGCGGGCTGACGGCGGTCGATGGGCTCGGGATGCTGCTGCATCAGGCGGCACCGGGCTTCGAGCGCTGGTTCGGGACGAAGCCGGCGGTGGACGAGGATCTGCGCCGCGCGGTGCTCGGCGCATGAGCGAACGGCCGTTCATTCTTGGCCTGACCGGTTCGATTGGCATGGGGAAATCGACCACGGCGAACCTGTTTCGCGAGGCCGGAATTCCTGTGTGGGACGCGGACCGGGCGGTTCACCAACTCTATGCCGAGGGCGGCGGCGCCGCCGACGCCCTGCGGGAGCTGGCACCCGGCGCCGTGATCGGCGGCCGCGTCGATCGCGATCGCCTGCGCGCGGCGATCCTGCGCGACGAGACCCTGCTGCCCCGGATCGAGGCGCGGGTCCATCCGCTGGTCACCGAGGACCGGGCGGCGTTTCTGGCCGAGCATGCCGGCGCGGCGCTGGTTCTCTGCGATATTCCCCTGCTGTATGAAACCGGGGCAGAAATCGGCGTCGACGCGGTTCTCGTGGTGACCGCCTCACCCGAGGTTCAGCGCGCCCGCGTCCTCGCCCGGCCGGGAATGACGACGGAAGCCTTCGAGCATATCCTTGCCCGGCAGGTACCGGACGCCGAGAAGCGGCGCCGTGCCGACCATATCCTCGACACCGGCGCCGGTATCGAGGCGGCGCGGACCAGGGTGACGGCCCTGATCGCGGAGCTGACGGAGATGCGCCATGCGTGAGATCGTGCTCGATACCGAGACGACGGGGTTCGATCCGCTGACCGGCGATCGCGTCGTCGAGATCGGCGCGGTCGAGCTTCTGAACCACCTGCCCACGGGGCGGGTGTTCCATGCCTATGTCAACCCGGAGCGGGCCATGCCGGCCGAAGCTTTCGCCATCCACGGCCTCGGCACGGAATTCCTTGCCGACAAGCCGGTGTTCGCGGCAATCGTCGATGAGTTCCTGGCGTTCGTCGGCGATGCGAAGCTCGTCATCCACAATGCCAGGTTCGACATGAAGTTCCTGAACGCCGAACTTGGCTGGGTCGGGCGAACACGGCTGGCGGAAACCCGGGCGGTCGATACGCTCGATCTGGCGAAACGGCGCTTCCCCGGAGCGCCGAGCACGCTCGACGCACTCTGCCGGCGGTTTGGCATCGACAATTCGTCGCGCGAGAAACACGGCGCGCTGCTCGATTCCGAGTTGCTGGCGGAAGTCTATCTGGAGCTGATCGGCGGGCGCCAGCCCGACCTGTCGCTCACCATGACGGCGACCGCGGACGCCGCGATCAGCCTCGATTGGGTGGCGCCGGCGCGCCCGCGCCCACTGCCGCCGCGGCTGACCGAAGCGGAGGCCGCGGCACACGCCGATCTCGTCGCCGACCTCGGCCCCGCGGCCCTGTGGGCGCGCGACTGACGCGCTCAGGCCTGCAGCGGGGGGCTCGCCGTTTCGGCCTGACGGCGGGCGATTTCGCTGCGATAGAGCCCGAGAAAGTCGATCACTTCGAGATTGATCGGCGGATAGCCACCATCTCGGGTCACGTCGCTGACGACGCGCCGCAGGAACGGGAAGATGAGCCGCGGGCATTCGATCATCAGCAGCGGATGGATCTGGTCCTGCGGCACGTTCTGGATCAGAAACAGGCCAGCGTAGTCGATCTCGAGAATGAAGACCGGCGCCACATCGATCTTGTTGTCGACCTTCAGCTTCAGGATGACCTCGTAGCGGTCCTCGCCGCGCAGCTGCGCGTCGATATTGACCTGGATGGTCAGCTCGGGCTTGCCCTCGGCGGCGACGCCCTTCTGGGCGGCGATGTTCTCGAACGACAGGTCGCGGATATATTGCGTCAGAATCTGCAACTTGGGCGCGGGAGCCGCGCCGTTCGCTTCGTCAACCATGGTTCGGCTCCTCGTCAGCGCCCCGGATGGATCGGGTCGCCGTCTAGCATGGCCGGCCGCGGGCCACAACGCGGCCGCGCGCTGCGGGATCGGCTCAGCCGTCCGGCCGGGTCCAGCCCGAGTTGCCGGGGCGGCGGGGCGCCGTGTCCTCGATCACCTCATACTCGGCGTCGATGGTTCCCGGCGGCTGGCGCGGTGGCGCCGTGCGTCCGAAGCGGGTGGCCTTGACCGTCATTCGCGCCGCGCCGCGGCCGATGACCCAGGCCCGTATCGGCGGGATCAGGAGCAGGATCGCGATCGCGTCGGTCAGAAAGCCGGGGATGAGCAGCAGGATCCCGGCGACCAGGATCAAGGCGCCATGCGCGAGCTGATCGCGCGGATCGCCGCCGGCTTCCATGTTCCGCCGCAGGCCCATCAGGGCCTGTGTGCCCTGGACGCGGATCACGCTCATCCCGCCGACGGCGGAGGCGATGACGAGGGCGAGCGTCGGCCACAATCCGATCCAGCCGCCAACGACGATGAAAAGCGCGATCTCGATCATCGGCAGAAGGATCAGTGTCGGAAGAATCCACATTTGTCGGGCCCCACGCAGCAGCGCGCCGCGCCTCCTTGCATGGACTTGGCGCGTCGCAGTCCTTACATAAGTGCATCACCCCCGCCGCGCCATCGCTCCGGGGCGCGAAAGTGAAAGGTTGGCCGATGGGCTCGCAGATGATCCAGATCATTGTCTTGGCGGGCATCGCGCTGTTCCTGATCCTGCGCCTGCGGAATGTGCTCGGGACCCGCGAAGGCTATGAGAAACCGACGGAAGTTCCCGGCACAGTCGCGCCGCGCCGCGGCGACCGGTCCTTCGAGGTGATCGACGGCGGCGGTCCCGATCTCGACATCGCCGATTTCGCCGATCCCGAGAGCGAAACGGGCAAGGCGCTGTCGGCGATGAAGCGGGCGGACCGGCGGTTCGGCGTCGCGGAATTCAGCCATGGCGCGCGGCAGGCCTATGAAATGATCGTGATGGCCTACGAGACCGGCGATCTCGATACCCTGCGCCAGTTCCTGTCGCCGGACGTTTTCGAGTCCTTCGCCGCCGCGATCACCGCGCGCGACCAGAAGGGCTACAAGGTCGAGGCGAGCTTCGCCGGCGTCCGCGAGGTGAAGCTGATCGAGGCGCGGTTCGATCCGGCGACGAGCGAGGCCGATGTCACCATGCGCTTCCTCGGCGAGCTTACTTCGGTGGTGCGCGACGCCGAGGGCCGGATCGTCGAAGGCTCACCGACCGAGCTGAAGCAGCAACGTGATGTCTGGACCTTTACCCGGACGATGACCTCGGACAATCCGAACTGGCAACTGACCGGGACCGGCGGCTGATCCGGCCGGTTCCGGCCCATGGCCGGACGAAGGCGGCGCGGTCTCTCCCCCGAGGAACGCGCGCTCTGGAATCAGGTCGCAGCCCGTACAACGCCGCTTCGTCCCCCCGACGCGCCGGTGGCGGCCGAGCTGGACGAAGTGCCCGCGGCGGGTCCGCCGGTGCCGGCGATCGCCAGACCCACCGCCGCGAACCGTCCCGTCGCCCCCCGGCTCCCCGAGCCGCCGCGCGTCACCTGTGATCTCGTTCCGGACCCGCGGGTTCTGCTCGAAAGGGCGCATCCGCATATGGACCGGCGGCGGTTCGACAGCCTGCGCCGCGGGCGCATGGAGCCGGAGGCGAGGCTCGATCTGCACGGCATGACCTCGGAACACGCACATGCGCGGCTGATCGGCTTCATCCAGTCGGCGCATGCCAGCGGGCTGCGGCTGGTGCTGGTCATTACCGGCAAGGGCCGCGCGGACGAAGACGCGATCCAGCCGCGCCGCCACGGCATCCTCCGCCACAGCCTGCCGCACTGGCTGGCGGCGCCGCCGCTGGCCGGTGCCGTGCTGCAGGTCGCGAGCGCGCATCAGAAGCATGGCGGCGGCGGCGCTTACTATGTCTATCTGCGGCGCCGGCGCGGGGGTTGACGTCGCGAGCGTGATGGCGAAGCTGCGGCGGAACCCCGAGGAGGCGCCATGCTCGATCCCGAAATCCTGGAGCGCTACGCTCAGGCGCAGGACATCGCCGGACGCGCGGGCGCGCTGGCTCTGGTCTATTGGCGCAGCCGCGAGACCCTGGCGATCGAATCGAAGGTCAGCGCCCAGGACATCGTCTCGGAAGCCGATCGCGCGGTGGAGCGCCAGATCCGGGCCGAGATCGCGGCGAACTTTCCCGGCGACGGTTTCATCGGCGAGGAATACGGCCGGACCGAGGGCACGACCGGCTTTACCTGGGTGATCGATCCGATCGACGGCACCTCGCCCTATCTGCACGGCATGCCGAACTGGTGCGTGGCGATCGCCGTGCTGCGCCGGTCCGAGACGGTGGCCGGCGTGATCTCGGTGCCAACCCATGGCGAGGAATTCGCCGCGATGCGCGGCGACGGCGCGATGCTGAACCGCGCGCCGCTGAGCCTTCCGCCCGGTGTCGGTGTCCGGAACGCGGTGACGGCGCTCGGCTGCAGCCAGCACACCAATCCGGTCCGCGCGGCGCGCATGGCCCGCGAGATCGTGGCCGGAGGCGGCGTGTTCTTCAACAACGGCTCGGGCGCGCTGATGCTCGCCTATGTCGCGGCGGGTCGGATGGCGGGCTGCCTGTCGGACCACATGATGGCCTGGGACTGCCTCGCCGGGCTGCTCATCGTGCGCGAGGCGGGCGGACGAACCGCGCCCTTCCGCCCCGATGGGGACTTCCGCCAGCCCGACAAGGTCCTCGCCACCGCGCCCGACGCCTGGCTGGACCTGCTGCGCATCATGCGGGACGACGAGGGCTAGAGCAATCTCCAACCAGACGGACTCGTCTGGTGGCCAAGATATTGCGTTAAATCAAGACTCTGGAACGAACGAGCCGGCTCTGCCGGGTCGGACTCCGCTCTGGATCGCGACCCGCGCCTCGGCGGCGGCGAAGCGGGTGGCAATCATCGCGTAGTCGCTCCGGGTCAGCGGCGCGAAGCCCCGAAGGCCCGCGGTTCCGTGGGCGAGTGTCGGAAGCACGGCGGCGGCCACCGCGCGATGCCGCGCGACGTCGGTCCCGGCGGCGGCGATCAGTGGCAAGCCGGGTGTCGGCTCGGTCAGCCCCGACACGCGCAGCGCGCCGGCCGTTGGTTCGAACCGCTCGGCGAGGCGCCAGGAGACGCAGTCGATCGCGGCGATATCGGCCTCGCCGGCCGCGACCGCGATCACCGAGGCGCGGTGCGATCCAGTCACCCGCGCCGCGCCGAAAAAGCCGGCCGCTTCGGCGTAGGGCGCGACCGCTGCCAGCAGCGCGCCATAGCCCGACTGGGAGTCCCGGCCGTTCACCGCCGCGCGGGCACCGCGAAACGCGGACAAGGTCTCGCGCGGATCATCGGCGCGAGTGACCAGGGCGCTGCGATAGAAGCCGGGCGGGCAGCCGGGAAGACCATAGTCGATCGCGCCGATCACCTCGACCTCGGTCAAGCCGCGCACCAGGGGCAACCCGCAGGTCTGGCCGAAGACCAGCGCCGGATCCCGCCACGCCGCCCAGAGATCGGCGTCGCGGGTCAGCGTCTCCGGCGCGGCGACGCCCTCGGCCCGCAATCCGTCGCGGATCGCCACCCATGCCGCGTCGGTCTCCGCGGCGACCTCGGGCCAGTCGTACATCGAAAGAAGGGCGATCATCACCGCCCCGCCGGCCCATGCCCCTCCGACTTGTGCCCCTCCGGCGGGGTCCAGATCGGATGCGCCACCGGGTCCTTGCGATGGAAGAGATAGCGCCCCAGCACCTCGATGTAGGAGCGATAGACATAGTGATCGTTGCGCCGCAGGAATTCCTCCCGCCGCCGGGCATATTCCGCTGGCAGCTGATACCAGGCGAGCCTTGGATGCGCGTGGTGCACGGCGTGGAAATTGTTGTTGAGAAACAGGAGGGCGAGCGGCCCCCGATCCTCGATGATGACGCTCCGCGCCCCGTGCCGCTCATGCGCGCGATGCTCGAGGAAGGTGCGGATCCTGAGCAGCGACAATGCGAGCCAGCAGCAGATGAGATAGGCCCAGAACGGGATCGTCCCGAGGAGCGCCAGCCAGGCCAGCACCGGAACCGCGCCGAGTGCGTGCAGCAGATAGGCCCGCGCCACTTCGCGGTCGCCCTTGCGCATCGCGACGATGTCCTTGCCCCAGAACCAGACGGTGCCGAGCACGGCGCCGATGGTGACGCGGCCGATCAGCGTGTTGTTCAGCGCGAGAATCGCCCGCGTCGGCCGTCGCAGCCGGTTCCAGACCGCCGGATCGAGATAGTTCGATTCCGGATCGTCATAGGGATCGGTCAGCAGCGGATCGAAATGATGCGCGAGATGGGTCGTCCGGAAGCGTTCGTAGGGGATGAGCAGCCCGATCGCCGGAAACACCAGCGCGTCGTTCAGGCGCTGGTCCCGGAATGGATGCCCGTGAATGATCTCATGCTGGAGCGAAGAATGGAATGCCAGGACCACGGCGAGGATTGGCAGCGCCAGCCAGGGATCGATCGCCGCGTAGAAGATTGTTACCGTCGCCCAGACACTATAGGTGAAAAACAGCAAGAGAAACGTGGGCCATTCGAAGCGGGTGCGTTCGCGGCGGCGGGGCGGGTTACCCGAACTCATTTCCACTGTTCCAATACGAGACTGTCACAACAGTATCGCGTCATTCGTCGCGCCGCAATCGGGCGTTCGCGCCGGCCGGGGCCATCGCACGTATTGTGATGGCGCGGCGCTTGCGGCGGTCGCGTGGCCCGGCTACGGCCGGGGGGCCCAACCTACGGTACTCATTTCATGCTTCGGTTCCTTCGGCGCGCCGTCACGGTCCTTCTGATCGCAGCGTTGGTCCTCATCCCGGTCGCCGGCGGGCTCGCCGTGCAGACGCGGCCCTCGGTCGTGCTCTCGGCGCCGCCCGACGCCACCGCCGCCGCGCGCGCCCGCGATGTGGCGCGAACGTTCCGCGGCGTCGTCGGGCGCGGCGCGACGCGGGGCGACGTCACGGTCAGCCTCGCGGAGATCAACGCCGTCCTCGCCTCGCTCAGTCGGGTCAGCCCCGGTCTCGGCGGCGCGGGGTCGATCGCCGGCGATCAACTGACGCTGGAACTTTCGGCGGCGCTCTGGCCGGAAACGCTGTGGGCGAACCTCGATCTCCGCCTCGCCAGCTCGGACGACGGCCCGCGGGTTGTATCGGCCCGGATCGGCCATCTGCCGATCCCGCCGGCGGTCGTGGTGCCGGCCCTGCGACTGGCGCTCGACGCCTATCTCGGCGCGGGCCTTGGCGGGCAGCTGATCGACGCGGTCAAGCGGGTGCGGATCGGCGACGGCGAGATCTCGGTCGCCTTCGCCCTGGACGAGGCGGACCGCGCGGCGGTCTATCGCCAGGTGAAGAACCAGGTGCGCGCCTTCGCCGGCGGCACCGACGCCGACCGGATCCACGCCCATCTGCGCGCCATCGACCGCGCCGGGGACGAGCGGCGCCTGCCGCGCGGCGGATCGGTGCTGCCCTATCTGCGCCACGTCGCCGGCGCGGCGAAGGGAGATGATCCCGAGGAGCTGAAGGCGGCGCTGCTCGCCCTGACACTCTATTGCGGCGAGGATGCCTTCGGTCCGGCGGTCGGTGCCAGCCTCGGCCCGGGGATGCGCGGCAAGCGCAACAATTGCGATGGCACGACGCTCGGCGGGCGGGATGATCTGAAGCGGCATTTCATCGTCTCAGCCGGGATCTACGCCGCCCGTACCGGCACCATCGCCTTCGGCATGGGCGAACTGAAGGAGCTGCTGGACAGCAACGCGGGCGGCAGCGGCTTCAGCTTCGACGACATGGCGGCCGATCTCGCCGGCGCGCGTTTCGCACAAGCCCTGATCGAAACGCCGGCCGGGGACTGGCCCGCGCTTCTGGCCGGGATCGGCACCGAGGCGGACCTCATGCCATCCCTCGACGACCTGCCGAGCGGGCTGACGGAGGCGGAGTTCATCGAGCGTTTCGGCGACGTGGACAGCCCCGCCTACGCCGCCGAAATCGCCGAGATCAACCGCCGCCTCGACGCGATGCCGCTCTACGCGCCGCGCTAGAGCAATATCCAACCAGACGGAATCGTCTGGTGGCTAAGATATTGCGCTAAATCAAGACTCTAGAGCGGACGAGCCGGCGCGGCGCTCCTCAATGCTCTTGCTGGGCCAGCCAGGTTTCCATCTTCGCGATCTCGGCGGTCTGGGCGGCGATGATCCCTTCCGCGAGGGCGCGGATCTCGGGGTCGGTGCCGTACTGGAGCTCGGCCTTGGCCATTTCGATGGCTCCCTTGTGATGGCCGATCATCCCGCGCACGAAATCGACATCCGGCTCGCCGGTGAAGTCGATGGCCATCGCTTCGTGCATCGTTGCGTTGGCCGCCTCGAAGGCCGCGGTCGAGGGCGCGTTGCCGGCTGTCGAATCGGCGGAATGATCCATGGTCATGCCGTCGGCCGAGGCCGCGCCGGCGACAAACGACAGGAGCAGGACAAGACAGGCGATTCTGCGCATTCTTCCTCTCCTCACGCGATCTTGGCGGCTGGATAGCCGGCGGCTTCGACGGCGGCGAGAAGGCGCGCGGCTTCCGTCGCGCTTTCGACGGTGACCCGACCGGCGCGGAGATCGACCGCGACCGTCGCGGCGGGATCGACGCCGGTCAACGCCTTGCGCACCGCCGCCTCGCAATGCGCGCAGGTCATGCCTTCGACCTTCAGGGTTAGCATTCGTCTTCTCCTTCCAGGCGCGCCGGGGGAAAGCCGCGCGCGCGGCTACATGGTGGACGCATGACATCGCGCCCGCTGACCGGTCCTGCCTGCGAGCTGCCCAGATGGGAAGGTCAAGCGGATTTTTCGCGTCCCGCGGTCTTGACCTTCCCATCATGGGAGGCCCCATATGACAGAGGCACCCCTGCTAGGAGCCATGTCATGAGCAACATCAAATCGCCGTCAGTCGACCTCCGGATCGAGGGAATGACCTGCGCCTCCTGCGTCGGGCGGGTCGAACGCGCGCTGCGCGCGGTACCGGGCGTCGGGGAGGCGCAGGTGAACCTCGCCACCGGTCGGGCGCGGGTGACGCTGGCCGCGGCGGGCACCGGAACGCAGGCGCTGACCGAAGCCGTCGCCGCCGCGGGCTACGACGCGACGCCGGTCGTCGCCGACGCGATCCAACCGCCCGATTCCGCCGATGCGGCGGCCGGCGGCGAACGATGGCGGGCGCTGATCCTCGCGGCGGCGCTGACGTCGCCGCTCCTTGTCGTCGAGATGGGGGGGCATATCGTTCCGGCCCTGCATCATCGACTGCTGATGACCTTCGGCGAGACACCGCTCCGCGTCTTCCAGTTCGCGCTGGCGAGCGCGGTTCTGTTCGGACCGGGCCGCGGCTTCTTCGCCAAGGGCTGGCCCGCGCTGCGCCGCGGGGCGCCGGACATGAATTCGCTGGTGATGCTCGGCGCCGGCGCGGCCTGGGCCTATTCCACCGTCGCGACCTTCCTGCCCGGAACCCTGCCCGCCGGCGCGGACCATGTGTATTTCGAAGCCGCGGCGGTGATCGTGACGCTGATCCTGCTCGGCCGCTATCTCGAGACGCGGGCGCGGGGTCGGGCCAGCGCGGCGATCACCCGCCTGCTCGGGCTGAACGCACGGACCGCGCGGTTGCTGCGCGACGGCGCCGAAACCGATGTGCCGGTCGAGTCGCTGGCCGTCGGCGACGTGCTGCGTGTGCGGCCCGGCGAGAAGGTGCCGGTCGATGGCGTCGTGCTCGACGGCGGCTCCTGGGTCGACGAGGCGATGATCACGGGTGAACCGGTTCCCGTCGAAAAGGGCGCGGGCGCCGAGGTGATCGGCGGCACGATCAACCGTTCGGGCAGCTTCACCTATCGCGCGACGCGGGTCGGGTCGGAAACCCTGCTCGCCCAGATCGTGCGCATGGTCGAGGAGGCGCAGGCCGACAAGCTGCCGATCCAGGCTCTGGTCGACCGGGTGACCCTGTGGTTCGTGCCGGCGGTGATGGCGGCGGCGGTGGCGACGTTCCTCATCTGGCTCGCCTTCGGCCCAAGCCCCGCGCTTGCCATCGTCAACGCGGTCGCGGTGCTGATCGTCGCCTGCCCCTGCGCCATGGGCCTTGCGACACCGGTCTCGATCCTCGTCGGCTCCGGCCGGGCGGCGGAACTCGGCGCCCTCTTTCGGCGCGGCGCCGCGCTGCAGGGATTGAGCGGCGTGTCGGTCGTCGCCTTCGACAAGACCGGAACCCTGACCGAGGGCCGGCCGGTGTTGACCGACCTCGCGCTCGCCCCCGGCTTCGATCGGGCCGAAGTGCTCGGCCTGATCGCCGCGGTGGAGGCGCGTTCTGAGCATCCCCTGGCCGAGGCGATCGTCACGGCGGCGAAAGCCGGGGACCTCGCCCTGCCCGAGGTGGTGGATTTCCGCGCCGAGCCGGGCATGGGCGTGATCGCCACCGCTGCGGGCCGCCGGGTGGCCGTCGGGGCCGACCGCTACATGCGGGCGCTGGGCGTGGATCTCGGCACCTTCGGCGATACGGCGAACCGGTTGGCGGCGCTGGGTCGAACGCCGATCTACGCGGCGGTGGATGGCCGGCCGGCGGCGGTGCTGGCCGCCGCGGACCGGATCAAGCGGACCGCGCCGGCGGCGATCGCCGCGCTGCGCGACCTCGGCCTCGGCGTCGCGATGGTGACCGGCGACAATGCGCGCGCCGCGCGGGCGATCGCGGGGGAACTGGGCATCGACCAGGTGGTGGCCGAGGTGCTGCCCGCCGACAAGGTGGCGGCGGTGCGCGACCTGCGCGCGGGCGGCGCCCGCGTCGCCTTCGTCGGCGACGGGATAAACGACGCGCCGGCGCTGGCCGAGGCCGATGTCGGCATCGCCATCGGCACCGGCACGGATATCGCCATCGAGGCGGCGGACGTGGTGCTGATCTCGGGCGATCCGCGCAACGTCGAGGCGGCGATCGGCATCAGCCGGGCGACCATGAAGAATATCCGGCAGAACCTGTTCTGGGCCTTCGCCTACAATGTCGGGCTGATCCCGGTGGCGGCCGGCGTACTTTATCCCGCGTTCGGCGTGCTGATGTCGCCGGTCCTCGCCGCCGCGGCCATGGCGCTGTCGAGCGTCTGCGTGGTCGGCAACGCGCTGCGGCTGCGGCGCTATCGGTCCGCCGCCGCCGCGCCGATGCCCGAAGCCGAGGAGGCACTGGCATGAATATCGGCGAGGCCGCCGCCGCCTCGGGCGTGTCGGCGAAGATGATCCGCTACTACGAGAGCGTCGGGCTCATCCCCGCCGCCGCGCGGGGCGAAAACGGCTACCGCGTCTATGGCCCACGCGATGTGAGCACGCTTTCCTTCATCCATCGCGCCCGCAGGCTCGGCTTCTCGATGGCCCGGATCGAGCGGCTGGTCGATCTCTGGCGGAACCAGGGCCGGGCCAGCGCCGAGGTCAAGGCGATCGCCGAGGATCATATCCTCGAGCTTCGAAGCCGTGCCGAGGAACTGGCCGCGATGGCGCGCACGCTCGAGCATCTCGCGCGCTCCTGCCACGGCGACGCCCGGCCCGACTGTCCGATCCTCGAGGATCTCGCCGGCGTCGAGATGGAGCGCCAGGTCACGGCGGGAAAACTCCCGGAACCGAACGCCGCCGGCCTTGTTCGCTGAGCATGGTTGCAAAGCCGGGTCGCGGGGCCGCATACCTCTCGCAATGACCGAGGAGGAAGACCCCGTGACCGACCAGCCCGCCGTGCCTCTGCGTTCTCGCGCCTGGTTCGACAATCCGGGAAACCCGGACATGACCGCGCTCTATCTGGAGCGCTATCTCAACTACGGCCTCAGCCGCGAGGAACTGCAATCGGGCAAGCCGATCATCGGCATCGCCCAGACCGGGTCCGACCTCTCACCCTGCAACCGCCACCATATCGAGCTGGCGAAACGCGTGCGGGACGGCATCCGCGACGCCGGCGGCATCGCCATGGAATTCCCCGTCCACCCGATTCAGGAAACCGGCAAGCGGCCGACCGCCGGGCTCGACCGCAACCTCACCTATCTCGGCCTCGTCGAGGTGCTCTACGGCTATCCGATCGACGGCGTGGTGCTGACCATCGGCTGCGACAAGACCACGCCCGCGCTCTTGATGGCGGCGGCGACGGTGAACATCCCGGCGATCGCGCTCAGCGTCGGGCCGATGCTGAACGGTTGGTTCCGCGGCGAGCGCACCGGCTCGGGCACCATCGTCTGGAAGGCGCGCGAGCTGATGGCCAAGGGCGAGATCGATTATGCCGGCTTTCTCGACCTCGTCGCCTCCTCCGCGCCCTCGACCGGCTATTGCAACACCATGGGCACGGCGACGACGATGAATTCGCTGGCCGAGGCGCTGGGCATGCAATTGCCCGGCGGCGCCGCGATCCCCGCCCCGTACCGGGACCGCGGCGAGATGGCATGGCGCACCGGCATGCGCGCGGTGGAGATGGTGCGCGAGGATCTGAAGCCGTCCGACATCATGACCCGCGCGGCCTTCATCAACGCGATCCGCGTCAATTCCGCGATCGGCGGCTCGTCGAACGCGCCGATCCATCTCAACGCTATTGCTCGCCACCTGGGCGTGGAGCTCAGCATCGAGGACTGGCAGACCTATGGCGAGGAGATCCCGCTGCTCGTCAATCTGCAGCCGGCCGGCGAGTATCTCGGCGAGGACTATTATCACGCGGGCGGTGTGCCGGCGGTCTTCGGCCAGCTGATCGGCCAGGGGCTGATCGACGAGAGCGTGATGACGGTCAGCGGCAAGACCGTCGGCGAGGTCTATCGCGGGGCGGTGACTCTCGACGAGAACGTCATCCGCCCCTTCGATCGGCCGCTGAAGGAGCACGCGGGCTTTCGCGTTCTGACCGGCAACGTGTTCCATTCCGCCGTGATGAAGATGAGCGTCATCAGCCCGGAATTCCGCGACCGCTATCTCAGTCATCCCGACCATCCGGGGCGGTTCGAAGGCCGCGCGGTGGTGTTCGACGGGCCCGAGGACTATCACGCGCGGATCGACGATCCGGCGCTCGCCATTGACGAGAACTGCCTGCTTTTCATGCGCGGCGCGGGGCCGAAGGGCTATCCCGGCGCGGCCGAGGTGGTGAACATGCGCGCGCCCGACTATCTGCTGCGTCGGGGCGTGGCGAGCCTCGTCTGCGTCGGCGACGGGCGGCAGTCCGGTACATCCGGCAGTCCCTCGATCCTGAACGCCAGCCCGGAGGCGGCGTCCGGCGGCGGGCTCGCGCTCATCCATACCGGCGATCGGGTCTTGCTGGACCTGAAGGCCGGGCGGCTCGACCTGCTGGTTGACGAGGTGGAGCTGGTGCGCCGACGCGCGGCGCTCGGGGCGGAAGGCGGCTATCGCTATCCCGCGCACCAGACCCCGTGGCAGGAAATCCAGCGCGGCCTTGTCGGCGAGCTCGAAACCGGCGCCGTGCTGGAACCGGCGGTGAAATACCAGCGCCTCGCCCAGACCAAGGGTATCCCCCGCGACAACCACTAGTTTTGCCGGCGGTCGGTCGGCCGGAATTTTCGCGAATCTGGTAGGACCAGACTTGCGCGCTGACCGCGGATGTCCGACAACTTGGGGAAAACACCCGGGAGGAAGACGTCCAAATGCAGACCATCAAGGGTCCCGCCCTGTTCCTTGGGCAGTTCGCGGGCGACGTCCCGCCGTTCAACAGCTGGGACGCGATCACCAGATGGGCCGCCGATCAGGGCTATGTCGGGGTGCAGGTGCCGGCCTGGGCGGGCCAGCTGATCGACCTCGGCAAGGCGGCGGCGTCCAAGACCTATTGCGACGAGTTCAAGGGCGTCGCGGCGGCGAACGGCGTCGAGGTGACGGAGCTTGCGACCCATCTTCAAGGCCAGCTCGTCGCGGTGCACCCGGCCTATGACGAGGCGTTCGACGGCTTCGCCGCGCCCGACGTGCGAGGCAATCCCAAGGCGCGGCAGGCCTGGGCGGTCGAGCAGGTGAAGGCCGCGCTGACCGCCTCGCGCAACATGGGGCTGAGCGCGATGGCGACCTTTTCCGGCTCGCTCGCCTGGCCCTATGCCTATCCCTGGCCGCAGCGGCCGGCGGGCCTGGTCGAGGCGGCGTTCGACGAGCTCGCCCGACGCTGGGCGCCGATCCTCGACCATGCCGAGGAGATGGGCGTCGATGTCTGCTACGAGATCCACCCGGGCGAGGATCTGTTCGACGGGACGACCTACGAGATGTTCCTCGACCGGGTCGGCGGCCACGCCCGCGCGAACATGCTTTACGACCCGTCGCATTACGTCCTGCAGTGCCTCGACTATCTCGACAATATCGACATCTATCACGAGCGGATCCGCATGTTCCATGTGAAGGACGCGGAGTTCAATCCGACCGGGCGGCAGGGTGTCTATTCCGGTTATGCCGGCTGGGTGAACCGGGCCGGGCGGTTCCGCAGCCCCGGCGACGGGCAGGTCGATTTCGGCGCCGTCTTCTCGAAACTGACCGCCCACGGCTTCAAGGGATGGGCGGTGGTCGAATGGGAATGCGCGCTGAAGCATCCCGAGGATGGCGCGCGCGAAGGCTCGGACTTCGTGCGCCAGCACATCATCCGCGTCACCGAGAAGGCCTTCGACGATTTCGCCGCCGGCGGCGCGGACGAGGCGGCGAACCGGCGCATGCTCGGCCTGAGCTGAGGGAGAACGAGAATGACGGACCAGAAACCGCCGCGCATCCGCCTCGGCATGGTGGGTGGCGGCAAGGACGCCTTCATCGGCGCCGTCCACCGGATCGCGGCGCGCATCGACGACCAATACGAACTGGTGGCCGGCGCTCTCTCCTCGACGCCGGAACGGGCGCGGGAGTCGGGGCGCGTGCTCGGCCTTGCCGACGACCGCGTCTATGACGATTTCGTCGCCATGGCCCAGCGCGAAGCGCGGCGCCGGAACGGCATCGAGGCGGTGGCGATCGTCACTCCGAACCACATGCACGCCCCGGCCGCGCGCGAATTTCTGAAGCGCGGCATCCATGTGATCTGCGACAAGCCCCTGACCGGGACGCTTGCCGAGGCGAAGAAGCTCGCCAAGGTCGCGGCGGCGTCGGACGCGCTCTTCATCCTCACCCACAATTACACCGGCTATCCGATGATCCGTCAGGCGCGGGCGATGGTGGCCGAGGGATTGCTCGGACCGGTCCGCGTGGCGCAGGTGGAATATGCCCAGGACTGGCTGGCGACCGCGCTGGAGGAAAGCGGCCAGAAGCAGGCGGGCTGGCGCACGGATCCCGCCCGGTCCGGGGCCGGCGGCTCGACCGGCGATATCGGCACCCATGCCTTCAATCTCGTGAGTTTCGTCACCGGCCTGACGCTCGATGCGCTCGCCGCCGATCTCCAGGCCTTCGTGCCGGGGCGCAAGCTCGACGACAACGGCCATGTTCTGCTGCGGTTCGAGGGTGGGGCGCGCGGCATGCTCTGGTGCAGCCAGGTGGCGCCCGGCTGCGAGAACGCGTTGCGCTTGCGGGTCTATGGCGAGAAGGGCGGCCTTGAATGGGCGCAGGAGGATCCGAACTACCTCTGGTACACGCCGCTCGGTGAGCCGAAGCGGCTGCTCACCCGCGGCGGCGCCGGGGCCGGGCCGGAGGCGGCGCGGGTCAGCCGGACGCCGGGCGGCCATCCCGAGGGCTATCTCGAAGGTTTTGCCAATATCTATGCCGAGGCCGCGCGCGCGATCCTCGCCCGCCGCGCGGGGGCGCCGATCCCGGCCGACGTGACCTATCCCACGATCGAGGATGGCGTCGCCGGCGTCGCTTTCGTCGAGGCCTGCGTCCGGTCCTCCGCCAGGAACAGCGCCTGGGTCCGGCTGTGACGCGAGGTCAGGGCCGTGATCGCGCCGCCTGAAGCGAAGTCCGATCCGGCCGAGCCGCTCCAGAGTTTTGAGTTTTCGCAATATCTTAAACACCGAACGATTCCGTCCGGTTGGATATTGCTCTAGACCGGCGCGACGGCGGCCGTTGCGAAATGGCTGGCCTGTGTCACCAGACGCAGCGGGATCAGGGCCGGGGGCGGGGTCCGGCGCGGGACTCCCCGTTCGGGCAGCACTGCGATCAGCCGTTCGGCGAGCGCGGCCCCCGCGGCGTCGAGATCGGTGTCGAAATGCGTCAGCCGCGGTGACAACATCCGGTTGTCGACGATCGGCGAGGTGCTGACCAGCGCCACGTCGCGGCCCACCCGCAAGCCGAGTTCCGCGAGGTCGCCATAGAGCCCGGCGGCGATGCCCTCATGCCCGGCGAGAACCGCCGTCGGCGCCGCGGCGTCGGTGAAGGCCGCGCGCCCCTCGGCGGTCAACCGGGCGCCGAGCGTGCGCAGCACCACCGCCGCCTCCGTCGGAACCCCTTGCCGCGCCAGTTCGCCCCGGAAGGCCTCGACCAGCAGATCCTCGTAGTTCATCCGCGGCTCGCTCAGCGCCAGCGCGAAGCGGCGATGTCCGGCGCGGAGGAAGAGACGGGCGGATTCAGCCGCCGCGAACTCGAAATCGAAATCGACCCAACTCTCGGGGGCGCAGCCGGCGCTGCGCCCGAGCGAGACATGCTCGACGCCGCTCGCGCGCAGATAGGCGAGCCGCGGATCGCAGGCCGTGGTGTGATTGATGATCACCGCGTCGGCGATGCGCCGCGACACGATGCGCCGCAGACATTCGAGCGCGTCTTCGTCGGGACCGCTGAACAGCACGACGAGATCGAGTTCGACCTCGCGCAGCCCGCGTCGGCAGCCTTCGAGCAAGGCGAAAAGGCCGCCGTCGGTCTGCGCGCCGGCTCCGGCGGTTGGAATCACCACTGCGACGATACCGGTGCGACCCTTGCGCAGGCTGCGGCCCGACTGGTCGGGCACGTAGCCCGTGCGCCGCGCCGCTTCCTTTACCCGCGCGCGGGTGTCGTCATTGACATCGGGGCGATTGTTGAGCGCCCGCGACACCGTGCCGATCGACAGATTCAGTTCCCGTGCGAGCAGACGGATTCCCATGCCTTCCTCCCTAGAACGCCGGTCTACGCCTTTTGTCTTGCTATGCGGCATTCGCGGCGTCTTGGCAATCCAAACTAATCGCATAGCGGAATCATCTGTCCGCTTCAGTCAACCGCTCATCAGTCACCGGCGGTGAGTCGCCGGACGCGCTATCCGTCGTGCGATCATTCTGTCACGCAAGCGTAACGCAGGGCGTGATTTCTTGACGACAAGCGCAGGGCCGGGGGAAAATCGATGACGCAGCCAGCGACGACCGATCAAAGGGACATTTTCGATTCGCCGGCAAAGGGCGAGCGGTTCGTCATGATCGGCGATCCCGAAGCCGCCGAGGGGCTGGCGATCCTGAAGGCGATCGCGAAGAAGATCGGCGACAAGCACGCTCCGCACAAACTGTCCGAGATCCCGTCCGGCACGACCTATCTCACCCAGTTCGCGGTGCATGACCTCGATTTCCTGACCCGCGAGGGCACCGCCGAGGAAAGCCTGCTCGACCTCGCGCTCATCTATGGCGACGGGCCGCGTCACGACGCCTTCTGCTATCAGGTGCCGACCGAGCCGGGCGGTACGCGCTACCTGCTGCGCCTCGGCCGGACCCGCCCGACCGCGACCTCGCCGGCCTGGGGCGCGGCGCGCGACCTGCCGCGCGAATCCTGCCCGCATCTCGATGCCAAGGGCGTCGATACCAAGAGCGAGGTGCTGGTCCCGAACAGCTTCTCGGACAACAACGCGCTCCTCGCGCAGATGCAGACCGTCTGGGCACTGGCACACAACGCCTTCGCCGGCTCGCTGGTCGAGATGATGGGCGCGCGTCAGGCATTCGAGATGGCCCGCGAGATCACCCGCGGCATCTATCGCGACGCGGTCCGCAACGACGTGCTCGGCGTCTGGCTGAAACCGGACCTTCGCGCGCGCTTCGTCGACGCGGGCGGCCCCGGCTTGCGTCGGCGCCGGGCGCCGCGCGAGTTCATGGCGGGCGTCGGCCGGCTGGGCCACGGCCTGATCCGCGAGATCTACCAGCTGAACGACCTCCGGCCAGTGACGGGTCTGCGCGACATCCTCCGCCACACCTCTTCGGGCCGCCCGAGCTACATGCCGCTGACCGAGGACTGGCTGGTCGATTTCTCGCGCTTCTTCGCCATCGGGCCGGACGCGCCGCAGTTCGCGCGCGCCCTCGGTCCGCACGTGGCGCGGCCGATCGCCACCGGCGCGGGGCTCGCGGCGGGCGATCCGCCGGGCGACAGCATCGTGCTGCGCGACCTGCTCGCCTGCTCGCGAGGGGATCTCTGCTCGGTGAAGACGCTGATCGCCCGGGCCGCCGAGCGGCATCCCGGCGCGTTCGCCGGCTGCTTCGCCGGGGACGAGGACCGATGGACCGGCGTGCTGCGCGGCTGGCTGACCGAGGCGCTGCGCGAGGCGAAGCTCGACGAAGGCATCGCCGAGGCGATGGCCCGGAATCCGCCGCTGACGCTGTTCCTGATGATCGAGGCGGACGCGGATACCGACGGCAAGACGCTCGGCGCGCTCGGCTCGATCATCATGGGCGAGACCTTGTCCGCCGCGCTGCCCGACAGGCGCGACGATCCCGCCGTCGAGGAGGCGCGCGCACAGCTCTTCCAGGGGCCCGCGCCGAGCACCATGGCCGAGCTCATCCGCTTTCTGCAGCGGCACTACAAGTTCGCGGAAGGCGCCAGACTGCATGCCAAGGACCCCAAGGCCCCGGCCGCGGCCGCGGCTGCGAAAACCAGAACCGGAGAGACCAGAATGTTCGATACGAATGCTCCGTCCAGTTCCGCGCCGAAGCTCATCTCCCGCATCGAGGTGGCGGATTTCATCGAAATGGGCCGGCTCATCGCACAATGGAGCGTCGATCCGGCGACCCGGCCGCGCGATGTCGCCGAACTCAAGGACCAGATGGAGGGCATCGCCACCGTGCCCGAGCGGATCAAAAATGTCGAGTTTGTCCAGAGCACGCTCGAAACCCTGGTGCTGCGGCTGCCGGTGAAGGAAATGCTCGAGGAAAGCCTCGATCGCATGTCCGATCCGGAGGCGCCGGCGGGCCAGTATCCCTTGCCGCAATTCTACGCGGATCACTATCGCCCGGGCTTCGGCCCGGTGATGTCGCCGCTCGACACCCTGCTCGCAAGGGTTGGCGACTACACGATCGCCCAGTGCCGCTAGTCGAAGCCGGGGTCGGGCAGAGGCTGGAGCGCCGCGGGGGGCCGGTATCCCCTCCCGCGCGCGGCCGTCGCCCGACCCCACCTTCGAGGCCGCGGAGGTGGGGACACCGTCCCGCCCACGGGCTCCGACGCAGACCGATCGCGTCCGGTTTGCTTTCTCCCTGACCAAGACTGGCGGCTGGTTATCCAGCCGCCTTTTTTGTCTCGATCACGGCCTGTTTCAGCCGCTTGCGCAACTCCGCCCGGATGTCGTCCGCCCGGATCGGGAAGCAGCCCATGAACCAGTCGATCACATCCTCGTCGCGCGGGTTCGGCGCGCCGACCCAGTCGCCCCGTGCGAGATTGAGGAAGGTCTTCATCGACCGGCCGGCGGCGGCGGGCTCGCCCAAGGCGATCTGGCTGGCGGCGGCCCAGGCCGGCAGGTTGATGATCGCGTCCCCTGCCACCTCGGCGGCGTCCACCGCCGCCTCGTATTCGCCGCAGAGATAGAGCGCGACCGCGATATAGCCCTGCGCGGCCCGGGAATAGCGCATGCCGAAGGCCCGTGCCTGCGCCACCAGCCCGCGGCTCTGGTCGAACTCCCCCGCGAAGGCGAAGCCGAGCGCGGCGGAGACGATGGTCCAGGGATCATTCTCGTTGAGGTCGAGCGCCAGGTCGAGATGGCTGAGCGCCGCCGAATGCGCCCGCGAGATCGCATGCGCCCAGGATCGCGAAAGATGCGTCCGGCTGTCGAGCGGATCGAGCATGACGGCGCGCGAGGTCAGTCGCAGCGATTCCTCGAGCACCTCGGCGCGCCGAAGCCGGCCGGGAAAGACGATCGGACCCGAATTCAGGATCTGCGCCAGCGCCACCATGGCGGGTGCGAAGGTCGGCGTCGTCTCGATCAGGTCGCGCAGGATGCGCTCGGCCCGGTTCTCGTCGTCCGACCGCCATTCGCCCATCAGCGCCTGGGCCTGCATCCAGAGCTCGTATTTGCGGCCCATCGGCGTCGAGAGCTCGCGCGTGCTCTGCAACCGCGCGACCGAGAGATGCACATTGAGCGCGACCGCGAGATTGCGCAGCGCCGTGCGGTGCAGCACCGCCATGCCGTCGAGCGTCGCGGTGTAGCGTTCGGCCCAGACGCAGCGGCTGTCGCTCTGGTCGACCAGCATCATGGCGACGACGATGCCGTCGTCCCGCACATGCAGGGTAATTCGCAGGAAATAGGCGCGATAGGTCGGCGGCGTCGGCCCGCCATGCTCGCCGTCGATGACCAGCCAGTCGCGGAACCGCGACAGCGCCGCGATCATCTCGTCGCGAAAGATCGAGCCGAAATAGGCGTAGTCGGCGGGCAGTTGCGCCTGCCCCTGGGTGCGGTCCACCACGATGGCGATCGGCGCCAGCAGATCCTCGGTCGCGACCGGCGCCGGCGCGGGCTGCGGATTGCCCTGCTTGATCGCGACATAGAGCGTCTGGGTCTGTTCCGAGGGCTCGACATCCAGCTCCTCGTCCAGCACCTGCCAGAGCCGCTCATAGACGCGCATCGCCTGCGCGGTATCGCCCTGGGCCATATGCGCCTGCATCGCGGCGCGGGCGGCGGCCTCGTGCGTCGGATCGGTCCGCAGAAGCGATTCCGCCAAGGCGAGGCGCCGGGCACCGTCGGTGGCGGCGATGAGCGCGGCTTCGAGCCGCGCGAGCAGCTGCGATCCCAGCCGCTCGCGCTGCACCGCGAGCCACAGGTTGAAGTCCGGGTCGAGATCGTCGAGATCGGCGAACAGCCGCCCGAGGTCGGGACCGTCGGCGTGCGACGTGGTGGGTGGGGCACCGGCTTCGGCCGCCTCGATCGCATCGAGAATATCGACCCGCACCGGCCGGGTCAGGCGCAGGCTGTTGCGGTCGGCCTCCACCAGATCCTCGGCCGGGCCGAGGTCGAGCTTCAGCCGGCGCAGCGTCTGGCGCAGCGCGGCGCGGCCGTGCTCGCCGCCGGAATCGCTCCAGAGCAGGGCGGCGATCCGTTCGCGGCTTTCCGAGCGGGTGGATTGCAGGGTGAGATAGGTGAGGATCGCCAGCGATTTGCGGCTGGAAAGCATCAGCTCGCGCCCATCCACCAGCAGTCGCATGGTGCCGGCGGTGGTCAGGAAGATCGCGCGGGGCGGGTTCTCGGCGTTCACATCAGGTCCGCCTCTGTCCCGGGCGCGCCGCGCGTCGCCCGCGCCGCGCCGCCCGGCATCGGCCGGAGGCCCGGCACGAAGACCTTCGCCACGTGCAGCGGCGCCGCGGCCGGACCTTCGAGATCGGCGACCGTGACCTCGTGCCCGAGTGTCGCGAGATGCGCGGTCAGATCGTCGAGCCCGGCGATCGACGGACCCTCGCCGGCCGCGGCCGGCAGCGGCGAGAAGGCGTCGAACGCGTCGGGATCGAGTGCTGCGCGGCGGAGCGGGCCTTCGTCGCTTCCGGTGTCGCGACCCTGGGCCAGCCGGTGCCGGGCCAGTTCCAGCGCCATCTCCATCTGCAGCAGCTCGATCATCGCGCCCTGGACCGCGAGGCGCGGGCAAAGCCCGGCCTTGAGGCCGAAGGCGAGGCCGTTGCCGCCCGGGTCGCGCGACAGCGCGCAGACGACGGTGATTCCGGTCGGCGAGGCCAGATCGAGAAAGGTGGTCGGCCGGCCGGGCGCGACCGCGCCGGCGCGCATGCGGGCGAGATCGGCGGCGGCGGGCGCGGTCGGTACGGCGTCGAGCGCCCTCGGCCGCCGGCCCTCCATCCACCAGGCGAAGGCCGCGTCCCGCTCGATCAGCTCGAGCAGTCCGGCGAGCCGCGCCGCCGCGCGATCCGGTCCCGCGCCGAGCCCGAGGCTGCGCGGCGGCGCCTCGGCCGCGCGGTTCGCGTCGAAGCCGGTGTCGAAATGGATCGCCGATGCCGGCACCACGACCTGACGGCCGCGGGTCAGATTGACCGCGGCGACGCGGGCCGAGCTCCCGGCGTCGGCCGTCCAGATGCGATCAATGGCCGGATCCGCCGGGCCGTCGGCGAGACAGGGTTCCGTGACCTGCGCCAGCACTTCCGCTGCCTCGCCGGCGAGGCGCGCCGCCGCCTCGGTCAGGTCGCGCCCGCCGCCACCGACCGGAACGCCGCGGCAGGCGCCGCCGAGATAGGCGAAGCCGGGCGCGGCGGCGTTCGGCAGGGTCATCACCCAGTCGAGTGCCCGCAGCGAGGGCAACAAGAGCGCGGCCTCCCGCGACGGGCCGAGCGCCTCGCACAGTCGGAGAACGCTCCGCGGAAATGCGACAGGGGATGGCGCTTCGAGCGTCATTGCGCGGTCCGAATAACTGCCCTGATGGCTCACGGACTTCTTAACGTGAATTAACCATCAAGCACAGGCCTTTTGTCCGCTTCCGGAAACAGCGTCGACCGGCACTCGTCTGATTTCAGTCTAGCCTGTCCTGGCTCAGCGTGTAAATCACCGACCCGACGAGCACCAGCGCGGCGAAGAAGAGAAAGATCGCCGCGTATCCCGAAGCGGGCACCGCCTCCGGCCGGCCCTCGGCGGCCGCGAAGAGCCGCCCGCTCGCGATCTGCAGCAAGCCGGCGCCGCCAATTCCCATCAGGTTGACCAGGGTCACGCCGCGCCCCGCGAGATGATGCGGAAAGAAGGCGCGCCCATGCGCCATGATCATCGGATAGGAGGCGCCGAAGAAGCCGACCCCGGCGAGGAGCAGCGCCGAGCGGCCGGGGCTCGCCGCCGGCCACAGGGCGAGCAGCCCGAGGCAGGAAGCGACGGCGAGATTGCCACCCACGATCACCCACTTGCGCGTGCCGAGCAGCCGGTCGAGCGGGCCATAGGCGAAGTTCCCGAGCACCATGGCGAGCGCCATCCACAGGGTCAGCACGCCGATCCGCGCATCGTCGAGCCCGAAGACATCGGCGAAATAGGGTCCGGCCCAGAGGCCGCGGATGCCCGCCGCCGGCCCGTAGCAGACCAGCATCAGCGGGACCATCACCCAGAGCGCCGGCTGGCGCAGCAGCGCTACGAACCCGGTCTGTTCAGCGTCGCTCGGCGGCGGGGGTCCGGGGTCATGGATGAGGGCGAGCAGCGCCGCGCCGACGACGAGCGTGGCGGCCGCGACGATCCAGATCGCCGCGCGCCAGCCGAACGCGTCCGCCGCCCAGGTCAGCGGCGCCGCGGCGGCGAGATTGCCGGCCGAGCCGATGCCGATGAGCAACCCGGCGAGGCTGGCGAACATCGCCGGCGGATAGACCCGTGCGAAGATATAGAGCGCCGCCATCAGCACGGGCGCGCAGCCGACGCCGATCAGCGCCATCGCGAGCACGATCCCTTGTGGCGAGGTCGCCGTGGCGAAGGCCGCCGCCCCGCCGGCGCCGCCGAGGATGAAGAGATAGCCCGCCGTTCGCCGCGGCCCGACCCGGTCGAGCAGCAGGCCGACCGGGATCTGCATCGCCGCGAAGACCGCGAACCAGAGACCGGAGGCGAGGGCCAGATCCTCCGGCGAGGCGCCGAGCTCGCGCTTCAGGGTCGGCGCGAGCACGGCGAGGAAGGCGCGGTAGAACTGGCTGAGCACATAGCCGAGAACAAGCGCTGCGAAGCCGGCGCGCATGCTGGCCGCCGCGCGCCCGGCAGGGCCTGCCATCGTGGCACGTGACATCGTCTTCCCCCCGGCCTTTCGCGCTCTATTCCGCCGCGACGCGGTAGTGGTAGGCGCCGGCTTCGGCCATGCCAAGGCGCTGATAGAGCGTCACGGCCGGCAGATTGGCCCGCCCGACGGCGAGGGCGAGGGTCGCGGCGCCCTCGGTCGCGGCCCAGCGGCCGGCGGCGCGAACCAGCCGCGCGCCGAGACCGCGGCGCCGGGAGGTGGGATCGATCACCACCGAATGGACCATCGCGATGGCACCCCCGGCATCGGCGTGGATATCGGCGAAGGCGCAGCCCGCCGGCCGATCGCCGTCGCGGACGAGCAGCCAGACCTTCGGCGCCGGCGCCCGGTCCATCACCGCGCGCCGGCCGGCGCCGATGCCGTTCGCCTGCCAGAGCTCGATCATCCGCGCGAGCGGCGCGGCGCAGCGCACCGTCCCCCAGTCCGGCCCGGCCCCGCCAAGCTCCGCCGCCGGCGCGGCGAGGATCAGGTTCGGCCCCTCGACCGCGTAGCCGCGCGCCGCGAGGGCGGCGTCGAGCGTCTCCTCGCCCGGCCGGATCATGAACCGCGGCGGCTGCCCCATGCCGCGCATTCCCGTCTCGGCCGCGTCGAACGCGTCGGCCAGATCGACGAGCGCGCCGTCGAGGGTCGCCGCCGAGGCGCGGCCGCCGCCGCCCCCGCCGCGGCGCAGGGTCCAGCAACCGAGCCGCTGGATCTCGACCGCCGGCCAGCAGGCGCCGAGCGCTTCGAACATCGCCGTCGGATCGGCGGGTCGCGGTCCGGGGGTGGCGGAACCGGGCATGGGCTACTCCCGCGGGGCGGCGGCGCGCATCGCGGACAAGGTCTGGCGCGGGGTCAGGCTCTCGGTATCGATCACCAGTTCCAGCACCGCGCCGCTCCGGCTTGCCTGTGCGCGGGCGAAGGCGTCGGGAAAATCGGCGGTACGGGTCACCCGCTCGGCATGGGCGCCATAGGCACGGGCGAGGGCGACGAAATCCGGGTTGACGATGTCGGTGAAACTGACCCGCCCCGGATAGGTCCGCTCCTGATGCATGCGGATCGTGCCATAGCTCGCGTTGTTGACGATGAGCACGATCGGCCAGGCGCCGGTCTGCAGCGCCGTGCCGAGTTCCTGCGACGTCATCTGGAAATCGCCGTCGCCGGCCAGCGCGACCACCATCCGCTCGGGGAAGGCGATCTTCGCGGCGATCGCCGCCGGTACGCCATAGCCCATGGCGCCCGACTGTGGTCCGATCAGCCGCCGGCGGCCGCGGAAGGGGAAATGCTTGTTGGTCCAGATCGCGAAATTGCCGGCGCCGTTGGTCAGGATCGCATCGTCGGGCAGGGTCGCGTCGAGATGCCGCGTGACCTCCCCCATGTCGAGCGCGCCGGGCTGTGGCGGGGTCGCGAGGCTCGTCTCCCAGGCGGCGTGCGCGGTCTCGGTCCGGCCGGCCCAGGCGCTCGCATCGACCCGGATCCCGGCGAGGAGCGGCATCAGCGCGTCGGGATGCGCCACGATCGGCAGATCGGCGGTATGGACACGGTTCAATTCGGTGTCCGAAGCATGGGCATGGACCAGTGTCGCCGGCATCCGCGGCACCGGGAAGAGCGCGAACCCGTCGGTCAGGATCTCGCCAAAGCGCGGTCCAAGTGCGAGGATCAGGTCGGCCTCGCGCATCAGCGCCCTGACCGCTGGCGTCTTGCCGAGGCCGGCGTCGCCGGCGTAGCTCGGGCTGGAATTGTCCAGCAGATCCTGCCGGCGGAAGGCCGTCAGCACCGGCAGGCGGTTCGCCTCCGCGAAGGCGCGCAGCCCCGCGCGCGCCGCCTCGCCCCAGCCGCCGCCGCCCGCCAGCACCAGCGGCGCCCGCGCACCGGCCAGCAGCCGCGCGATCTCGGCCAGGTCCGCGGTCGAGGGCGCGGGCGTCGGGATCCGCACGGCGGGTCCGGCGACGGCGTTGGTCGGCGCGGTCAGCACATTCTCGGGCAGGGCGACCACCACCGGCCCGGGCCGCCCGCTCCGGGCGGCGGCGAAGGCGCGGGAGACGATCTCGGGCACGCGGTCCGCCGCCTCGATCTCGGTCGCCCATTTGGCCAGCGGCCCGAAGGCGGCGCGATAGTCGATCTCCTGGAACGCCTCGCGCTCCTTCATGTCGGTGCCAACCTGGCCGACGAACAGGATCATCGGCGCCGAATCCTGCCGCGCGGTATGCACGCCGATCGCCGCGTTGGTCGCTCCCGGGCCGCGGGTGACAAAGCAGACGCCGGGCGCGCCGGTCAGCTTGCCCCAGGCCGCCGCCATGAAGGCCGCGCCGCCCTCCTGCCGGTTCGGCACCATGCGGATCGGCGTGTCGAGCAGCGCGTCGAGCACGGCGAGATAGCTCTCGCCCGGCACGCCGAACGCCGTCGTCACCCCCTGCGCCAGCAGGCAGTCGACCAGAAGACGCGCGCCGGTTGTCATCGCCTGTCCGCCTCCGTTTCGTCGAAGACCAATCACATTTCCCCGCGCTTGGGTAGGGAGCGCCCGCGCCCCTCCCGCGGGGTCCGCCGCCTAGCCGCTCGCGGCTTCGCGCAGCTCTTCGAGGCGCAGCCATTCCTCCTCGGCGGCGGCCAGCGCCTCCTGCCGGGCGACGAGCGCGGCGCTCGCCCTGGCGAACTTGTCGGGGTCGCGCGCGAAGAGGTTCGGGTCGGCGAGCAGGGTTTCGAGCTTGGCGATCTCGCCCGTGACGCGGTCGATCTCGGCCGGCAGCGCTTCCAGCCGATGCGCCTGGGTGAAGCTGAGCTTGGCGGCGGCCTTCGGCGCCGGCTTCTCCGCCGGTTTCGCCCGCGTCCGTTCCGCCGCGGCGGGCGCCTCCGGCTCCGACAATGCCCGCTGCGCGCGATAGTCGCTCCAGCCGCCGGCATAGACCACCGCCGCGCCGTCGCCCTCCATCGCGATGGTCGTCGTCGCCACCCGGTCGAGGAAGTCGCGGTCATGACTGACGAGAAGAACGGTGCCGCCGTAGTCGTCGATCAGCTCCTGCAGCAGATCGAGCGTCTCGACGTCGAGATCGTTGGTCGGCTCGTCGAGGATCAGCAGGTTCGAATCGCGTGCCATCAGCCGCGCGAGCAGCAGCCGCGCCCGCTCGCCGCCCGACAGCGCCGAGACCGGCCCGCGCGCCTGCGCCTCGGCGAACAGGAATTCCTTGAGATAGCCGACGACGTGCCGGGGCTTGCCGCGCACCATCACCTGATCGTTGCGGCCCGAGACGCCGAGCGTCGCGTCGCCGGTCAGCGTGTCCCAGAGGCTCGCCGCCGGATCGAGCGCCGCCCGGTTCTGGTCGAACACCGCCGGGATCAGATTGACGCCGAGCCGCACGGACCCCTCGTCGGGCGCGAGCTCCCCGGTCAGGAGATTGAGCAGCGTCGTCTTGCCGACCCCGTTCGGCCCGACCAGGGCCACGCGCTCGCCGCGCTGGACGCGCAGCGAGAAGTCGCGGACGATCTCCCGCCCGCCGAAGCGCTTCGCGACGCGTTCGGCCTCCACCACCAGCTTGCCGGAACGGGTCGCGCTTTCGAAATCCATCCGCGCCGCGCCCTGCCGCGCGATCTGTGCCCGGCGTTCGGCCCGCATGTCGGCCAGCCGCCGCACCCGGCCCTGGTTGCGCTTGCGCCGCGCCGAGATGCCCTCGACCGCCCAGCGGCCTTCGGCCTTGATCAGCCGGTCGAGCTTGTGCCGCGCCTGATCCTCCTCCTCGAAGGTCCGGTCGCGCCATTCCTCGAAGGCGGCGAAACCGCGGTCGAGGCGGCGGACCTCGCCGCGGTCGACCCAGAGCGTCCGGTCGGTCAGATGCCGCAGGAACGCCCGGTCGTGGCTGATGACGACGAAAGCCGTCCGCGTCTCGCGCAGCCAGTCCTCGAGCCAGGCGATCGCGGTGATGTCGAGATGGTTGGTCGGCTCGTCGAGCAGCATGAGATCCGGCGCCTCGGCGAGGATCCGTGCCAGCGCCGCGCGTCGCCGCTCGCCGCCCGAGGCCGCCGCCGGATCGAGGCCGGGGTCGAGCTTCACCCCCTCCATCGCCATGTCCACCCGCCAGGCCTCGGCGGGATCGACCGCCTGCCCGGCATAGGCGCCGAGCGTGGCGAAGCCGGCGAAGTCCGGATCCTGCGCCATATAACCGACCCGCAGCCCGGGCCGCAGGAACCGGCTGCCGCTGTCCGGCTCGATCAGCCCGGCCATCAGCTTCATCAGCGTCGACTTGCCCGAGCCATTGCGCCCGACAAGCGCGATCCGCTCGCCCGGATGCGCGGCGAGGGCGACATTCTCGAACAGGGGCGCCCCCCCGAAGGTGAGGCCGATGTCGGTCAGGGTCAGGATCGGAGGCTCGGCCATGATCGCCCCGCCTAAGGGCGCGTCCCGGCGCCGTCAAGCGGGCTTCGGGCCGGTCGCGGAGGTTTTGGCGGGCGGGTTCTGGCGCCTTTTCAGATAGATGCCACCGAAACACTGGCCGCGCCGGGGCAAGCCGCTTGCGCCCGCCGCGCCGCGGCGTCTAGGTTCGTGACGGACGTCATCGACCGGGGTTCGCCATGTCGCCTTTCAGCGCCCTCCTGCGTGCCACCGCGCCGCCGCCGGTGATGGAGGCGCGGCGCTGGGTCGCCGATACCCGCTTTCCGCCGGAGCGGCCGCTGCTCAACCTCAGCCAGGCCGCGCCGGTCGAACCGCCGCCCGAATCGCTGCGCGCCGCGATGGCCGGGATGGTGCTCTCCGAGCCCGACACGCATCTCTATGGCCCGGTGCTCGGCCTGCCGGAACTTCGCGCCGAGATCGCCGGCCGCTGGAGCATGCAATATGGCGGGGCGATCCACCCGGAGGACGTGGCGATCACGGCGGGCTGCAACATGGCCTTCTGCGCCGCGCTCGCCACCCTCGCTGTGCCGGGCGACGCCATCCTGCTGCCGGTGCCCTGGTACTTCAATCACAAGATGTGGTGCGATACCGTCGGCGTCGAGGCGATCCCGCTGCCCTGCCGCCCCGACATGACGCCCGATCCGGAGGCCGCGCGCCGGCTGATCGGGCCGCGGGTCAAGGCGATCGTGCTCATCAGCCCGAACAACCCGACCGGCGCGGAATACCCGGCCGGGCTCGTCGCCGAATTCGCCGGCATCGCCCGCTCCGCCGGCGCGGCGCTGATGCTCGACGAGACCTATCGCGACTTCGACTCGCGTGAGGGGCGCGCGCATGACCTCTTCACCGATCCCGACTGGCGGGACGTGCTGATCCATCTCTATTCCTTCTCCAAGGCCTTCCGCCTGACCGGCCATCGCACCGGCGCGATCATCGCCGCGCCCGACCGGCTGGCCGAGGTCGAGAAATTCCTCGATTCCGTCGCGATCTGCGCCCCGACACTCGGCCAGAAGGCGGCGACCTGGGGCCTGCGCCACCTCGGCCCCTGGGTCGCGGGCGAGCGCGCCGAGATCCTGCGCCGCCGCGCCGCGATCACCGCCGGCCTCGCCACGCTGCCCGGCTGGCGTCTGCTCGGCTGCGGCGCCTATTTCGCCTATGTCGAGCATCCGTTCGACCTGCCCTCCGACCGCCTCGCCAAGGCGATGGTCGAGAGCCAGTCGCTGCTGGTCCTGCCCGGAACCATGTTCGGCCCCGCGCCGGAGAAGGGCGGCTCGACCGGTTTCGGTCGCCAGTTGCGTCTCGCCTTCGCCAACATGGACGCCGATGGGCTCGCCACCGTGACCCGCCGCCTCGCCGCGCTGACCGCCGATCCGGCGTTGGCGAAGCGGGCCGAGGCGCCCCTTGCCACCCCGATGGCCAGCGCCTAAAACCGCGCCCTGATCCCACGCGGTCCCCGCGCGGGAGCGAGAGGGATGCCCGATCCGCCATGCTCGACTTCCTGCGCGCCAAACATTCGCGGGTCCTGGTCTGGACCCTGCTCGTGCTGCTGGTCATCGGCCTCGCCGGTTTCGGTATCGGCAACAGCGGCGCCTTGACCAGCGACGACGTGGCGGTGGTCGGCGACCGCTCGATCAGCGAGGCCGAGTATGCCCGCGCGCTTGACCGCGAGGTCCGGACGCTCTCGAATCGGCTCGGCCGCGCGCTGCCGATGTCGGAGGCGCGGCAATACGGCATGGACACCATGGTCCTCGCGCGCCTCGTCAACGACGCCGCGCTCGACGAGGAGGCGGACCGGCTCGGCCTTTCGGTCGGCGACGACGCGGTTGGCGCGCAGGTGATGACCGTCAACGCCTTCCGCGGCCCCGACGGCAAGTTCGACCGCCAGACCTACGAGATGACCCTGCGCAACAACGGCCTCGATCCCGCCGACTTCGAGGAGGATCTGCGCCGCGAGACCACCCGCGAGATGCTGGCGAACGGCGTGCAGTCCGCCGCCGCCGCGCCGGTTTCGGCGGCGGCGACCATCCTCGGCTATCTCGGCGAGCGCCGCGGCTTCGACTGGATCGAGATCGGGCCCGCCGCGCTGCCCGAGCCGGTGCCTGCCCCGACCGAGGAGCAACTGCGGGCCGAGTACGACGCGCATAACGACCGCTACACCCGGCCCGAAACCCGCCATGTCACCTATGTCAGCGTCGCCCCCGAGACGCTCGCCGCCAGCATCGAGGTGCCCGAGGCCGACCTGCGCGCCGCCTATGACGCGGAACCCGCCCGGTTCAACACGCCGGAGCGGCGCGCGCTCGACCGGATCGGCTTTGCCACCGACGCGGACGCGGCGGCGGCGAAGGCCCGGCTCGACGCCGGCGAGATCGATTTCGACGCGCTCGCCGTCGAGCGGGGCCTGACGTCCGACCAGATCGACCAGGGCGATGTCGCGGCCGCGTCGCTGACGCCGGCCGCCCGCGCGGCGGTGTTCGGCGCGACCGAGCCCGGTATCATCGGACCGGTGTCGAGCGCGCTTGGCCCGTCGCTCTACCGGATCAACGCGATTCTCGCCGCCACCAGCACCCCCTTCGAGGCGGCCCGCGACGAGCTCCGCCAGGAGCGCGCGCTGAAGCTCGCCGCCGACAGGATCGCCGCCGACACCGCCGCGATCGAGGATCTGGTCGCCGGTGGCGCGACGCTCGAAGAGATCGACACTGAGACCGAGATGACCCTCGGCACCATCGAGCTCACCGCCGCGACCACCGACGGCATCGCCGCCGACCCCGCCTTCCGCGACCTCGCGACCCAGTCCGAGGTCGGCGAGACGACAGACGTTGTCGAACTCGCCGGCGGCGGCCTCGTCGCGCTGCGGGTCGATTCGATCGACGCGCCAGCCTTGATCCCGCTGCCCGAGGTACGTGATCGGGTCGCCGCCGACTGGACCGCGGCCGAGACCGGCCGGCGCCTGACCGCCGTGGCGCAAGGCTTCGGGGACGAGGTGCGGGGCGGCCTTCCCTTCGCCGATCTCGCCCGGCGGCTCGGGCTCGCGCCGATCGCGGCCGCGCCCGGGACCCGCGACGCGGTGGCGCCGGGCGTGTCACCCGAGTTGATGACCGACATCTTCGCCACGGAGCAGGGCGCGCTCGTGACCGCGCCGGACGCGGGCGGCTCCGGGTTGGGCGTCGTGCTCGCTCAGCTGACAGCGATTCAGCCGTTCGATCCGGAGGCCGAAGCCAACAAGACGGCCGTGCTCAATGCCGAGACCCAGCTGCGCGGCCAGGTCGCCGAGGATCTGCTGGCGCTCTATACCGGCGCGCTGCGTGACGCGGCCGGCGTCACGCTGCACCAGAACCAGCTCGACGCCGTGCTGACCCGCTTCCCGTGAGCCGCCGCCCCATGAGTTTCCGCCCCGTGATTCTTCGCCGATGACCCTGTTCCCCGCGTTCGAAGCATTCGCCGAAGCCCATGCGCGCGGCGAGAACCAGCTGGTCTGGACCCGGCTCGTCGCCGATCTCGATACGCCGGTCAGCCTGATGCTGAAGCTGACCGAGGCGCGCAAGGACAGCTTCCTGCTCGAAAGCGTGACCGGCGGCGACGTGCGCGGCCGCTTCTCGATCATGGGGATGAAGCCGGATCTGATCTGGGAATGCCGCGGCGCCCGCGCCAGGATCAACCGCTCCGCGCGCTTCGATTCCGACGGATGGCAGGACGAAGCCGCCGCGCCGCTCGACAGCCTGCGCGCGCTGATCGCCGAGAGCCGGATCGACATTCCGGCCGAGTTGCCGCCAATGGCCGCCGGCCTGTTCGGCTTCCTCGGCTATGACATGGTGCGCCTGGTCGAGCATCTGCCGGACGTCAATCCCGACCCGCTCGGCCTGCCCGATGCGCTGATGCTGCGGCCGTCGGTGGTGCTGGTGGTCGATGGCGTGAAGGCCGAGGTGACGGTGATCAGCCCGGCCTGGGCCAATTCCGGCCTGTCGGCCCGCGCGGCCTACGCCCAGGCGGCGGAACGGGTGATGGACGCGGTGCGCGATCTCGACCGCGCGCCGGCGGCGGCGACCCGCGACCTCGGTGCCGCGCCTCCGCCCGCGGCGCCGGTCTCCAACACCAGCCATGCGCGCTATCTCGAGGTCGTCGCCCGGGCCAAACACTATATCGCCGCCGGCGACGTCTTTCAGGTGGTGCCGAGCCAGCGCTGGGCGCAGCGGTTCGACCTGCCGCCCTTCGCGCTCTATCGCGCGCTCCGGCGGACCAATCCCAGCCCCTACATGTTCTATTTCAACTTCGGCGCCTTCCAGGTGATCGGGGCGAGTCCGGAGATCCTCGTGCAGGTGAAGGGCGGCCGCGTCACCATCCGCCCGATCGCCGGCACCAGGCGCCGCGGCGCCACCCCGGCCGAGGACGCGGCGCTGGAGGCCGAGCTTCTCGCCGATCCCAAGGAGCGGGCCGAACATCTGATGCTGCTCGACCTCGGCCGCAACGATGTCGGCCGGGTGGCGAAGATCGGCAGCGTCGACCCGAACGAGCAGTTCATCATCGAGCGCTACAGCCACGTCATGCATATCGTCTCGAATGTCGACGGCGAGCTGGCCGAGGGCGAGGACGCGCTCTCGGCGCTGCTCGCCGGCCTGCCCGCCGGCACGGTCTCCGGCGCGCCGAAGGTGCGGGCGATGCAGATCATCGACGAACTCGAGAGCGAAAAGCGCGGAGTCTATGGCGGCGGCGTCGGCTATTTCTCGGCCGGCGGCGACATGGATATCTGCATCGCGCTGCGCACGGCGGTGGTCAAGGACGCGACGCTCTATATCCAGGCCGGCGGCGGCGTCGTCCACGACAGCGACCCCGAGGCCGAGTTCGAGGAAACGGTGAACAAGTCCAAGGCCCTGACCCAGGCCGCCCGCGACGCCGCGCTCTTCGTCGGCCCCGGCGGCGCCAACGGCTGACCGAACCCCTGGGACAAACGCCGCCTAACGGGCCCGCGCCGCGTTTTCCACGGTGCGGATGAAAACATCGTTGTCGGCGCAGAGCTGAAGAATCGATTTCGGCGGCGCGATGTCGGTGAAGAAACCGTCGAGATCGGCGAGGCTCGCGATCCTGACCGGCGCCGCCATCTTGAACTTGGTATGATCGGCGACGAGATAGCTCTTGCGGGCGTTCTTGATCAGCGCCTGCGCCACCCGGACCTCGCGGAAATCATAGTCGAGCAGCGAGCCGTCGGGATCGACCGCCGCCGAGCCGATGATCGCGTAATCCACCTTGAACTGGCCGATGAACTCCGCCGTCACGTCGCCGACCAGCGCACCGTCCGCCCGGCGCAGGATGCCGCCGGCGACGATCACCTCGGAGTTCGGGCTCGTCGCGAGGATGTTCGCCACGTTGAGGTTGTTGGTGATCACCATCAGGTTGCGATGCTTCAGCAGCGCGCGGGCGACGGCCTCGGTCGTGGTCCCGATGTTCATGAAGATCGAGACCCCGTCCGGGATCTGCCGGGCCACCATGCGGGCGATGGCGTCCTTCTCCTCGGAGGCGAGGCTGCGCCGATCCTCGTAGCCGAGGGCGATCACCCCCGACGGGATCATCGCGCCGCCATGCACCCGCGTCAGCTGGCCGACATCGCAAAGCTCGGCCAGATCGCGCCGTATCGTCTGGGCGGTGACATTGAAATGCGTGGCGAGCCCTTCGACCGTGACCTTGCCGGCGTCCCTCGCGATTGTCAGGATCTCGGAGTGACGGAAGTTCTGGGCCATGCTGCTCGCGACTGTTGCTGATTTCGTCATAGAACGCGCGTCGAAGGCGCGCAAGCGCGCGCAATAAACTTGCGGCGCGAATGGCGGGGGCGACACGGGCGGAAGGTACCCTCATATCTGGCGGCCCTCTCCCCGCGTGGCGCGCGGTCGCGGGACATGTTTCGCGGTGGATCGGAGAATGCGAGCACCGTGCCCGCCCCAAAGCCGCGCCTTGACAGAACGCGCCGCCGGATGCCCCCTGCGTTCCGGACGAAGCTCCATGCGAAACGGAGCACCGGGGAGGGACGCGATGGGTCACGTGCTCGCCATCGACCAGGGCACGACCTCGAGCCGTGCCATCGTTTTCGACGCCGATCTCAATGTCGTCGCCTCGGCGCAGGAGGAATTTCCGCAGATATTCCCCAATTCCGGCTGGGTCGAGCATGATCCGGCCGGAATCTGGTCGACGACCGCCGCCGTCTGCGGGGGCGCGATCGAGCGGGCGGGGCTTGCGCCGGCCGCCATCGCCGCGGTCGGCATCACCAACCAGCGCGAGACGACGCTGGTCTGGGACCGGCGCACCGGCGAGCCGATCCACAATGCCATCGTCTGGCAGGACCGCCGCACCGCCGGCCTCTGCGCCGAATTGCGCGCCGCGGGCCTTGAGCCGATGATCGCGCGGAAGACCGGCCTGCTGCTCGATCCCTATTTCTCGGGCACCAAGATCCGGTGGTTGCTCGACAATGTCGAGGGCGCACGGGCGCGGGCGGCGGCCGGCGAACTCCTGTTCGGCACGATCGATACCTTTCTCATCTGGAGGCTGACCGGCGGCGCGGTCCATGCGACCGACGCGACGAACGCGGCGCGCACACTGCTCTATGACATCCGCGAAGGTCGCTGGGACGCCGAGATCTGTGGGCTGCTCGGCGTACCGATGGCGATGCTGCCCGAGGTCCGCGACTGCGCCTCGGAATACGGGATGACGCGGGCCGATCTCTTCGGGCGCGAAATCCCGATCCTCGGCGTCGCCGGCGACCAGCAGGCCGCGACGGTCGGGCAGGCCTGCTTCCAGCCCGGCATGCTGAAATCGACCTACGGCACCGGTTGTTTCGCCCTGCTCAACACCGGCGAGCGGCTGGTGGAGAGCCGGAACCGGCTGCTCGGCACCATCGCCTATCAGCTGGACGGCAAGCCGACCTACGCGCTCGAAGGCTCGATCTTCGTCGCCGGCGCGGTGGTGCAGTGGCTGCGCGACGGGCTCGGCATCATTCGCGCCGCCGGGGAAACCCAAGGTCTCGCCGAACGCGCCGACCCGAACCAGCGGCTCTATCTGGTCCCGGCCTTCACCGGACTGGGCGCGCCCTACTGGGATGCCGAATGCCGCGGCGCGATCTTCGGCCTCACCCGCGGTTCCGGTCCCGCCGAATTCGCCCGCGCCGCGCTGGAGAGCGTCGCCTACCAGACCCGCGACCTCGCCGAGGCGATGCGCGCCGACTGGGGCGCGGGCGAGGACACCGTGCTGCGCGTCGATGGCGGGATGAGCGCCTCGGACTGGACCATGCAATGCCTCGCCGACATCCTCGGCGCGCCGGTCGACCGGCCGCGGGTGCGCGAAACCACCGCGCTCGGCGTGGCATGGCTGGCCGGAATGCGCGCCGGCCTCTATCCGGGGCCCGCCGAATTCGCGCGCTCCTGGGCGCTGGACCGCCGGTTCGAGCCGGCGATCGAAGCGGGCGCCCGGGAGAAAGCCTATGCCGGATGGAAGGACGCGGTCCGCCGCACGCTGACGCGCGGCTGATCAGGACGGGTCCGGCCGGGGCATGTCAAGAAACCATATCAAGCGGCATCCGGGGCTGTGAGCTTGTCTCATTTCGCGTGCCCGGCGCGGCGCCGGTGTTTTCTGTCCGCGCGGCTTGCGGGAATGCGCGCGGGCCTGTATCCGGGGCCTGCCGGATCTGCGCGCTTCCAGGCTCTTGACCGGCGGTTCGAGCCCGCGACGCGCGCCGGACGGCGCGAAGGAATACACGCGGGTCGGCGCGCGCTGACCTCACAGTCCTGAAGTAAGGGAAATCGAGAAATGACGGTCAAGGTTGCAATCAACGGCTTCGGGCGCATCGGGCGTAACGTGCTGCGCGCGATCATCGAGTCGGGCCGGACCGATATCGAGGTCGTGGCGATCAACGACCTCGGCCCGGTCGAGACCAATGCCCACCTCGTGCGCTATGACAGCGTCCACGGTCGTTTCCCCGGCACCGTCACCGTCTCCGGCGATACGATCGACGTCGGCCGCGGTCCGATCAAGGTGACGGCGGTCCGCAACCCGGCGGAACTGCCCTGGGGCGATGTCGATATCGCCATGGAATGCACCGGCATCTTCACCGACAAGGAAAAGGCGAAGATCCACCTTGAAAACGGTTCCAAGCGCGTTCTGGTGTCGGCCCCGTCGGGCGGCGCCGACAAGACCATCGTCTATGGCGTGAACGACAAGACCCTGACCAAGGACGATCTCGTCGTCTCCAACGCCTCCTGCACGACGAACTGCCTCTCGCCCGTCGCCTATGTCCTCGACAAGACCGTCGGCATCGAGAAGGGCTTCATGACGACGATCCACAGCTATACCGGCGATCAGCCGACGCTCGACACCATGCACAAGGATCTGTACCGCGCCCGCGCGGCCGCCCTCAGCATGATCCCGACCTCGACCGGCGCGGCGAAGGCGGTCGGCCTGGTGCTGCCCCAGCTCAACGGCAAGCTCGACGGTGTTGCGATCCGCGTGCCGACCCCGAATGTCTCGGTGGTCGATCTGGTGTTCATCGCCAGGAAGGCGACGAGCGTGGCCGAGATCAACGACGCGATCAAGGCGGCGGCGGACGGCGAGCTGAAGGGCATCCTCGGCTATACGCTGGAGCCGCTGGTATCGTCGGATTTCAACCACGACCCGCATTCGTCGGTGTTCCACATGGATCAGACCAAGGTCATGGACGGCACGATGGTCCGCATCCTGACCTGGTACGACAACGAATGGGGCTTCTCCATCCGCATGGGCGACACCGCCGTCGCCATGGGCAAGCTGATCTGAACAGACGCGGGGGACCGGTGAAATCCGGTCCCCCTTCCTTGGCGCCCGCGGCTCAGACGATGCCGCCCGAGCCCGCCTCCTTCGCCGGCCGCGCCGCGCTGACGCGGGCGCGGTAGCCGCTGGCACGATAGGCGGCGATCGGGTCGGCCGCGGCGCCCTTGTCGATTCGGACCTGCGCGAGGAGCGGCGAGACGTCGGTGCGGAAGGCGCGTTTCAGGGTCTCGGAGGCCATCAGCGCGTCGTTCGTCTCCTGACAGGCGTCGAGCGCCGCGCGATCGACGAGCAACGCCTGGGCATAGGCGCGCTGGATCTCCGTCGCGGAGCTGATCAGGCTCTCGATCGGATCGGTCACATTGTGGCTCTGGTCGATCATGTAGGCCGGCGCCGGCCCCTCGATCCCGACGAGTTCGTTGAAGATCAGGAACAGCCGATAGGGGTCGATCGACCCGGAATCGAGATCATCGTCGCCGTATTTCGAGTCGTTGAAATGGAAGCCGCCGAGCTTGCCGGCATGGACCAGCCGCGCGACGATCATCTCGATATTGGTATTCGGCGCGTGATGGCCGAGATCGACGAGGCACTTCGCCCGGTCGCCGAGCGTCTGGGCGATCATCAGGTTGCTGCCCCAGTCGGCGACCACGGTGGAATAGAACGCGGGCTCGTACATCTTGTGTTCGGTAAAGAGCGTCCAGTCCTCGGGCAGCGCGGCGTAGATCTCGGCCGTCGCGGCGAGGTAGCGCTCGAACTGCCGCCCGAAATGCGCCTGACCGGGGAAGTTCGACCCGTCGCCGATCCAGATGGTCAAGGCCTTGGCCCCGAGTTCCCGCCCGAGCTCCACGCAGGCGATGTTGTGCGCCACCGCCTGATCGCGCACCGCCTTGTCGGTATGCGACAGCGAGCCGAACTTGTAGCTGAGCGCCTGCCCCGGGCTGTCCGAGAAGGTGTTGGAATTCATCGCATCGAACCCGAGGCCCCATTCCGCCGCCTTGGCGCGGAGGTCGGCGGCCGGCGCCCTGTCCCAGGGGATATGCAGCGAGACGGTCGGCGTGGCGCCGGTCAGCTGCTGGATCACGCCGCAATCGTCCAGCTTGTCGAACACGTCGCGCGGCTCGCCGCCGCCGGGGAAGCGGGCGAAGCGGGTGCCGCCGCTGCCCACGCCCCAGCTCGGCACCGCGACGCCGAAAGCCGCGACCTTGCGCGCGATCTCGGCGATGGCGACGCCGCGGCGATCCAGCACCTCGCCGAGCCGGTCGTAGTCGGAGCGGACGGCGGCCTCGGCCGCGTCGTTCGCTTCCAGGATGATGCCGTTGTCGAGCATGGATTCCTCCCCGGCGTCCGCGCGCCGTATTGTTGTTGGGGCCGGCGTCAGCGGGTGAAGGACTGCACGTTGCCGGCATCGACATTGACGATGTTGCCGGTGGATTTGGCCGAGGCGTCGGACGCGAAGAAATAGTTCGCCTCGGCGATGTCCTCGGGCAGGACGGAGCGTTTCAGCAGGCTGCGCTGGCGGTACATCTCCTCCAGCCCCTCCTTGTCGGTGGCGTAGGTCGAGGAGCGCTGGTCCAGCCATTCGCCGGACCAGATCCGCGAGCCGCGCAGCACCGCGTCGGGGTTCACCACATTCACCCGGATCCCCTCCGGCGCCCCTTCGAGCGCGAGGCAGCGGGCGAGATGGATCTCCGCCGCCTTGGCCGTGCAATAGGCCGAGGCGTTGGGCGAGGCGGCGAGGCCGTTCTTGGAGGCGACATAGACCACCGACCCGCCGATGCCCTGCCTTTTCAGGAGCTTGAACGCTTCGCGGCTGACCAGGAAATAGCCGGTGGCGAGGATGGAGATATTGCGGTTCCAGAGGTCGAGCGTCGTCTCCTCGATCGGGGCGGAGGAGGCGATGCCGGCGTTCGAGACCACGATGTCGACACCGCCGAATTCCACCGCGAGCGCGTCATAGGCGGCCGCGACCGCCGCCTCGTCGGTGACATTCGCCACCACCGCGCGCACCATGTCGGCGCCATGGCGCTTCGCGAAGCCCGCGCGGACCTCCTCGACCGCGCCGGCGTCGATATCGGCCAGCATCACGCAGGCGCCCTCGGCCAGATAGCGCTCCGCCGTCGCCGCGCCAATGCCGCCGGCGGCGCCGGTGATGACGGCGACCCGCCCGGCGAGCGATTTCGGCTTCGGCATCCGCTGGAGCTTCGCCTCTTCGAGCAGCCAGTATTCGATATCGAAGGCTTCCTTCTCCGGCAGGCCCTGATATTCGGAAACCGCCGAGGCGCCGCGCATCACATTGATCGCGTTCACATAGAACTCGCCCGAGATCCGCGCCGTCGCCTTGTCGAGCGCGAAGGTCAGCATTCCGACCCCCGGCACCAGATAGACGACGGCGTTCGGGTCACGGATCGCCGGGCTGTCCGCCTCGCGGCAGCGCTGGTAATAGGCCGCGTAATCTTCCCGATAGGCCGCGACCGCCGCCGGCAGGCTGGCGAGCGTCGCTTCGATATCCGGGTTCGCCGGGTCGAAATCCAGCACCAGCGGCCGGATCTTCGTGCGCAGGAAATGGTCGGGGCAGGAGGTGCCGAGCGGCGCCAGATCGCCGAGCGCGTTCGAGCCGACGAAATCCAGCACCGCGCCCTGATCGTCGAAATGCCCGACCTTGTAGCGTTCCTTCGAGATCAGGCCGCGGATCACCGGCATCAACCGCGCGGCGACCGCCCGGCGTTCGGCGGCCGGCAGCGGCTGGACCCGGAGGCCGCCGAAGGCCGGCACATCGGCCGTCCGGTCCGCCAGCCATTCGGCGGCGGTATTGATGATCTCGAGCGTCGTCTCGTAGCAGTGCCTGGCGTCGTCGGCCCAGGTGAAGAGCCCGTGGCTCTCCAGCACCGCGCCGCGAAGTTCCGGGTTCTCGGTCGCCAGCTTCTCCAGCCACAGGCCGAGTTCATAGCCCGGCTTCTTCCACGGCAGCCAGCCGATGGTCCCGCCGAAGATCTCCCGCGTCAGCGCCTCCGAGTTCTTCGAGGCCGCGATCGCGATGATCGCGTCGGAATGGATGTGATCGACGTGGCGGCGCGGCACATAGGCGTGCAGCGGCGTGTCGATCGAGGCCGCGCGCGGATTGAGGTCGAAGGTGCAGTGCGGCAGATAGCCGACCATCTCGTCCTCATGCGCGACACCGCGGTACTTGCCCTTCAGCGCGCGGAGCTTGTCCATGTAGAGCGTGGAAAACCCGTCGAGCTTCATCGAGCCGATATCCCCGCCCGAGCCCTTGACCCACAGCACTTCCACCGTCTCGCCGGTCAGGGGATCGGTCTCCGCGACCTTGGCCGAGGTATTGCCGCCGCCATAGTTCGTCACGCGCTTGTCGGAGCCGAGCAGGTTCGAGCGATAGAGCAGCTTCTCCGGCTCGCTCATCGGCGCGGCGACCGCGTCGTCCCAGGCGTTGCGAATCCGGGGCTCCGGCGACTTGTCCAGCATCTGGCATCCTCCCTGCGCGTGCCCCGTTCGCTGATCGGGGCCTGCCTTTCTTTCGCGCGACTCGCGGCTCGAGTCAATCATAAACGATCAAAAACATTCATATTGCGACTGCGAACGATTGATTGTGATGTTTTTTGATTGACGATCGGCCGAATCGCCGTCAATGTCGGCGTCAGGGAGAACACGATGCACGAATCCGAACGCCACAGGGTCATTCTTTCCGCCGCTCAGGCGAAGCCCTTCGTTTCGGTTTCGGAACTGGTGGAACTGACCGACAGCTCGGAAGCCACTATCCGGCGCGACATCGCCACACTGCATCTGAAGAAGAAATTGCGCCGCGTTCGGGGCGGGGCCGAGGCCATGGCGCCGATGCCGGTGACGAGCCTGACCGGCCGACCCTTCGCGCTCAATGCTTCGATCAATATCGCGCAGAAACGCGCAATCGCCCGCTCGGCGGTCGAGCTTTGCGACGACGGCGATGCGATCATCATCAATGGCGGCACCACGACCTTCCAGATGGTGCATCCCTTGGCCACGCGGCGGTTGCAGGTCTTCACCAATTCCTTTCCGATCGCGGAGCATCTGCTGCACCATTCGCGCAACGTCGTGATGCTGTCGGGCGGCACGATCTATCGCGAGCAGAACATCGTGCTTTCGCCTTTCGAGAACGACGTCACCCGCAATTTCTACGCGCGGCGCATGTTCATGGGCGCGCAGGGCATCGCCCCCCTGGGGGTCATGGAAGCCGACCCGCTGATCATCCAGGCGGAGGAGAAACTGATCGGCCAGGCCGACGAGGTCGTCCTGCTGGTCGATTCGTCGAAATTCACCAAACGCTCGGCGCTGATCCTCTGCCCGCTGTCGCGGATCCAGACGGTCATCACGGACGAGAGGGTCGAGGACCGCCACGCCGCCATGCTGGAGGAGGCGGGCGTCCGGCTGATCGTCGCGCCCTCCGGCGCGGCGAGGGAAGAAGACGGGGCGGGATCCGCCAGCGCCTAGGCGCGAGAAGAATGAGCACCTGACAACCGGGTGCCCTGAACGACCAGAACAAATGGGAGGCTCTACGAAATGAACAGATTCTTCACCGGCGCGACGCTCCTCGCGGCGCTTCTCGCCTCGACGGCGGCGATGGCCGATCCGGTCAAGGTGGCGATCGTCGCCAAATCGCTCGGCAACGGCTTCTTCGAGGCGGCCGCGCGCGGCGCCGAGGAAGCGGCCAAGGAAATCGGCAATATGGAGATCATCTATACCGGTCCCACCTCGACCACCGCCGAGGGCCAGATCGAGGTGATCAACGCGCTGATCGCGCAGAAGGTCGATGCCATCGCCATTTCCGCCAACGACCCCGACGCCGTGGTCCCGGCGCTGAAGAAGGCGATGCAGCGCGGGATCACCGTCATCTCGTGGGATTCCGGCGTGGCGCCCGAGGGCCGCGAGATGCATCTGGCACCCTCGTCCTCGCCACTGATCGGCCAGACGATCATCAAGCTCGCCGCCGACGAACTGCCCGAGGGCGGCGAAGTGGCGGTCCTGTCGGCGACCTCGACCTCCACGAACCAGAACGCTTGGATCGAGGAGATGAACAAGGTGATGGGCGACTATCCGAACATCAAGGTGGTCGCGACGGTCTATGGCGACGACCTCGCCGACAAGTCCTATCGCGAGACGCAAGGGTTGCTGCAGACCTATCCCGACCTCGACGCGATCATCGCGCCGACCAGCGTGGGTATCGTCGCGGCGGCGCAGGCGGTGTCGGACGCCGGCAAGATCGGCAAGGTCAATGTGACCGGCCTCGGCCTGCCGTCGGAAATGGCGGGCGCGATCGCGAGCGGCGCGTCGAAATCCTTCGCGATCTGGAACCCGGTCGATCTCGGCTACGCGGCGGCGACGATCGCCTACGAGCTCGCGACCGACAAGGTCGAGGCGAAGCCGGGAGCCGAGATCCCGATGGGCCGGATCGGCACCGCGACACTCGACGCGAACAACGAGGCCGCGATGGCGACGCCGTTCAAGTACGACAAGTCCAATATCGATGAGTTCAAGTCGATCTTCTGAGCGACTGACCGAAAACTCCCGAGGTCCGGCCTGTCCCGGACCCCGGCGCCGGAAGCGGCGCTTTCGAGAGGCGCGTCCCGGGTGAAGGCCCGGGGCGGCGACTCCATCAGAGGATTTTTCCATGCAAGCGTTCCAACCGCCGCGCGGCCCGGCCGCGCACCCGGCCATCACGGCGCCGGCGCTGTCGCTCCGGGGCATTTCCAAGGCCTTTCCCGGCGTGCAGGCGCTCGGTGGCGTCGATCTCGACCTCTATCCGGGTGAGGTGACCGCGCTGATCGGCGAGAACGGCGCGGGCAAGTCGACCATCGTCAAGATCCTGACCGGCATCTACCAGCCCGACGAGGGCGAGATCACGGTCGCCGGCGCCCCGACCCGCTTTCCCGCGGCGATCGACGCGGCGCGGGCCGGCGTCACCGCCATCCATCAGGAGACGGTGCTTTTCGACGACCTGACCGTCGCCGAGAACATCTTCCTCGGCCATGCGCCCCGCGGGCGCTTCGGCCTCATCGACTGGGGCCGGATGAATGACGAGGCGGCGGCGCTTCTCGCCCGCGTCGGCGCGTCGGTCGATCCGAAGGCGCCGCTCCGCGACCTCGGCATCGCCTCGAAGCATCTCGTCGCCATTTCGCGCGCGCTCTCGATCGACGCGCGGGTGGTGATCATGGACGAGCCCACCGCGGCGCTCAGCCAGAAGGAGATCGAGGAACTCTACGACCTGATCGAGCGGCTGCGGGCCGACGGCAAGGCGATCCTGTTCATCAGCCACAAGTTCGACGAAATCTTTCGCATCGCCGACCGCTACACGGTGTTTCGCGATGGCCGCCTCGTCGGCGCCGGCCTGATGGCGGACGCGACCGAGAGATCGCTGGTCGCGATGATGGTCGGGCGTGAAATGGACCGGATCTTCCCCGCGCGCCAGCCGGTGATCGGCGAGGAGGTGTTGCGGGTCACCGGCTATTCGCATCCGACCGAATTCGCCGACATCAATTTCACGCTGCGCCAGGGCGAGATCCTCGGCTTCTACGGCCTGGTCGGCGCCGGGCGGTCGGAATTCATGCAATCCTTGTTCGGCGTCACGCGACCCGCCAGGGGCGCCTGCCGGATCGACGACAAGGTCGCCGTGATCCGCTCCCCCGCCGAGGCGATCCGCCGCGGAATCGTCTATGTCCCGGAGGATCGCGGGCTTCAGGGCGCGATCCGCTCGATGCCGATCTTCGAGAACCTCACCCTGCCCTCGCTGGCCCAGGTATCGCGCCACGGCTTCTTGCGGATGGCCGAGGAATTCGCCCTGACCCGCCTCTATGCCGAACGGCTGGAGCTGCGCGCGGCCAGTCTCGACCAGCCGCTGGGCCTGCTCTCGGGCGGCAACCAGCAGAAGGTGGTGATCGGCAAGTGGCTTGCGACCAGACCCAAGGTCATCATCCTCGACGAGCCGACCAAGGGCATCGACGTCGGTTCCAAGGCCGCGGTGCATGAGTTCATGGCCGAGCTCGCCGCGCAGGGGCTGGCGGTCATCATGGTCTCGTCGGAAATCCCGGAGATCCTCGGCATGTCCGACCGCGTGATCGTGATGCGCGAGGGGCGAATGGTCGGAACCTACGACCGCGCGGGCCTGACACCGGAGCGCCTCGTCCGCGCCGCCGCCGGCCTCGCCCATGAGGAGGCCGCATGACCCGCTTCATCCGCTCGCGCGAGGCGATCCTCGCCGCCGCCATTGTCGCGCTGATCCTGCTGGTGGAGACGCGGTTCCGCGGCTTCGCCGGTCCCGGGAACCTCGCCGCGATCTTCAACGACAGCTCGATCCTGATCATCCTGGCGCTCGGCCAGATGGCGGTGATCCTGACGAAATGCATCGATCTCTCGGTCGCCGCCAATGTCGCGCTGACCGGCATGGTCGTCGCCATGCTGAACGCCGCCGCCCCCGGCCTGCCGGTGCCGCTGCTGATCGCCCTCGCGGTGCTGCTCGGCACCTGCCTCGGCGCGGTGAACGGGCTGCTGGTCTGGAAGCTCGGCCTGCCGCCGATCGTCGTCACGCTCGGCACCATGACGATCTTCCGGGGCACGATCTTCCTCTTCGCCAGCGGCGCCTGGGTCAATGCCCACCAGATGAGCGCGGCCTTCAAGGGCTTCCCCCGCGCCTCGCTGCTCGGCCTGCCGATGTTGTCCTGGATCGCGATCCTGACCGTGGTCCTCGCCGCCGTCCTGCTCACCCGCACCCCGCTCGGCCGCGCCTTCTACGCCGTCGGCGGCAACGAGCACGCGGCGGTCTATGCCGGCATCTCGCCCGGCCGGACACGGTTCCTGGCCTTCACCCTGATCGGCGGGCTGGCCGGACTCTGTGGCTATCTCTGGGTCAGCCGCTACGCCGTGGCCTATGTCGAGGTCGCGTCGGGCTTCGAACTCGACGTGATCGCCGCCTGCGTGATCGGCGGCGTCTCGATCGCCGGCGGCATCGGCTCGGTCGGCGGCGCGGTGCTTGGCGCCCTGTTCCTCGGTGTCATCAAGAACGCTCTGCCGGTCGCCGGCATCTCGCCCTTCTGGCAGATGGCGATTTCCGGCCTCGCGATCCTGCTCGCCGTCGCCTTCAACGCCCGGGCCGAACGCCGGCGGGGGCGCGTCATCCTCAAGTCCGCCGAAGGAGCCAGCGCATGACCACCGCGACCCTCGGACCCCGCGCCGTCCGGTTGATCCCCGACCGGCTCACCACGACGCGCCAGCGGGTCCTGCGATCCTGGGAGACGCTGCTGGTCGTGGTGGCGGTGCTCATCTTCACCGCCAACGCCTTCGCCTCGCCCTATTTCCTCGATCCCTGGAACCTCTCGGACGCGAGTTTCAACTTCACGGAAAAGGCGATGATCGCCTTTGCCATGGCGCTGCTCATCATCTCGGGCGAGATCGACCTTTCGGTCGCGGCCATCGTCGCCCTCGCCTCGACCGCGATGGGCTACGCCGCGCAGGCCGGGGCGGGCACCCCGGCGCTGGTGGCGATCGGCCTCGGCACCGGGCTCATCTGCGGGCTGTTCAACGGCACGCTGGTCACCCGCTTCGGCCTGCCTTCGATCGTGGTGACGATCGGCACCATGAGCCTCTTTCGCGGCATCTCCTACATCGTGCTCGGCGACCGGGCGTTCAGCGGCTATCCCGATGGTTTCGCCTTCTTCGGCCAGGGCTATGTCGGCTGGGTCATCACCTTCGAGCTGGCGCTGTTCGCCGTGCTGGCACTCGGCTTCGGCATCCTTCTCGGCCGGACCACCTTCGGGCGGCGGGTCTATGCGATCGGCAACAATGCCACCGCGGCCCGCTTCTCCGGGGTCAAGGTCGAGCGGATCAAGATGACCCTGTTCCTGCTGACCGGCCTGCTCTCCGGCATCGCGTCGATCTGCCTGACCTCGCGTCTCGGCTCCACCCGTCCCTCGATCGGCGCGGGAATGGAGCTTGAGGTCGTGACCATGGTCGTGCTCGGCGGGGTCTCGATCCTCGGCGGTTCCGGCACGATCTTCGGCGTGGTCATGGCGGCGCTAATCATGGGGATGGTCACCTTCGGCCTCGGCCTGCTGAACGTGCCCGGCATCGTCATGTCGATCTTCATCGGCCTGCTGCTGATCGCCGTGATCGCCGCCCCGCGCCTCGTCGCCATGGCCCGGCGATGACCGAGCGCATCGCCTTTCGCATGCGCCTGCATCCTGGGCGCGAGGCGGAGTACCGCCGCCGCCATGATGCGATCTGGCCCGAACTCACCATCCTGCTGAAGGCCGCCGGAATCTCGGACTATTCGATCTGGCTCGACCGCGAGACCGGCGCGCTCTTCGCCACCCTGCTGCGGACGGAGGGTCACGGCATGGACAGCCTGCCGCTCGAGCCGGTGATGCGGCGCTGGTGGGAACATATGGCCGACATCATGGCGACCGAGCCCGACGGTGCCCCCACCGTCGCCGCGCTCGAGCCGATGTTTCAACTGGATTGAGACCTTGGACCCGTCCCACGTCGCCGTCATCGACTTCGGCAAGACCAATGTGAAGCTCGCCATCGTCGATCTCGCCGCCGAGCGCGAGGTCGCCGAGCGGCGCATGCCGAACGAGGTTCGTCAGGACGGCCCCTTCCCGCATTACGATACCGAGCGGCATTGGCGCTTCCTGCTCGATTCCCTGGGCAAGCTTGGCGCCGACTGGCCGATCGGGGCGATCGCGATCACCACGCACGGCGCCACGGCCGCGCTGGTCGACGCGGGCGGCGCGCCGGTCCTGCCGATCCTCGACTACGAGCATCCGCTGCCGACCGGCGCCTATGACGCGCTCCGCCCGGATTTCGCGCGGACCGGCTCGCCCCGCCTCGGCGCCGGGCTGAACCTCGGCGCGCAACTTCACTGGCTGTTCACCACCTTTCGGGCGGAGACCGCGCGGACCGCGCATATCCTCACCTATCCGGAATATTGGGCGATGCGGCTTTCCGGCGTCGCGGCGGTCGAGGCGACCTCGCTCGGCTGTCATACCGATCTCTGGAACCCCCGGACCGGCGATTTCTCCACCCTCGTCGATGCGATGGGCTGGCGCCGGCTCCTGCCACCGCTCCGTCGCGCGGGCGAGGTGCTCGGGCCGCTCCTTCCCGAGATCGCCGCGCGCACAGGGCTGGCGCCCGGCGTGCCGGTGCTTTGCGGCATCCATGACAGCAACGCCTCGCTTCTCGCACATCTCAACCGCTGGCCCGCGCCCTTCGCGGTCGTCTCCACCGGCACCTGGGTCGTCGCGATGGCGGTCGGCGCCGCGCCGAAGGCGCTCGATCCGGCGCGCGACCTGCTCGTCAATGTCAATGCGTTGGGCGAGCCCACCCCCTCGGCGCGCTTCATGGGCGGCCGGGAGTACGAGATCATCCGCGCGGGCCGCGACTTCGCCCCGGACGCGGCGGCCCGGGCGCGCGTTCTCGGCCGCGGCCTGATGCTGTTGCCGGCCGTGGAGCCTGACTACGGTCCCTTTCGCGGTCGCCGGGGCGGCTGGACCGCGCGCCCGGGCGACGCCGGCGAGGAGGCGGTCGCGCTCGCCTTCTATCTCGCGCTGACCACCGCCGAGGCGCTCGATCTGCTTGGCGCAGCCGGGCCGGCGCTGGTGGAGGGGCCGTTCGCGCGCAACGCGGACTATCTCGACATGCTGGAGGCGGCCATCGGCCGTCCCGCGCTCGCCGCCGCCGGCGGCGCGACCGGGACCGCGGTCGGGGCGGCCCTGCTCGCGCACGGCATCCGGTCCGCGGCCGGCCGCGAGACGCCTCCGCCACGCCGGACGGATGATCTCGGAGCCTACGCCGCCGAATGGCGACGCCGCGTCCGCGCCGGGGAACCGCCGAACTTCGGGCTCCACGCATCCGCCGGAATGGCGGGATAGGATCCCGCTCCGCCGCGGTCCCTTGCATCATGCGATTGTCGCTTGATCCGCTCGGGGGTGGCCTTGCTGTTTCCTGCCTGATTTGGGGTACACAAATCAGGCCGCGCCTGACTGCCCCCGGCAGGCGCGATACCGCGCCAGCCCAGTCAGGCGCGGCCTGATTGCCGGCGTGCGAGGAAATCCGATGGCCCCTTGGCCTTCGACTGGTCGAAGGCCAACGACCCGGGCCGACAGTCCACTGGACTGTCGCCTGATCCGGTCCGAAGTGCCTTTCGGGACAGGGGACCGAGCCGATCCGCGGGAGGCCGTACTAAGCCCCCATCAGGAACAGGAGCCAGCCGGCGCCGAGCAGCATGCAGAGGATGGTGACCGGAATGCCGGCCTTCGAGAATTCGCCGAGCGAGATGGTCACGCCATGTTTCTGCGCCGTCTGGACGACGATCATGCCGGCGAGGCTGCCGAAGATCACCACGTTGCTGGAAAAGCCGCTGCCGAGGGCGAGGGCCGCGCCGGTCAGTTCCGGGTCGGTGCGCGGCAGATAGGGGGTCAGCAACAGCGCGGCGGGATTGTTGCCGACGATGTCGCTGAGCACCCCCATGGTGAGGAAGCTGGTCATCGGATGGGCGAGATCCACGCCATGGTCGCGCAGCGCCGCGATCATCTCCTGCGGCAGGCCGGTCGCCGCCATCGCCGCGTTGACGATGAAAAGGCTGCCGAGCAGCAGCAGGACCTCGCCATCGACATGCGCCAGCATGTCGGTCGAGGAGAAGCGCCGGTTGAGAAGCAGCACGGCGGCCGCGCCGAGCGCCACGTTCTCGCGCGGCCAGTCCGTCGCCATGAAGGCTATCACCACGACGAGGGTCACCAGCGCGGCTTTCGCGGTTTCCAGCCGCTCGAACGGAATGAAGCTCGGCGCCGCGGCGCCCGCGACCGGCGCCTGAAGCCACTTGCCGCGATAGACGAGCGCCAGCACGCCCCAGATCAGCCCGAGCGACAGCATCGAGGGCAAGAGCGCCGCCGCCATGAAGCCGGTGAAGGACAGGTTCAGCCCCTGGGCGATGATCATGTTCTGCGGGCTGCCGATCACCGTGCCGGCCGCGCCGGTATTCGCCGCGAAGCAGAAGCCGAGCAGCAGCGGCACCGGATTGAGCCCGCGCGCCAGCGCCAGCTGCAGGATCAGCGGCACCATCGCCACCGCGACCACGTCGTTGGTGAGGATCGAGGAGAGCACCGCCGCCACGCCGATCAAGAGGGCGAGCAACCCGCGCGGCCCGAGCGGCAGGCCCGCGACCCACCGCGCCACCCAGTCATAGAAGCCCGAGACGATGAAGGCCGAGGAGACCACCATCAGCCCGAAAAGCAGGGCCACGGTCGGAAAGCTGACCGCCATCCAGGCCGCTTCGGGCGCGATACGGTCGCTGACCAGCAGCGCGATGGCGCCGAGCAGCGCGACCCCGGTCCGGTCGACGCGAAACCCGGGAATGCGCCCCAGCGCCATGCCGGCGTAGGTGAGGAGAAAGATGGTCAGGGTCATGCGGGCGCAAGGTGCACAGCGGCGACGGTCTTGTCGAGACTTGTCGCCGCGGTCGGGCGGGGCGATCGCGCCTGGTTCTTCCGGGCGCCTCCCTTGCGCCTCGCCGGCTTTGTGGTCACCATGCCGCCCCGGCCCTGACGTGGGAGATACGCCGATGCTCGACCATACCGATCTGAAGTCCCTCCTGAAGGATCCGGATCTGCTGCGCGACCAGGCTTTCGTCGCCGGTGCCTGGGTGGGCGCCGACGATGGCGCGGTCTTCGCGGTGACCAACCCGGCGCGTGGCGACGTGATCGCCTCCGTGCCGGACCTGTCCGAAGCCGAGACCGAGCGGGCGATCGAGGCGGCCTACGCGGCGCAGAAGGCCTGGGCCGCGCGCACCGGCAAGGAGCGGGCGTCGGTGCTGCGGAAATGGGCGGATTTGATGATCGGCAACGCCGACGATCTCGCCGCGATCCTCACCGCCGAGATGGGCAAGCCGCTGGCCGAGGCCAGGGGCGAGATCCTCTACGGCGCCAGCTTCATCGAATGGTTCGGCGAGGAGGCCAAGCGCGTCGGCGGCGAGACCATCCCGGGGCATCAGCCCGACAAGAGGATCCTCGTCCTGAAGCAGCCGATCGGCGTCGCCACCTCGATCACGCCGTGGAATTTCCCGAATGCGATGATCGCCCGCAAGGTCGCGCCCGCGCTCGCCGCCGGATGCGGCTTCGTGGCGAAGCCCGCCGCCGAGACGCCGCTCTCCGCCCTCGCCATCGCCGTGCTCGCCGAGCGAGCCGGCGTGCCGAAAGGGCTGTTGAGCGTCATCACCTCGAAATCGAGCGCGCGCATCGGCAAGGTGTTCTGTTCCCATCCGAAGGTCCGCAAGCTCACCTTCACCGGCTCGACCGAGGTCGGGCGGATCCTGCTCGCCCAGGGTGCGCGGCAGGTGCTGAAGATGTCGATGGAACTCGGCGGCAACGCGCCCTTCATCGTCTTCGACGACGCCGATCTCGACGCCGCCGTCGAAGGCGCGATGATCTCGAAATATCGCAACAACGGCCAGACCTGCGTCTGTGCCAACCGCATCTATGTGCAGGCCGGCGTCTATGACGCCTTTGCCCAGAAGCTCGCCGACAAGGTCGGCCAGACGCATGTCGGCGACGGTTTCGACGCCGGCGTCACCCTTGGGCCGCTGATCACTCCGGCCGCGGTCGCCAAGGTCGAGGAACATATCGCCGACGCCACCGCGAAGGGCGCCGAGATCAAGATGGGGGGGCACCGGCATTCGCTCGGAGGCACCTTCTTCGAGCCGACCATCCTGACCGGGGTTACCCGCGAGATGATGGTCGCCCATGACGAGACCTTCGGCCCGGTGGCGCCGCTGTTCCGGTTCGAGACCGAGGCGGATGTGATCGAGCAGGCCAACGACACGATCTTCGGCCTCGCCTCCTATTTCTACGCCCGCGACCTGTCCCGCGTCTGGCGCGTCGCCGAGGCGCTGGAATACGGCATGGTCGGCGTCAATACCGGCCTCATCTCGACCGAGGTCGCGCCGTTCGGCGGCGTCAAGCAATCCGGCCTCGGCCGCGAGGGCTCGCACCACGGCATCGAGGATTATCTCGAGATGAAATATGTCTGCGTCGCGGTCGAACCGGCGCCGTCCTGAGGCTGAATAGAACTCGACCTCGCGAAGGTCATCGGTCAGGGTCCGCGAAGTTGGTGGCAACAAATACCAAATCCGTCTGATTGCTTCGCCTTTGCCCTTCCCCGCCCGGACCTCGCGCAGCCGCCCAAGGCGGCGCCCCGGTCGATGTCCCCGCCGCGCCGCCTGCGACGTCCGAGAGATGCGCGACGTCCGAGCCTCCGCTGCGCGATTTCGAGGTTACGCGAAATCGTGACGGGCGTGCCCTGCCGGGGCTCG
>NZ_CALAGI010000066.1 GCF_937891315.1 uncultured Amaricoccus sp. | reverse complement strand
TGCGGCGGATGGAGAAGGTCACCGGCCGCTCGGACGACATGATCATCCTGCGCGGCGTCAACGTCTTCCCGACCCAGATCGAGGAGCAGATCCTGAAGGTGGCGGGTCTCGCCCCCCACTTCCAGATCGAACTCGTGAGGAAAGGCCGCATGGACGACCTCATCGTCCATGTCGAGGCCGCCGCCAATGCCGCCTCGCCGGAAGCCCGCGCCGCCTCGGCCAAGGAACTTTCCCACCATATCAAGAGCGTGGTCGGCGTCTCGACGAAGATCGACGTCGCCGACCCCGACAGCGTTGCCCGTTCCGAGGGCAAGGCGAAGCGAGTGGTGGACAATCGGCCGAAAGAATGATTTTACCGACCAGACGGACGACGAATTGACCCGCGGGGGGTGGCCGGACACGGGCCGCCCCCCGACGCGCGTCCCGGGCTCGCTTGGGATTGGAACTGACTGCATGGCACGCACCCGCGCCAGCGACTTCGAGGAAAAGCAGCACGGTCTTCTCGTGAGCGCCGCGGCGGTCTTTGCCGAGCAGGGTATGGAAAAGGCCTCGATGGCCCAGATCGCGACGCATTCCGGGGTGTCGAAGGCGCTGCTCTACCACTACTACCCAAGCAAGGATTCACTGATCTTTGCGATCGTCCACGAGCATCTCATCGACCTCGAGGCGGCGCTGGCGGCGGCCGTCGACGCGTCGCTGTCGCCGGAGGATCAGCTCCGCGTGCTGGTCGGGACGGTGCTCGACAAATACCGCGGCGCCGACGATGCACACCGGGTGCAGCTCATTGGCACGGCCGCGCTTTCGGACGAGCAGCGCAACGAGATCCGCGCGGTCGAGCGGCGGATCGTGCGGCATTTCTCGCAAGTGCTGCGGCAAGTCCACCCCGAGCTCGATCGACCCGAGCGGCCGCTGCTGATGCCGGCGACCATGTCGCTCTTCGGCATTATGAACTGGGTCTACCTGTGGTTCCACGACGGCGGGCTGATCACCCGGGAGGAATACGCCGACATGGCGACGACGATGGTCCTCGATGGCGTGAAGGCGGTCCGCTGACGGGGCGACGGCGGATGGCAGGGGCTCGTCCCTCGCGCGGTTCGCCGGCGGCGCGGTATCAGTCGCCGAGCTTCATGCGCTCCATCACCAGCGGATCGTAGTCCGGCGCGCGGACCCGGCGCCGGCCGGGTTCGGGGGTGGCGAGCGGCTCGGCCCGGGCGAGTTTCGAATGCGCCTCGAACGCGAGTCGTTGATAGACCCCGGTTCCCCGCGTCTTCCAGTCGATCTCCTGGTCGGAGAGTTCACGCACCACCTTCGCCGGCGAGCCGACGGCAAGGCTCCGGGCCGGGATCTTCCGCCCCGCCGGCACGAAGGCCATGGCGCCGACGATGGAATTCTCCCCGACCTCCGCCTCGTCCATGACCACGGCGTTCATGCCCACCATCGCGTTGCGCCCGATGCGGCAGCCGTGCAGCACCGCGCCGTGGCCAATATGGCCCGAGGGCTCCACGACCACCCCGAGGTTCGGGAAGGTGTGGACGACGCAGGTCTCCTGCACATTGGCACCGGCGCCGATCTCGATCCGCCCGAAGTCGCCGCGCAGCACGCATTGCGGGCCGATATAGACCCCGGCGGCGACGATGACGTCGCCGATCAGCGTGGCGTCGGGATGGACGAAGGCCTCAGGATCGATGACCGGGACGATGCCGTCCCAGGACCAGATGCTCATTCCCCGCCCCCGGTCGCCTTTTCCATTTCCGCGGCGACCTCGCGGCGGAGGCGGCGGCGCAGCTCGGCGGCGCGATTCCGCCGGTCCTCCACCACGTTGAGGATCTTCAGCTCCGGGATCTCGGCCGGCTTGCCGGTATCGTCGACGGCGACCATGGTGAAGTAGCAGGAATTGGTGTGCCGGACGACGCCGGTGCGGATATCCTCGGCCTCGACGCGGATGCCGATCTCCATCGAGGTGCGCCCGGCGTAGTTGACACTGGCGAGGAAGGTGACGAGCTCGCCGACGTTGATCGGCTCCTTGAAGATCACCTGGTCGACCGAGAGCGTCACCGCGTAGCGACCCGAGAAGCGCGAGGCACAGGAGAAGGCCACCCGGTCGAGCAGGTTGAGCAGCGCCCCGCCGTGCACCTTGCCGGAAAAGTTCGCCATGTCGGGGGTCATCAGGACCGTCATCTGCAGGCGGCGAGGGTCCATGGGCGTCCTCCGCTGAGCGCGGTCTCGCCCGCGACGCATGATGGGTAGCGCGTGCGGGGGCGGTGGCGCAAGCCCGAAGCCGCCCGGCGTGGCCGCTCCGGCACACTTGCCCATACGGGAAGGTTTTCCGGACCGATTCGGAAGTCGGTTAAACCTCTGTTCATCATGAAGTTGAATGGTTCCCTCGGTATCGACTGACCATGTTGAGTAATGAGGGCACGAATGATCGGCTGGGTTGAGGCCTCCCTGTACGAGGCCATCAATTGCCTTGCGCGCGTAGGCAAGAACGAATTAGCGACGGACCTGACCCGCCTGCTGGAAACGCTGGATTTCGAAGAGCTGGAAGTATTCCGCGATCCCGCCTCCGAGGTGATCGCGGATCAGCTGCTGGAGGTCTCGACCTTCCCCGATCTCGTCGATCTGCTGCGGCAGTTCTCCGAGGCGATCGGGGTGGCGCATTGCACGCTGCACGTGGTGAGCGAGCTGCCGTCGATCGCCTTCACGACGCGGGCGCTGACCACCTATCCGGAGGAGTGGGTCACCCGCTATTTCAACCGGCGCTACATCAATATCGATCCGGTCCAGGCGGCGGCCGCCACCGCCGAGAGCGGGTTCTTCTGGGACACGCTGCAGGTGACCGATCCGAATGTGCGGGCCTTCTACCACGACGCCAAGTCGCGGGGGATCGGGCCGTCGGGATACACGCTGCCGATCATGACCGAGCGCGGCGACAAGATCGCCATCTCGGTCAGCTCGCCCGAGGACCGCGAGCGGTTCCGCGACCGGATCGGGCATGTCGAGCAGGACCTGGTGACGGTGGGCTACTGCATCACCGAGGCCTTCTCGCGGCTGGCTTCCGAGGATCGGCCGACGGATTTCACCCTGACCGACGACCAGATGGTGATCCTGCGGGCGGTGGCCATGGGACTGGACGAGGCGGAGATGCGCAGCCAGTCCTATATCTACGGCTCCTATGCGACACTGGAGCGGTCGATCTGCAGCCTCTTCCGCACCCGGACGGTGGCGCAGGCGGCCATCGTGGCGGCGCGGGTCGGACTCCTGACCAATGCGCCCCTGACCAAGGCGGACATCCTGATCGGGTCGAGCCGGGTGCCGGCCAACCGCGTGGTGACCACGCCAAACGCCACCTCGATGCGGCGGCTGATCCGGATGCGCAACGTGATGCCCGGCGAGAGCGAGCCGCAGGACGAAGCGTCCCCGGACTGGCATCGGGCCTTCACCTAGCAGGGCCGACCTCCGGGTCGGGGGTGAAGGCGACGAAGCGGGCGATGGACCATCGCCCGTCGGGCTGGCGGCGGAGTATGTCGATGCCTTCCTCGGTCGTGGTTTCGCGGACGCCCCGCGCCTCGGTGGTGAGGGTCCAGGTCAAGCGGACGACCGCGAGGGCTCCGTCGATGGTGATCTCGTGCAGTTCGGGCGGGTCGTAGCTGAGGCGGAGGTCGTCGCGGGCGAGAACCCGGGCGAGGTTGCCGCACATGCTGGCCTGCGTGCCGCCGAGCTGGTCCGGCATGTCGTAGGCGAGACCGGGGGCGAAGAGGTCGCAGGCGCCGGCGGCGTCGCGGGCGTTGAAGGCTGCCGTCCAGTCCAGGAACAGATCGGAAGAGCC
>NZ_CALAGI010000065.1 GCF_937891315.1 uncultured Amaricoccus sp. | reverse complement strand
GCCCGCGAGCGTCGGGCCGATGACCATGTTGCCGATCGAGCCGATCCTCGGCGCGGTCGGCGCGGCGCTCGGCGCCGGCGGCTGCGTCGTGCTGCAAGCCCCGCCCGGCGCCGGCAAATCGACGCGCGTCCCGATCTATCTCCTTGAGCAGGAACTCGTCGCCGGCCGGATCCTGATGCTGGAGCCGCGCCGGGTCGCGGCCAGGGCCACCGCCGAGCGGCTGGCGGCGGCGCTCGGCGAGACGCCGGGCGGCCGGGTCGGCTATCGGGTGCGCGGCGAGACCGTGCCCGGCGCGCGGATCGAGGTGGTGACCGAGGGCATCCTGACGCGCATGCTGCAGTCCGAGCCCGACCTGCCCGGCGTCGGCTGCGTGATCTTCGACGAGTTCCACGAACGCGCCCTGCAGGCCGATCTCGGCCTCGCGCTGATCCTCGAGGCCCGCGCCGCGCTGCGCCCCGACCTGGCGCTGATCGTCATGTCGGCGACGCTCGACGCAGGCCCCGTCGCCGCGCTGATCGGGGCGCCGGTGCTGACCGCCGAGGGCCGCGCCTTCCCCGTGGAAACGCGCTGGCTGGACCGGCCCTGGGCGGGCCCGCGCGCGCGGCTGGAAACGGCGGCGGCCGAACTCGCGCTCCGCGCGCTCGACGAGACCGAGGGCGGCGTGCTCCTGTTCCTCCCCGGTCAGGCCGAGATCGCCCGCGCCGCCGGACTGCTCGCGCCGCGGCTCGGGCCGGAGGTCCGGATCCAGCCGTTGCATGGTGGCCTGCCGTTCGCCCGCCAGCGCGAGGCGCTCGCGCCGCTGGCCGCCGGGCGCAAGCTGGTGCTCGCCACGGCGATCGCCGAGACCTCGCTCACCATTCCCGATGTGCGGGTGGTGGTGGACGCGGGTCGCGCCCGCCGCCCGCGCTACGATCCCGGCTCCGGCATGACGCGGCTCGTCACCGAGCGTGTCAGCCGCGCCGAAGCCGAGCAGCGCCGCGGGCGTGCCGGGCGGGTGGCGCCGGGCTGGTGCTACCGGCTCTGGACCCGCGGCGAGGAAGGCGCTTTCGACGCCTTCGCCCCGCCCGAGATCGCCATCGCCGACCTGACCGGCCTCGCGCTCGAACTCGCGCTCTGGGGCGCCGAACCCGGGGCGCTGTCGTTCCTCACCCCGCCGCCGGCGGCGGCCTTCGCCGGGGCGCGGGCCTTGCTGGCCGATCTCGGCGCGCTCGACGCCGCTGGCCGGATCACCGCCCACGGCCGCGGCCTCGCCCGGCTGCCGCTGCATCCCCGGCTCGGGCACATGACGATCGAGGGGCAACGGCTCGGGGTCGGGGCGCTCGCCTGCGACCTCGCCGCGCTGCTGGAGGCGCGGGATCCGCTGCGCGGCCAGGGCGGCCCCGCGCCGACCGATCTCGGGCTCCGCCTCGCCGCCCTGCGCGATCCGGCCCGGGTCGCGGCCGAGCATCCGGTGGACCTCGACCGCGCCGCGATCGAGGCCCTGCGCGTCGAGATCCGCCGGTTGCGCGCCGCCCTGCCCCGCGGCGATGGTTCCGGCGGCGGCGCGAGCCCGGGCGGTGTGCTCTCCCTCGCCTATCCCGACCGCGTCGCCCAGCGGCGGCCCGGCCCCGCGCCGCGCTATCTCCTCTCCGGCGGCAAGGGCGTCGCCCTGCCCGAGATGGACAGGCTCGCCGCCGCGCCGATGCTGGTCGCGGCCGACCTCGACGGCGACCCGCGCGAAGCCCGCGTCCGCCGCGCGCTCGCCGTCGCCGAGACCGAAATCCGCGCGCTCCACGCCGGCCGCCTGACCCGCGAGGAGATCTGCGCCTGGTCGCGCCGCGACCGCGCCGTGGTAGCCCGCCGGCGCCTGAGCTTCGGCGCGCTGGTGCTCGAGGACCGGCCCTGGCCCGACGCGCCACCCGACCGCGTCGCCGCCGCGCTCGGCGAAGGCGTCCGTCAGCTCGGGCTCGACGCCCTGCCCTGGACACCCGCCGCGCGCCGCCTCGCCGCCCGTGTGGAATGGCTCCGCGCGCGCGGCGTGGACCTGCCGGATTTCTCCGGCGCCGGCCTCCTCGCGACGATCGAGACCTGGCTGACGCCGTGGTTGGCCGGCATGACCCGAGCCGAGGACCTGGCCGCGCTCGACCTCCGGGCGGCGCTGGAGGCCCGGCTCGACCGCGCGGCGCGGGCGATGCTCGACCGCCTCGCCCCGGCCGAGATCCTCGCCCCGACCGGCACCCGCCTGGCCGTCGACTATTCCGGCGCCGCGCCGTCGGTCTCCGTACGGTTGCAGGAGATGTTCGGCCTGACCCGGCATCCGACCCTGGGCCCCGACGCCGTGCCGCTCGTGATCGAGCTGCTCTCGCCGGGTCAGCATCCGGTCCAGACCACGTCCGACCTCCCCGGCTTCTGGGCGCGGTCCTACGCCGACGTGCGCCGCGACCTCCGCGGCCGCTATCCCCGCCATCCCTGGCCCGAGGATCCGGCGGCGGCCGAACCGACCCGGCGCGCGAAACCGCGGGGGACGTGACTCGGGACCTGACCGGCCAATCCCCTCTTGCGTCCACCACGCGACCATCCTATGCGTAGCGCCATTCGCGGAGAGATGCCGGAGCGGTCGAACGGGGCGGTCTCGAAAACCGTTGTGGGGGTGACCCCACCCAGGGTTCGAATCCCTGTCTCTCCGCCACTTGCCCTCGCGAAAGCGTTCTCCCGATCTGGCTGCGGCCGGATTTTTCCGTTGTTTTCGAGGGTTATGCGGGAGGGGCTGAGCACTGACGTCCTCGCCAGGTGGCCCGAAAGCGCTCTCTCAGGGCCGATATTCTCCGGACCTGATGACTGCGCGGATTTGGTGAATAGCTTGCAAGCCTCTGAAAAACATAGGCAATGCGGATATATGGGCTAAACACTCCGACGCCAGTGGCTTTCGCAAGAAGGAACTCGGATCGAACATTCAAGAGGCGCATCATAGCCCGGCCGGGCTGGATCAATCAGCTGGAAGAGCCGACATCGTCGCCTTCACTTGTGGATGCCGAGACGTCGACTTCGCCGAGCTCGAACGTGTCAGTTTCAGTCAGTAGCCATGCTGAAAGACGCTCGGTGGCTAGGGAGGCCTGTTCGGGCTTTCGCAGGGCACACTCCCAGATCGTCGCCACGCGCCAACCCGCCGCAAGCAGCACTCCACGAACGGCGCTGTCCCGAGCAACGTTCGCCTCGAACTTTGCCTGCCAGAAGTCCGCGCGAGTCGACGGTGTAGAGGCGTAGCGGCATCCATGATGCCGATGCCAGAAGCAGCCGTGAACGAAGATGACGGCGCGGTGCATGGGAAGGGCCAGGTCGGGCCTTCCATAGACCTTTTTTGAGTGAAGACGGTAGCGGAAGCCCTTCTTGTGAAGCGCACTGCGAATGGCGATCTCGGGAGCGGTGTCCTTTTGCTTAACGCTCGCCATGATCCTAGACCGCGTCTGCGGATCGAACACGTCGGTCATTGCTTAGAGTTCCGTGCGGTCTTACCTTGTGTTGCGAACCTAGAGCAAACCCGACCGAAGAACAACGCGATGTGTAGCCGTGTTTTCGGCAGACGCGGTGCTCCAGACGGAAATAGATAAGGGGAATCAAGACTAATGGAACTCAAACCCGTTTTAAACTCCGGCCTCCCCAATGGAGAATCTCATATTTCCGAAGAATGTTCGTTTATCTCGCGGCTGGTGCAAGAGGCTACGCAGAAATGAGCTGGCCGATTTCAAACCACGAGAGCCCAGACGTTGACCTCTCAATACCCGGCGTGACCGCACCTCACTATCTGTGGGCAATACTGTCCGCAGATGGAACCAACTTTCGGGAGCGCAACTACGAGAGTACCCGTGCTGCGCTTAGGGCGGCAATAGATCGTTTTTCCACCAGGACCACTGGGGGTCAAAATCCAAACGCTGAGATCTCAGAGCAAAGGCTCCGGACATGGAAGACTGCGTTCGAAGAAATGGGGCTGTTGACGGTTGACGAAGATGGCACTGTCCAAGCCACCCGCTTTGGTCGCGCAGTTATCGACGGCCTAGACGACGTAGCCGCGTCCTTAGAGGGAGCAAATCATAAGATTGCTCGACTGGGTGCGATGGTTGCAAACCGCGTCCTCCTAGCGAAGCCCGACCGAAGTGGCAATCCGGCTTCCGGCGTGCCGGCTGGATCAGACCTGCGTCCACTTCGGGCCATTTGGAAGGCCTTTCGGCAACTCGACAACAGGCTTCACTGGCAGGACATCAACCGCGTTCTCGGTCACATACACAACGAACAAGAGCTCGAAAACGCCATCTCGCGGACTTCAGAATTTCGAAAGAGATTTCCGATGGGCTACTCTAACGAGTTGGAGCTCAAGGAGCTGGGCCAGAACGCTCTTACCAACGATCCACGGCACATAACACCTTGGTTCAACCGAGCCGGCTTGGGCGGAGTGTTGATCCCCTCGGAAGCGGCTTCCGATGGCTTTCGTACGCTGACCAACGAGAATGCCGCAATCTTTGATAGTTTACTCGATGAAGCCGTTCCTGAAGTCCCGCGCGACGCTTGGTCTAATCGATCGAGCTACATTTCCTACTTGATGTCGCCAGTTGAGGCCGCGGAACGCCCGCCCTTGGCGTCGGCTGACATTAATTTAGTGAAAGAGGTGTTGACGGCAGTAAGGGTGCACGGCGTTCGGAAAATCATAGCGCTCTCAGGTATACCAGGGACGGGGAAAACTCGTCTGGCGAGAATTGTTGCCGATCAAATTACTGATGGAGATCCGTCGAGAAGCATGGAGATCCAATTCCACGATAGTACTTCATACGAGGATTTCGTTGAAGGGTTTGTTCCGAGAGCTGATGGACAGGGCTTTCAGCTTCGCCCAAAGACCCTTCGAAAAATTAATGAAAAGGCGTTGGAGGACCCCGGAAGAGAGTATGTCTTGGTGATCGAGGAATTTACCAGGGCGAACGCCCACTCCGTACTTGGCGAGTTGCTTACTTACATTGAACACCGAGGCCGGAAATTTACTCTTTCCATTTCTCAGTCTGAAACGCAAATCGCACCAAATTTGATCGTTCTCAC
>NZ_CALAGI010000064.1 GCF_937891315.1 uncultured Amaricoccus sp. | reverse complement strand
TCTACACAGGCGAAGACACTCTTTCCCTACACGACGCTCTTCCGATCTCGGGTGCAGGCCCAGTTCCTTGATCGGCTGGTTCATGACGATCTGGCGACGGTCGACCGAGAAACCGGCCTCGGTCGCCGCGTCGGCGGCGTCGCGCGTATTCACCGAGCCATAGAGCGCGCCGCCGTCCGCGGCGGAGCGAATCACCACGAAGGTCTGGCCGTCGAGCTTGGCGGCGACTTTCGCGGCCTCGGCCTTCAGCTCGAGGTTGCGCGCCTCGAGCTGAACGCGCTCGGTTTCGAACCGCTTGAGGTTGGCCGCGGTCGCGCGGAGCGCCTTGCCCTGGGGCAGCAGGAAGTTGCGGGCATAGCCCTGCTTGACACTCACCACCTCGCCCATCTGGCCGAGCTTGGCGACGCGTTCGAGAAGTACGACTTCCATCGGTGCCTCCTTACTTCACGGCGTAGGGCAGGAGCGCGACAAAGCGGGCGCGCTTGATCGCCCGCGCGAGCTCGCGCTGCTTCTTGGACGAGACCGCGGTGATGCGGCTCGGCACGATCTTGCCGCGCTCCGAGATGTAGCGCTGCAGGAGCTTCACGTCCTTGTAGTCGATGCGGGGCGCGTTCTGGCCCGAGAAGGGGCAGGACTTGCGACGGCGGAAGAACGGTTTGTTTGCCATGGCTTGTCCCTCAGTTCTCGTCTTCGCGGCGCGGGCGGCGCGGACCGCGATCGCCGCGGTCGCCACGCTCGTCGCGCTGGTTCTTGGACTGCACCACGGCCGAGGGGCCTTCCTCGTGCGCGTCGACCTTGACGGTCAGCACCCGCATGACGTCCTCGTGGATGCGCATCAGGCGCTCCATCTCCTGAACCGCCGCGCTGGGCGCGTCGGACTTCACGAAGGCGTAGTGGCCCTTGCGGTTCTTGTTGATCTTGTAGGCCATGGTCTTCAGGCCCCAGTATTCGGAGCCGACGACGTCGCCGCCGTTGTCCTTCAGCACCTGACCGAAATGTTCGATGAGGCCTTCGGCCTGCGCGTTGGAAAGATCCTGGCGCGCGATAAAGACATGCTCGTAGAGAGCCATCTGTCACCCGTCTGTCTGGCGCGTTTCAAAATGGAACCCCAATCCCTCCGGGTCCATACGAGAGGCCGCGCGATGCATATCCTTGGAGGGATGCGGCCTTATATAGACGACCGCCCGAATTGCAAGGGCGGCCGAATCCGCCAGGGCGTCCGGCCACGCGGCGGATGGGGCGGCGGCGGGGCTGGACGGCGCCGGGGGTGAGCCGCTAGTCAGGGGCAATCAAAGAAGAAGGATCATAGGGATGAAGCGCGCGTTCGTCTTCCCCGGACAGGGAGCGCAGGTGATCGGCATGGGGCGCGATCTCGCGGAGGCCTATCCAGCGGCGCGGGCCGTGTTCGAGGAAGTCGATGACAGCCTCGGCGAGGAGCTGTCGAGGCTGATCTGGCAGGGCGACATCGCGGAGCTGACCCTGACGGCGAATGCGCAGCCCGCGCTGATGGCGGCGAGCCTCGCGGCTTTCCGGGCGATGGAGGCCGAGGGCTTCGGCATCGAGAAGGCGGATTTCGTCGCTGGCCATTCTCTCGGGGAATATTCGGCGCTCTGCGCGGCCGGGGCGCTGGCGCTCGGCGACACGGCGCGGCTGCTGCGGCTGCGGGGGCGGGCGATGCAGGAGGCGGTTCCGGTGGGAATGGGCGCGATGGCGGCGATCCTCGGGCTTGATCTCGCGGCGGTCGAGGAGGTCGCGGCCGAGGCGGCGGGCGACGAGGTTTGCGCGGCGGCGAATGACAACGATCCGGCGCAGGTTGTGGTGTCGGGCGGCAAGGCGGCGGTCGAGCGCGCGGTCGAGATCGCCCGCGCGCGTGGCGCCAAGCGGGCGATGCTGCTGCCGGTCAGCGCGCCGTTCCATTGCGCGATGATGGCACCGGCCGCCGAGGCGATGGAGGTGGCGCTGGCCGGGGTGGCGCTGGCGACGCCGGCCGTCCCGCTGGTGGCGAACGTCGCCGCCAGCGCGGTCAGCGACCCCGAGGAGATCCGGCGCCTGCTGGTCGAGCAGGTGACCGGGCGGGTGCGCTGGCGCGAGAGCGTGCTCTGGATGGCCGGGCAGGGTGTGACCGAGATGATCGAGATCGGCGCCGGCAAGGCGCTGAGCGGCATGATCCGGCGGATCGACAGGGAGGTCGCCGTCCGCGCCGTCGGCGCCCCGGCCGATGTCGAGGCGCTGAGAACCTAGGTTCCGCTCCGGGCCAGCTCGGCTTTTCCTAGAATGCCGAGCAGGTCAGCCCGGAGGTCGGCGGATTTGAAGCGCTCCGGGACCTCGATGGTCGGAACTCCGGCCTTGCGCAGCGCTTCGCGCTTGACCGCGTCGCGGATGAAACTCTGCTTATGGTAGTGGCCGCTGCCGTGATATTCGATTGCGAGGACCAGATAGCCGTGCCGGCTGATCACGGCGAAATCGAGGCGCTTCGAGTTTATCGAGGCGAATGCGCGACGGCGGGTCTCGGTCGTACCCAGATTCGGACTGGGACGAATGAGTTCCCCAAGGCTGGTCTGAGCCATGAGGCGGTGCCCGTCGCCGACCTCTCGGACGGCCGCTTCGAGAATTGGAAGAAGCCGCGCCTCTTCCCTGTTGAGCAAGGGAACGCACTCGAACGCGCTTTGGGCGATCGCGTCCATCTGCCGGAGCGGGTCGCGAAGATCGTGTATGTCCTGAAGCGTCGCGCCCGGCAGGGCGGTCCAGCCCGGTCGCCGTCCGCGGCGGCGACCCCGAAACATTCGAGCGCCAAAGGCGGCGGCGAGGAGACATGTGGCGACGATAAGGGCGATCGCGTTCAAATGGTCGGCGAGGTCCGCTGTCCACGACGCCGGAAGCCATCCTTCGTCCCATATCATTGTCACGCCCCCCGTCCTGTCGCACAAGCCATAGTGGCCGGCGGTTAACTGGCGGTTGCCACAAAAGACCACATCGGATAGGGCGAGAGACCGCCACGAGCCGCTGGGCGGACGGGCGGCCACGGGAAAGGGCGGACATGTTCGACCTCACAGGCAAGGCGGCGCTGGTAACCGGGGCGTCGGGCGGGATTGGCGGGGCGGTCGCGCGCGCGCTGCGGGCGCGCGGGGCGATCGTGGCGCTGTCGGGAACGCGCACCGGACCGCTGGAGGCGCTGGCGGCGGAGTTGGGCGAGGGCGCGCATGTGTTGCCCTGCGACCTTTCGGACGCGGTGGCGGTCGAGGCCTTGCCGAAGCGGGCGATCGAGGCGATGGGCGCGCTCGACGTGCTCGTCAACAACGCCGGCGTGACGCGGGACCAGTTGATGATGCGGATGTCGGACGCCGATTGGGCGACGGTGCTCGAGGTCAATCTGACGAGCGTCATGCGGCTGTCGCGGGGCGCGCTGCGTGGCATGATGAAGGCGCGCTGGGGGCGGATCATCAATATCAGCTCGATCGTCGGGGTGACCGGGAATCCCGGGCAGGCGAACTACGCGGCCAGCAAGGCGGCGGTGATCGGCATGTCGAAGAGCCTCGCCGCCGAGGTGGCGAGCCGGGGGATCACGGTCAACTGCGTCGCGCCGGGCTTTATCGAAACGGCGATGACCGAGGCGCTGACCGACGATCAGAAGGCCCGTCTGCTCGGCGGAATTCCGGCGGGACGGATGGGAACGGCGGATGAAATCGCCGCGGCGGTGGTCTATCTCGCCTCCGCCGAAGCAGCTTATATCACGGGCCAGACACTGCATATCAACGGCGGAATGGCGATGATCTGACGGCGGATCCGGGCGCTTGCATTAACATTTGCCATGGGCTTGGGTTATGCTATAGCGCGCGACTAGCGTATCCGGGACCGCTTGTTTGGTCCGGGCCGTAAGGGGTAGCAGAGGCCACGGCCGTCATGGCCAGGCAGGAATTCCAAGAGTTTGGGTGCCCCCTGAGGGACCGGACCAAAAGAGGACGAGACAATGAGCGATATCGCGGAACGCGTCAAAAAGATCGTGGTCGAACATCTGAGCGTCGATGAGTCCAAGGTGACGGACAACGCTTCGTTCATCGACGATCTCGGCGCGGACAGCCTCGACACGGTCGAGCTGGTGATGGCGTTCGAGGAAGAATTCGGGATCGAGATCCCCGACGACGCGGCCGAGACGATCCAGACCTACGGCGACGCGGTGAAGTTCATCACGGCGAATTCCTGAACCGACACATTCGGCAACGGGGCGGCGTCCGGGGCACCGGGCGCCGCCCTTGCTTTTGCGCGCGGCATCTCCGGTGAGGTCGCGCGTCGGCCTGTTCGACGCGCCGGCGCGAAGTCCTTGTGGATCAGAATGTTGCATGGCTTCGCCGATGCGGCCGGCGGCTCGCGGCGCGGGTGATCGGTAGAGTTTCGATCGCCGCTTGTTCGGCTGTCGGCTTTCGCGGTAAAGGGGGGGCGAGCGAAAACCGGGATGGATGCCAAAGCGATGCGGCGGGTGGTCATTACTGGGCTGGGGCTTGTGACGCCGCTGGCCTGCGGGGTCGAAGCGAGCTGGTCGCGGCTGATCGAAGGCAAATCCGGCGCGGGCAAGATCACGCGGTTCGACGCCAGCGACCTTGCCACCGACATCGCGTGCGAGGTGCCCTACGGTGACGGGTCGGACGGGACGTTCAATCCCGACGACTGGATGGCGCCGAAGGAGCAGCGCAAGGTCGATACCTTCATTCTCTACGCGATGGCGGCCGCGCAGCAGGCGATCGAGGACGCGGGCTGGACGCCAGAGGACGAGGGCGAGCGCGAGCGGACCGGGGTCATCATCGGTTCCGGGATCGGCGGGCTCAGCACCATCGCGGACACCTCGATCATCCTGAAGGAAAAGGGGCCGCGGCGGATCTCGCCATTCTTCATTCCCGGCAGCCTCATCAATCTCTGCTCGGGGCACGTTTCGATCCGGTATGGTTTCAAGGGACCCAACCATTCCGTGGTGACGGCCTGCTCGACCGGCGCGCATGCGATCGGCGACGGGGCGCGGCTGATCAAGTACGGCGACGCGGATGTGATGGTCGCGGGTGGCGCCGAGGCGGCGGTCTGCGCGCTGGGGATCGCGGGGTTCAATGCCTGCAAGGCGCTGTCGACGGGGTTCAACGACGCGCCCGAGAAGGCGAGCCGGCCCTATGACAAGGAGCGCGATGGCTTCGTCATGGGCGAGGGCGCCGGGGTGGTGGTGCTGGAGGAGTATGAGCACGCCAGGGCGCGCGGCGCGAAGATTTATGCCGAGGTGATCGGCTATGGCCTGTCGGGCGACGCCTACCATATCACTTCGCCGGCGCCCGATGGGGACGGAGGCTTTCGCGCCATGTCGTCGGCGCTGCGCGACGCGGGCATCACCGCCGGCGACATCGACTATGTGAACGCGCACGGCACCTCGACCCAGGTCGGCGACGAGATCGAGCTCGGCGCGGTAACGCGGCTGCTCGGCGACGCGGCGGCGGGCGTCACCATGTCCTCGACCAAATCGGCGATCGGGCATCTGCTCGGCGCGGCCGGCGCGGTGGAGGCGATCTTTTGTGTGTTGGCGCTGCGCGACCAGATCGCGCCGCCGACGCTGAATCTCGAGGACCCGTCAGTGGAGACGCCGATCGACCTCGCTCCGCTCGTGGCGGTGAAGCGGCCGATCTCGGTGGCGCTGTCCAATTCATTCGGGTTCGGCGGCACCAACGCGTCGCTGGTCCTGCGCCGGGTGGAGTGACGCCGGCCCATGATGCGCCATTTCGCGGCCAATGCGCTGACGATCCTGATCATCGGACTGATGCTGTTTCTCGGGATCATCCTGTGGGGCAAGGCGGAGTACGAGGCGGCCGGGCCGCTCGACGCGCCGCTGCGGATAGAGGTCGAGAAGGGCGAGGCGCTGAGCAGCGTCGGCGCCAAGCTGGCCGAGAGCGGAGCGATCAGCGACCCGCGGCTGTTTCGGGTGGCGGCGAAATATACCGGACAGGACGCGGGCCTGAAGTTCGGCGAATACGAGATCGCGGCGGGTTCCTCGATGAGGGATATTCTCGCGCTGCTCAACAAGGGCGGCAATGTCCTGCGCCAGATCATCGTGCCGGAGGGCTGGACCAGCTGGCAGGTGGTCGAGATGCTGAATGGGCGCGAGGAGTTGAGCGGCGAGGTCGCGGAATTGCCGCCGGAGGGGTCGCTGGCGCCGGCCGGCTATGATTTCCAGCGCGGCGATGACCGGAACGCGCTGATCGCGCGGATGCGGGCGGAGCAGGACGAAATACTGGCTGAAGCCTGGGCGACTCGGGCGCCGAACCTGCCGCTGAGGAGGCCGAAGGATCTGCTGACGCTCGCCTCGATCGTCGAGAAGGAGACCGGCGTTGCCGAGGAGCGCGGCGAGGTCGCAGCGGTGTTCGTGAACCGTCTGATCCGGGGGATGAAGCTGCAGACCGACCCGACTGTGATCTATGGCGTCACAGGCGGCAAGGAGGCGCTCGGGCGTGGCCTCCGGGCGAGCGAGCTGGCAAAGATCACGCCGTACAATACCTATGCCATCGTCGGGCTGCCGCCGACGCCGATCGCCAATCCCGGCAAGGCGGCGATCGAGGCGGCGGCGCATCCAGTTGAGTCGGGCTATCTCTATTTCGTCGCGGACGGCAGTGGCGGACACGCCTTCGCCCGGACACTGGAAGAGCACAATCGAAACGTCGTGACCTGGCGGCGGCTGGAGGCCGAGCGCGCCTTGCAGGAAAAGGCGGCGAAGGAGGCCGGGGCAGCTCCGGAGCAAGCGCCCGCCGAATAGATCGTACAACCTCAGATTTATCTGTTGACAGAGCGTACGCCTTCGGGTATAGCCTGTGTCAAGCTGGAAGAAATGGGTAGGCAGGCGCGTCGCAAGACGCCGCCTGCCTTTTCTTTTCCCTGCCCGGGCGGAGCAGCCAGGGCGAACGTCACATGACAATCTCAGCAGAAAGTACGGCGGCGGCGAGCGATCTGCTCGAACGCACGCTCGAATTGTATCGTGATCTTTCCGTGGCTCTTCGCGAACGGATCACGCGGTTCAAGGGTAGCAGCGGCACTGGCGATGCCGACTGCGTGAAGGACGTGGATGCGCTGCGCGCGCACCACAGGGCGCTGCAAACTGTTCTCGAACTCGAGGCTGGTCTTGTCAAACGAAGCAGAGCAGGGGTCCACGGGGCGGGTGGTGAACTCGACCTCGATGGGGCTCGGGCCGAGATCCTTGCGAGACTTGCTGTCTGGCCTGCCGCGGGGTGAGCTGGAGCAATTTCTGGGCGCGCTGACACCGAATGCGTTGGCTTCTCTTCCCTGGCTCTTCGAGCATTGGGCATTGGACCATCAACTGCCCCCGGCGGGAGACTGGACGACCTGGGTGATCCTGGGCGGACGGGGGGCGGGCAAGACGCGCGCGGGTTCCGAATGGATCCGCGCGCAGGTGGAAGGCGCCAGGCCGGGAGATCCGGGGCGGTGTTCCCGGATCGCCCTGATCGCGGAGACGGTGGATCAGGCGCGCGAGGTGATGGTGTTCGGAGAGTCCGGTATCATGGCCGCCTCACCGCCCGACCGGCGCCCCGAGTGGCAGTCGACGCGCAAGCGCATCGTCTGGCCCAACGGGGCGGTGGCACAGCTGTTCTCGGCGAGCAATCCCGAGGCGCTGCGCGGTCCGCAGTTCGACTGCGCCTGGTGCGACGAACTTGCGAAATGGAAGAAGGGTGAGGAGACCTGGGACATGCTGCAATTCGGTCTGCGGCTGGGCACCCATCCCCGGGCGCTGGTCACGACGACGCCGCGGAGCAGTGCGCTGCTCCGCGCGATCCTCGCCGACGCCGGCACGGTGAAGACCTCGGCGCCGACGAGCGCCAATGCGATGAACCTCGCCAAGGGGTTTCTCGATACCATCACCCGAAAGTACGAGGGCTCCCGGCTCGGGCGGCAGGAGCTCGACGGCGAGATGATGATGGATGTCGAAGGCGCGCTCTGGAGCTGGGCGATGCTCGACGCCGCGCGCGCGGGGCGAATTCTCGAACATGACCGGATCGTGGTGGCGGTCGATCCGCCGGTGACGAGCGGATCGGACGCTGACGAATGCGGCATCATCGTCGCGGGTGTGCTGCGAAACGGCGATCCGCGGGACTGGATCGGCGAGGTCATCGCCGATGGCAGCCTCGCCGGTGCCTCGCCCCGCGCGTGGGCCGAGCGAGCGGTCGAGCTTTACCATCTGCATCGCGCTGATCGCCTGATCGCCGAGGTCAACCAAGGCGGCGAGATGGTCGCGACGCTGATCCGGCAGGTCGATCCGAACGTTCCGTTCCGGGCGGTTCGGGCCAGCAAGGGCAAGGCGGCGCGGGCCGAGCCGGTGGCCGCCTTGTACGAGCAGGGTCGCGTGTTCCATCGCGGCGTCTTCAAGGCGCTGGAGGATCAGATGACCGCGCTTACGATCGGGGGCTATACGCGGAGGGGCAGTCCGGACCGGCTCGACGCGCTCGTATGGGCGATCACCGATCTGATGATCGATCCGGCCGCGAGCTGGAGGGCGCCGCGGGTCCGCCGTCTCTGAGCGACCCCAGGCGACACAATCAATAGTCAGGAGCAGGCTTTCATGGTCTTGCAGATTTTCCGCATGGCGAAGCCGGCGGCGCCCGAGGCCAAGGCCTCGGCCGCGGCGCCGCTTGTCGCGTTCCAGGGCGCGGGCAAGGTGGCCTGGTCCGCGCGCGACGCCGCGACGCTGACGCGGATCGGGTTTCTCAACAATCCGGTCGGCTATCGCTGCGTGAAGATCATCGCCGAGGCCGCCGCGGCGGTTCCGGTGGTGGTCCAGGATGCGACGCGGCGGTTCGACACGCATCCGGCGCTCGATCTCCTGGCGTCGCCGAATCCGGGGCAGGGCGGAGCCGCGCTGCTTGAGAATTTCTACGGCCATCTGCTGCTGAGTGGAGATGGCTATCTGGAGGCGGCGGGAGAGCACGTCTCCGGCGGGCCACGCGAGATCTATTCGCTGCGGTCGGACCGGATGAAGGTCGTGCAGGGCACGGACGGCTGGCCGATCGCCTATGAATACAGTGTCGGTGCGAAGAAGCACGCCTTCGACATGCGTCAGGACCGGGTGCCGATCCTGCATGTGAAGAGCTTCCATCCGGTGGACGATCACTACGGTCTGTCGCCGCTGCACGCCGCGGCGAGTGCGATCGATGTGCATAATTCGGCGAGCGCCTGGTCGAAGGCGCTGCTCGACAACGCCGCGCGTCCGTCGGGCGCCATCGTCTACAAGGGGGCGGACGGGCAGGGTTCGCTCGCCTCGGACCAGTATGCGCGACTGATCGACGAGCTCGAGAGCCATCATCAAGGCGCGCGCAATGCCGGGCGGCCGATGCTTCTGGAGGGTGGACTTGACTGGAAGCCGATGGGCTTCTCGCCGAGCGACATGGAGTTCCACACCACGAAGCAAGCGGCGGCGCGGGACATCGCGCTGAGCTTCGGCGTGCCGCCGATGCTGCTCGGCCTGCCCGGCGACAATACCTACGCGAACTATCAGGAGGCGCATCGCGCGTTCTTCCGGCTGACGGTCCTGCCGCTGGTGGCGAAGAGCCTCGCCGCTTTGTCGGGCTGGCTGCCGTTCTTCTACGGCGCACCGTTCCAGATCAAGATCGACGAGGACAATGTTCCCGCCCTGGCCGACGAGCGGGTGACACTCTGGAACCGGATCAGCGGTGCCAGCTTTCTCAGCGACGCGGAGAAGCGGCGAATGCTCGGCCTTCCGGGTCTTCGGGAGGATTGATGCGGGCCAACGTCATTCGCGGCGGCGGATCACGCTTTCTTTACGAACCTTTCGACGTCGCCTCCGCTCGCATCGAGGTCAATGAGCGGATCGCCGAGGAGCGGTGGCAGCAGCTGGAGCGACGCCTCGTCCACATCGAGGTCACCCTCGATCGGCTGGAGAAGCGTATCTGGCTGGCGGCCTATGGCGCGGCCTCGCTGATCCTCGCCGACATCGCATACGGGCTCGTCAATCTAGCAACTTCTTGAGGGAACGGCAGTGATGCAGGCGTTTGGGGGCTACGGCCCGCTTGAAACCAAGTTTCGCAAGTTCGACGGCGACCTCGCACTGAAGGAGGGCGCGGAGATCTCGGGCTATGCGAGCCTGTTCGGCGCGACCGACCAGGGCGGCGACGTGGTGCAGCGCGGCGCCTACGCCGCCAGCCTCGCCCGGCTGGCGGCGGCCGGTAGTGGTGTCAAGATGCTGTGGCAGCACAATCCGGCCCAGCCGATCGGGCTCTGGGAAGAGGTCCGCGAGGATGCACGGGGCCTTTTCGTCAAGGGGCGGCTCCTGACCGAGGTGCAGGTGGCGCGCGAGGCGCATGTGTTGTTGCAGGCGGGGGCGATCGACGGGCTGTCGATCGGCTATCGCACGCTGCGCAGCGAGAAGGCGGGAACCGGCCAGCGGCTTCTGCACGAGATCGAGCTTTGGGAAGTCTCGCTGGTGACCTTTCCCATGCTTCCCGAAGCACGGGCGCAGGCCGAGGCTTCCGAGCCTGAAGACAACCTGGCGCAGACTCTGGCCGACACCTTCCGCGCGGCGAGGGAAATGCTGGCGTGAGCTCTGGCCCGCGCTTTCAACATCAAGGAACCATGCCAATGCAGACACCCGAAAGCAAGTCCCGGGGGGGGAGTCTAGCCCCGGGCCAGAGCCCGCACTTGGAGGTCAAGGCCGCCTTGTCCGGGTTCCTTGGCGAATTCGACGCCTTTCAGTCCGAGATCAAATCGAAGCTCAAGGAACAGGAAACCCGTTTGGCCATGCTCGATCGCAAATCCGCCGCGACGAACCGCCCGCATCTGGCGCGCGGCGCCGAAGTCGACGTCCCGCACAAGAGGGCCTTCGCGGCCTATCTGCGGTCGGGCGACGACGACGGCCTGCGCAACCTGACAATTGAGGAAAAGGCGTTCTCGACCGCCGTCGCCGCCGATGGCGGCTATCTGGTCGATCCGCAGACCGCCGCGCAGATTGTCGGCGTCCTCCACTCGTCTGCGTCGATCCGGACGATCTCGAATGTCGTCACCGTCGAGGCGAGCGCTTTCGACGTGCTGGTCGATCATACGGATACCGGCGCCGGCTGGGCAACGGAAAGCGCCGCCCGCTCCGAGACTGGCACGCCGCAGGTCGACCGCATCTCGATCCCGCTGCACGAGCTCTCGGCGCTGCCGAAAGCGTCGCAGCGCCTGCTCGATGACAGCGCCTTCGATGTCGAAGGCTGGCTCGCGCAGCGGATCGCCGACAAGTTCAGCCGCGCCGAGGCCGAGGCCTTCGTGAAGGGCGACGGCGTCGACAAGCCGACCGGCTTTCTCCACTATCCCAAGGTCGACACCGATCTCTGGGCATGGGGTTCGCTCGGCTATGTTCCGACCGGCGTCGCGGGCGACTTCCTGGCGAGCGAGTCGGCCGACGCGATCGTCGATGTCGTCTACGCGCTTGGCGCCCGCTACCGCGCCAATGCGACCTTTGTGATGAATTCGAAGACCGCCGGCGCCGTGCGCAAGATGAAGGACGCCGACGGCCGCTTCCTGTGGTCCGACGGTCTGGCCGCCGCCGAGCCGGCGCGGCTGATGGGGTATCCCGTACTGATCTCCGAGGACATGCCGGACATCGCGGTCGACGCCTTTGCGATCGCTTTCGGCGATTTCCGCGCGGGCTATACCGTCGCCGAGCGCCCGGACCTGCGGATCCTGCGCGATCCGTTCTCGGCGAAGCCCCATGTGCTGTTCTATGCGACCAAGCGCATCGGTGGCGACGTCAGCGACTTCGCGGCGATCAAGCTCCTGAAATTTGCGGCGAGCTGAGGAGGGTTCCGACCCTTTTCCAATGCGACCGCAAATGATCTGCCCCGATCCCGATCGGGGCGGATCTCGCACACCCCCGCGCGCTCCAGTCGCTGCTCCTCCCTCCGCTCGGGCGGCGCGGGGGTGTGTTCCTTGCTCGACGAGTGGAGCCAGCGATGAGTGGTTACGCCCTGAAATCGACCGCGCAGGCGGCGACTTGCCTGATGGACTGGCAGAATGGCTATCTGGCGCCTGGCGAACGGATCACGGCCGATCTCGGCTGGAGCGTCCAGCCCTGTCACGAGGATCGCGGCGATTTGGAGATCGTGGAGCAGCGCCACGATCTGTTCCGGTCCTGGGCGAAGCTGGTCGGTGGCGTGAGGGGACGCGTCTACATCGTGTCGAACCGGGTTCGGACCAACGACGATCGCGTGCTCCGTCGCGCGATCGTCATGCGGATCGCTTTGGGCTGAGGCCCGCATTGAGGAGTTCCAGATGATCTTGACGGAAGTAGCCGCGCCGCCAGCGGCGGCGGTGCCCGTGCGCGCCTTCGGTGAGCATCTGCGCCTTGGAAGCGGGTTCGCCGACGATGGGTCGGAGGACGCGGTTCTGGAGCTTTATCTCAGGTCCGCCATGGCGGCGATCGAGGCCCGCATCGGTCGCGCGCTGCTCACCCGTGAATTCTCCTGGAGCGTGACCCGCTGGCGCGAGGACGCGAGCCAGGGTTTGCCGATCGGGCCGATCCGCTCGGTCGACGCGGTCACACTGGTGGAGGTCGACGGCTCCGGCACGGTCGTCGAGCCGGAGAACTGGTCGGTGCTTCGCGACAGCCAGCGACCGCGGCTCGTTGGCCGGTTCGGGCGGAACCTTCCACGCATTCCGCGCTCGGGACATGCGGAAATCCGCTTCACGGCGGGCTATGGTGATGCCTGGAGCGACGTTCCCGCCGATCTCAGGCAGGCGGTTTTCCTGCTCGCCGCGCATTTCTACGAGCATCGCTCCGAGGGCGCGGTTTCGGGGACCATGATCCCCTTCGGGGTTCTGGTTCTGATCGAGGCCTACCGCTCGACGCGGATCGGCGGGGGGGTGTCGTGACGGAGGTGACGCTGTCGCGCCGGCTGGTGCTCGAGGCGCGCGAGAGCCTGACCGATGGCGCCGGCGGCTTCGCGGTCGACTGGCGCGCACTTGGAACATTGTGGGCCGATGTACGATCGCGGTCGGGACGCGAGGAACTTCTCGCTGCGCAGCCCACGTCGCGGGTGAAGTCGCGCATTCTGGTTCGGGCCGCGCCCGTTGGTGCTCCGTCCCGACCGCGGCCTGAACAGCGGTTTCGCGAAGGCGAGCGTGTCTTCAACATTCTGGCAGTCGCGGAATACGACCCGTACGGGCGCTACCTGGCGATCGACGTCGAGGAGGGCGTTCTGCCATGACCTACCGATATTCGGCAGGGCTACAGGCCGCGATCTATCAGCGGCTCGCCGCCGACGCGGCGCTGGGCAACCTGGTGGGCGGTGCGATCTATGATGCGCCCCTTCAGGGGCGCGAGGGTGCCGCCGCGCCCGATCACATCACTCTGGGAGATGAGGCCACGCGGCCGTTTGATACCAAGACCAGCGTCGGCGCGATCCATGATTTCAGTGTGAAGGTGCATTCGGCGCGCGACGGATTCGACACGGCGAAGCGGATCGCCGGAGCCGTCTGCGCCGCCTTGATGGACGCGCCTCTGACGCTGGCGGATGGGCGGCTGGTTTCGATGCGATTTCTGCGGGCGAAGGCGGAACGGGGAGCGGCGCCCGAGAAGCGCCGGATCTCCCTCCTCTTTCGTGCCGTCGTGGACGAGAGCAACTAACTTCTTTGAAGCGAGGACGAAGACATGACGGCCCAGAGAGGCAAGGACCTGTTGGTGAAGCTCGACATGACGGGCGCGGGCGTTTTCGAGACGGTGGCCGGTTTGCGCGCCTCGCGGATCACGTTCAACGCCGAGACCGTCGATGTCACCAGTCTCGGGAGCGTCGGACGGTGGCGTGAGTTGTTGTCAGGCGCGGGCGTTCGCAGCGCGGCGATCACCGGCTCGGGTGTGTTCCGGGACGCGGCCACCGACGAGCGAACGCGCGCGATTTTCTTCGCCGGGGAGATCCCATCCTTTCAGGTGATAATTCCGGACTTTGGAATTATCGAGGGTCCGTTCCAGATCACGAGCATCGAATATTCCGGTCAACACGACGGCGAAGCTACCTACGAGTTGTCGCTGGCCTCGGCGGGAGCGGTGAGCTTCGAGGCGATCTGATGGCCAATCCATTTCGTGGTGAGGTCGAGTTAACCATCGACGGCGAGCAGAGGGTTATGCGGCTCACGCTAGGCGCGTTGGCTGAACTCGAGGCCAAATTGAAGTGCGAGTCACTGATTGAGATGATCACGCGGTTCGAGACGGGCGGCTTCCGGGTCCGGGATCTGATCGGCCTGCTCACGGCTGGTTTGAATGGTGGCGGCTGGAAGATTGGCGAGGACGATCTGGTCAAGAGCCAGATCGACGGTGGCCCGCTCGCGGCGGCGCAGGCCGCGGCGCAGCTTCTCAAGATTACCTTCACATTGCCGCACGAAGACGAAGAGGCATGAAGCGTGTCGCCTGGCACCGGCTCATGCGGCTGGGGCTGGTGCAACTCGGGTTGCGGCCCGACGAATTCTGGAACCTGACACCGGCCGAACTCATGCTGATGGCCGGCGGCGGCCCCGGCCGGGACGCTTTGTCGCGCGAGGGCCTCGAGGCGCTGGCGGCGCGGTTTCCGGACAATCCAGGCGCGCGGGCCGAAGGAAGGGAATAATCATGGCGGACTACGACGCGGACCTTGGCGGGCTCGAGGCCGAATTCCTGAACCTGGAAGGTAGCCTTACCGGACTCGGGGGTGTCGCGAGCACCTTCCGGCGTGAGCTCGATAGTGTGCAAGGGAGCATGAAGGGCGCCGGCCGCGAGGCTACGAGCATGTCGCGATCGGTTTCCTCCTCGCTGCGGCAGGCCTTCGAAGGCGTGATCTTCGATGGCGAGAAACTGTCGGACGCCTTGGCAGACATTGGCAAAAGCATTACGGGTTCGGTCCTCTCGCAGGCTCTCGCGCCGGTTCAGAAATCGGTCGGGACGGCGGTCAACTCCGGAATTCAGTCGATCATCGGTGGGCTTCTAGGCTTTGCCGACGGCGGGGCGTTTAGTGGAGGACGTGTCGCGGCATTCGCCAGCGGTGGCATCGTCGACTCTCCTACGCGGTTTCCCATGCGCGGCGGAACCGGGTTGATGGGGGAGGCCGGGCCAGAGGCGATCATGCCGCTCGCGCGCGGAGCGGATGGCAAGCTGGGCGTTCGGACCGGCGGGGCGGGCGGAGGCGTCCACGTGACCATGAACATCACGTCTCCCGACGCCGTCAGCTTTCAGAGATCGCATACCCAGGTCGCAGCCGAAATGAACCGCGCGATTCAGCGCGGGCGCCGGAACATGTAGGGAGTGTCTGTCCATGAGCTTTCATGAAGTCCGGTTCCCCGCGCCCCTATCCGTCGGATCGAGTGGCGGCCCGGAGCGGCGAACCGAGATCGTCACGCTCAACAACGGGTTCGAGGAGCGTAATTCGCCCTGGGCGCACTCTCGCCGTCGATACGACGCTGGACTCGGCGTACGCTCGCTCGACGATCTGGCCGAGGTGATGGCGTTCTTCGAAGCGCGCCAAGGACAGCTCTACGGCTTTCGCTGGAAGGATTGGACCGACTTCAAATCTGGCGCTCCCTCCTCGCGACCGTCCTCGCTCGATCAGCGGATCGGCACCGGTGACGGGTCGTTGACCGTATTTGATCTGGTCAAGGACTATAGTTCGGGAGCGCAGACCTACGCGCGGAAGATCAAGAAGCCGGTTGCCGGAAGCGTCGTGGTGGCCGTCGGTGGGCAGGTCCTGGAACCAGGCGTTGGGTATTCCGTGGATCCGGTGATCGGGCGTGTGGAGCTTTGGACCGCGCCGGCCGCCGGAGCCGACATCACAGCCGGGTTCGAATTCGACGTGCCGGTTCGGTTCGATACGGATCGGATCAGCGCGAGCCTCGCAGGATTCGCGGCGGGCGAAATCCCGTCGATCCCGGTGGTCGAGGTTCGAGTCTGATGCGAGCGATAGGTTCGGAGTTTCAGGCCCGACTCGACAGTGGCGCGAGTCGCATGTGCCGGTGCTGGCGGGTGACACGAAAGGACGGGGTCGTCCTTGGCTTCACCGACCACGATCTGGATCTGAAGTTCGAGGGCGTCACATTTCGAGCGAGCAGCGGTATGGACGCCAGCGCGCTTCAGACGGCGACGGGCCTGAGTGTGGACAATGCTCAAGCGGTTGGCGCGCTGAGCGACGCTGCGGTTACCGAGCACGACATCCGGGCGGGGAAGTTCGATCGGGCGGAAATTCAGCAGTGGCTTGTGGATTGGGAGCGTCCCGATCTGCGGGTTCTGCTATTTCGAGGCTGGTTCGGGGAAATTCGTCGCTCCGACGGCCGCTTCGAGGTCGAGATGCGGGGCCTCACCGAGGCCCTGAACGTCCCGGTTGGCAGGAGTCTCCTGAAAGCATGTGACCGTGTGCTCGGCGATACCAAGTGTGGCCTCGATCTGTCGCGGCCGGAGTTTTCGGCCGAGGGCGAAGTCGTGGAAGGCAGTGGTGGAGCGCGCGTGGTGGCGAGTGGCCTCGGACAGTTCAAAGCCGACTGGTTCGCCGGCGGCAAGCTCGTCTGGTTGTCGGGTGACAATCTCGGCGAGGTGGCGGCGATCAAGACGGACCATCTCGCCGGCTCGAGCAGACGGCTGGACTTGTGGCAGCAGCCCTACCGTGGCGTCGCGCTCGGAGAACGTTTTCGCATTTTCGCAGGATGCGACAAACGCGCCACCACGTGCCGAGGGAAATTCAACAACTTTCTGAACTTTCGAGGGTTTCCTCATATTTCAGGCGAGGATTGGGTGACGGCCTACCCAAAGGATGGAGCGATCCACGATGGCGGAAGCCAGCAATAGGACTGAGGCAGGAGAGGCCATCGTCGTACGCGCTCGGCAGTGGATTGGCACGCCGTATCGGCACCAATCGAGTTGTCGGGGAGCTGGCGCCGACTGCCTGGGGTTGCTTCGCGGTCTTTGGCGCGAAACTTTGGGCGAGGAACCGCAAGAGATCCCGCCCTATACGGCTGATTGGGCGGAGTTTGGAGGCGGGGAAGATCTCCTGGCCGCCGCTCGGCGGCATTTGTTGATGGTAGCGCGGCCAAATGCTCAGGGGGGTGACGTCCTTATTCTTCGCATGAAGGACGAGGGAGTCGCCAAACACGTTGGCATTCTCGCCTACTCCGAAGCAGGTCATGCGACCATGATTCACGCCTATTCGGGCTACGGCGTCGTCGAATCGCCGCTCACACCGGCTTGGGCGCGGCGGATTGTCGAAGTCTTCAGATTTCCTGAGGAGCGCTCCTGATGGCAACTCTCGTACTGGCCGCCGCCGGTTCAGCACTCGGCGGAGCGATGGGCGGATCAATTGCCGGATTGACCTCGCTAGCACTGGGTAAGGCGATCGGCGCGACCCTTGGATCCGTCGTGGACCAGCGTCTTCTCGGACTTGGTGCCGAACCTGTCGAAACCGGGAAGGTCGATCGGTTTCGTGTCATGGGCTCCAGCGAAGGCGCGGCTCTTCCGCGTGTCTTTGGTCGGATGCGCGTCGCGGGCCAGATCATATGGTCGAGCCGTTTCCTCGAGCATGTGAGTTCGCAGAATGTCGGCGGAAAGGGCGGCGGGCAAAAGGTTCGCGAGTACAGCTACACCGTCAGCCTCGCCATCGCTCTTTGCGAAGGCGAGGTCATTCGCGTAGGTCGCATTTGGGCGGATGGGCTGGCGATTGATCAGTCCACATTGACGATGCGCCTCCATCACGGCGGCGAAATGCAAACCCCCGACCCGCTGATTTCCGCGATCGAAGGCGATGATTTTGCGCCGGCCTATCGTGGAACGGCCTATGCCGTGCTCGAAAATCTGGACCTGTCTCCCTACGGAAATCGGATTCCGCAGTTCAATTTCGAGGTGTTTCGTCGAAGTTCGATTGAGGTGCCAGGATCCCCCGCGCAGAACATTCGCGCCGTGGCTCTTGTTCCGGGCACCGGCGAATACGCTTTGGCCACGGAGCCTGTTCGCTTCGACCTTGGAAAGGGCGAGAGCAAAGTCGCGAACGTACACAATGATTTAGGGGTTACGGATCTCAAGGCGTCGATAGGTCAGTTGATCGCGGAACTGCCAAAAGTCGGTTCCGTATCACTCATTGTCAGCTGGTTCGGGAATGATCTCCGATGCGACCGTTGCGAATTGCGGCCGGGCGTCGAACAATCGATTCAGGACGGAACTCCGATGCACTGGAAGGTGTCCGGAACGTCACGCTCGGCGGCGAAGGTAGTCAGTCAGATCGACGGGCGCCCAGTGTTTGGTGGGACGCCGTCGGACGAGGCAGTGATCCAAGCGATACGCCACCTGCGCGGGATGGGGTTGCAGGTGGTGTTCTATCCTTTCATTCTGATGGATATCCAAGAAAAAAATGGCCTGATCGACCCCTGGACCGGATCAGAAGACCAACCCAATATCCCGTGGCGAGGACGAATCACACTATCCTCCGCCCCCAGTTTACCAGGAACGCCGGACAAGACTTCAGAGGCTACGGAAGAGGTCGCGGTATTCTTTGGTCGCGCGCGTCAGGAAGACTTTCAATCCGATGATGCCTCTGTGACCTATATTGGAGCGGACGAATGGTCCTATCGCCGCTTCATACTTCACTACGCACACCTCTGCGTGGCTGCCGGCGGAGTTGATGCATTCTGCATCGGGTCCGAAATGCGCGGCGTTTCCCAGATTCGCGGCGAGGGCGGGAGCTACCCCGCGGTAACCGAACTTTGCGATCTCGCGTCGGACGTACGTTCGGTTCTGGGAGCAACGGCGAAGATCGGATACGCGGCCGACTGGTCCGAGTATTTTGGGCACCAGCCCAATGACGGTTCGGGGGATGTCGCCTTCCATCTTGATCCGCTCTGGTCTCACCCTGCGATCGATTTCATCGGGATCGACAACTACATGCCAATTTCCGACTGGCGTGACGGGTCCAATCACACGGACGCGGTTGCGGGATCGATCTACAATCTCGACTACTTGACCGGCAACGTCGCGGGGGGAGAGGGGTATGATTGGTACTATGCCTCCTCCACCGATCGCGACGTCCAGGCGCGCAGTGCCATCATCGACGGCGCATATGGTGAGGACTGGACCTTCCGTTACAAGGACTTGGTCAGTTGGTGGTCCAATGAGCACGTAAACCGCGTCGGCGGAGTCAAGGTCAGTACTACGCATTGGCGCCCTCAATCCAAGCCAATCTGGTTCACGGAGTTGGGGTGCCCCGCCGTCAACAAAGGCACGAACCAGCCCAACGTCTTCCATGATCCAAAGTCGTCGGAGAGTTTCTTCCCCTACTACTCCAACGGCTCCCGCGATGATTTCATCCAGTCCCGGTATCTCCAAGCGATGTTCCTGCATTGGGGAAGCTCTGAGAACAATCCCGTGTCCGCGGTGTACGGCGGACCAATGGTGGACATGACCCGAGCCCACGTGTGGGCATGGGATGCTCGACCCTGGCCGGATTTTCCAAATCGGATGGAAACTTGGGCAGACGGCGACAACTATTCGCGCGGTCACTGGCTGAACGGCCGGATGACCATGGTGCCGCTCGCGGAGGTCGTCTCCGAGCTTTGCAACGTAGCGGAACTGGACACGATCGACGTGGCGGAACTGTATGGCGCTGTGAGCGGTTACGTCGTCGAGGCCGTGGAGAGTGTGCGGCAAAGCCTTCAACCACTCATGCTGGCTTACGCATTCGATAGCGTTCCGGTGGGTGCGCACGTTGGATTTTCCTCCCGAGATGGCCTGGTCGTGGCAGACCGCGGGGTAGATAGATTTGTGGTCTGCGCTGAGGAGCCGGTAGTGACGTTCGTTCGGGCGCCATCGGCGGACGTTCCCAGCCGTGTGACCTTTGGCTTTGTGGAGGCCGACGCCGACTATGGTTCCGGCGCGGTGGAGGCGGTTCATACGCATCCCACGGAACCAAACACCGCGCAGTCTAGTGCCTCCTTGGTCCTTTCAAACGCGGACGCCGAAGCGATCGCAGCGCGGTGGCTTGCTGAAGGCAAGATCGCGCGCGATACCGTCGCTTTCAGATTGCCGCCTTCGGACCTGCGGTTCGTGCCGGGCGACGTCTTGGCCATCCTGGCCGATGAGAGATCGGATCTCTATCGGATCGATCGTGTGGACGAAGCGGGCCATCGGGTGATCAATGCGGTGCGCGTAGAGCCAGCGACGTATGAGGCACCTGCCAATAGGGGCGAGGTGGTTGGAACGTCGAAGAGAATATCGGCGCAATCGGAAGTTTACGCCGAGTTCCTCGATCTGCCGCTCCTCACCGGAGACGAGGTTCCGCACGCTCCGCACGTGGCTGTGTTCAAGTATCCGTGGGCAGGATCGGTGGCGGTGTTCTCGGCCGGAGACAACTATGGATATGCGCCAAATCGCACGTTTTCCAGGCCGGCCATTCTGGGGGAAACCCTTGATGCACTTCCGGCGGGTGTTCCTGGTCGATGGATGCGCGCTACCGTTCGCGTCCGTATTCGCTACGGCGCGTTAGAGAGCCGAAGCGCTGCGAGCGTTCTGAATGGCGCGAACGTGGCGGCCCTTCGCGATGGTTCCTCCTCGGACTGGGAAGTGTTCCAGTTTACGAAAGCGGAACTTGTCGCCCCACAAGTATACAAACTGTCAGGCCTTCTGCGTGGGCAAGCCGGTACGGATGGCCAGATTCCGGTCGAATGGCCGGCGGGTACCGATTTCGTGTTGATCGACCGAGCGCTGGCTCAAATCGATCTGCCGGCGTCCGCGCGTGGGATAGAGCGACACTATCGCATCGGGCCGACGAGCAAGTCTTACGACGACGCGAGTTTTGTTCATCGTGTTCTGGCATTCGACGGAGTTGGTCTCAGGCCGTACAGGCCCACGCATTTGCGGGCGGTACGGTCTCCGTCGGGCGATATCTCCGTGAGTTGGACGCGGCGCACGCGCATTGACGGAGACAATTGGCAGGGAGTGGACGTTCCGCTCGGTGAGGACAGTGAGCGATATCACGTGCGGATTTTCACGCGCGCCGCCGTGCTTCGCGAGTATTTTGTGGAAGCACCAAATCTCACCTACTCCAAGGCAGCGCAAGAAGCGGACGATTTCGGGTCCGTGGCGATTTTCGAAGTCGCCCAAGTATCCGGTCGATTTGGCCCAGGCGGCTATGAAAGGATCGAATTCAATGGCTAGCACGGCTCAATTTGGCTTGCCACTCCTCGCCCCGGCGCAGGCCCAGAAGCATGTGACCGTAAACGAAGCCTTGGCAATACTCGATGCCGTGGCTCAGCTTCGTGTTCTTTCCTCGACCACGCAGGCGCCGCCGTCGGATGCCAACGAGGGCGAGGCCTTTTTGGTGCCCATGGGAGCAAGCGGAGCTTGGAGCGGTCGATCGGAGCAGGTCGCGGTTTGGAGCAACGGCGGCTGGTTGTATCTGAAGCCAAAGGCTGGATGGTGCGCCTGGGACGCGGCGGCGAACGGACGACGCGTGTTCGATGGCACGGAATGGGTGGCGGATGCTGTTGTCACATCGCCGGGCGGTGCGAACTCCTCGTGGTCGCTGATCGAGTTCGATCACGTGGTCAGCGCCGGGGCGAGCAATACCACCATCTTCACCATTCCTGGAAATTCGCAGGTCCACGCGGTTACAGGACGTGTGGTCGAGGGTCTCGCCGGCACAGGCTTGACGGGATGGCGTATCGGCGTGGCCGGTGCCAACAATCGGTACGGATCCGGCATTGGCACGGCGCGAAACTCCTATTTCATCGGCGTGAGCGGGGCGCCTGTGACCTACTACGAAAATACGCCTATTCAATTGCAGGCGGATGCTGGGAGCTTCCTGACGGGGCGGGTCCGAATCGCCGTCACTTTGACCCAATTTCGGCCCCCGCGCGCGTTTTAGAGCATTTTCCATCTACTCCGGCTCATATCCCGCGGCTGCGAAGTAGTTGGCGCACTCCTTCGGGGTGAACTGGTCGATGATCTGTCCGACCTCGTCCCAGAGAGCGTCGCGGGTACGTGTGGCAGCTTTTCGCAACAACGCCTTGAGCTTGGAGAAGGCGTTCTCGATGGGATTGAAGTCCGGAGAATAGGGCGGAAGGAAGCGCAACGTCGCGCCGACCGCTTCGATCGCGTCGCGGACGGCGGCGTTCCTGTGACAGCCGAGGTTGTCCATGACGACCACGTCCCCCGGTGCGAGCGTGGGAACGAGCACTCGCTCGACATAGGCCAGGAAGGCTTCGCCGTTCATCGGGCCATCGATGACCATCGGTGCGTCGAGGCCGCCAAGGCGCGGGCCCGCGACGAAGGTCGTCGTGCGCCAGTGGCCGTGGGGAATGCTGGCGAAAAGCCGCTCGCCCTTGTGGCAGCGTCCGCGCAGCCGCGCCATCTTCGTATTCAGCCCGGTTTCGTCGATGAAGATCAGCCGCTCGGGATCGAGATCCGGCTGGCCCGCGAACCAGGCCTCGCGCGCCGCGCGGACGTCCGCCCGGTCCTGCTCGCTGGCGTGGCCCGTCTTTTTTTCACCGTGATCCCGCGCAGGTCGAAGAACCGCCACAGCGTGCCGATCCCGGCGGAGACGCCGCGCTCCTCCATCAGGCGGACGCGCATCTCCGCCAGCGTGATATCGCGCCGCCCTTCGATCAGACCGAGCAGCTAGTCCTCATGCGCGTCCAGCTTGGAGCCGCCGGGATTGCCCTGCCGCCGTGCCGTACGCTCGCCGGTCGCGCGCCACCGACGAACCCAGGCGATCGCCGTGGCGATCCCCACGCCAAACCGAGCCGCCGCCCCTCGCGCCGAAGCGCCGGCCTCGACCGCGTCGATCACCCGTCCCCGAAGGTCCGCCGAATATGCACCGCTCATGCCCCGCCTCGCCGTTGCTTCGTGGTCCAGAATCGCATGCCTCCATGCCGGCGTGAATCGGGGATCAACGAAAATGCTCTAGGGCGGGCGAGCCGGCCGAACGTTCCGCGCGCGGAACATCCGGCGAGGTTTCCAGCGAGACCTCCGCGCGGAGGCCTCGCCATGGGAGATCAGAATAGGGTCGCGTCGAAGCTGTCCTGATATTCGCTGCCGAGACCGGCGAGCACCAGCGTGTGGGTACCGGCCTTCTGGTCGATGGTGAGGGTCAGGGTGTCGCCACTGACCTTCGCCTTAACCGCTTCGGAATAGGTCACGAGTTCCTGCAGGTCAGCGATCGAGTCGGCCCGGACATACGTTCCGTCGAGGCTATGCCAGACTTCGTTGCCGCCGTTCTTGTCCTTGAAGGTATTGGCATCGTAGCCTGTGAAGACGATCTCGTCCTTCTCCGAGAAATCAACCATCGACAGCGTGCTGGTCTTGCCCGCGCTCGAGGCGCCCTTGAAGACGAAATCGTCCGCCACGTTGTTGCCCGACGAGGAGGCTCCGGTCGAGGGCGTGTTGGGGGTCGACGGCGTATCGACGACCGCGGGGGACGCGGACGAACTGCCCGCCGTGGTGCTCGATCCGGCCGTGCTCCCGACGTTCTTCACCGGCGAGCCGCTGAGCCCGTTGGTATAGTGATAGTTCGTCCCGCCGGTCTCCTTGTTGTTGGCGACGTACCAGGTCGAATTGCCCTGGTCGGGGATCGAGGGCGAGGTGTTGTTGGTGATCTTCACGTTGGTCGAATCCGGCGTGACGTTGATCACCGGATAACCCTTGCCGTCCTTGATCAGGGTATTGTTGTTGATATTGACGTTGTTCCCATAGTTCACGGTGATGCCGTGCGTTTGGGACGACTGCAGGTAGTTGTTGGCAATGGTAATGTTTTCATACTTCTGCCCATGCCATTCGTTCATCACGAAGATGCCGTGAGTCTGACCGTCCTTGGCATAGAGCTTGTTGCCGGTGATCTGGATGTTCTTGGAGGCCGCCTGATCATAGCCGGCGTTTGTCCAGAACTGTATGAAGTCCTTGTGGGAATAGCCCGGCTGGGACCCGCTCTCGCGATAGATGTTGTTCGAGATCACTCCACCCTGGATATCGGTGAAGTTCATTGCGTCTTCCCACATCCGCGTATAGGTGTTGTTTGAGACGGTAAGACCCTTGATCTCGTAGATGAATGAACCGAATTTGTAGTCGAAGAAGTCCGAATTAACGACCTTTACGTTGGTCGAATAGTTGATCTTCAACCCGAGCCCCCCCGAGGCGTTGCCGCCGGGTCCGTCGAACTTCACGTTGTCGATGGTGAAGTTGGTGGCCTTGCTGACCGTCAGATTCTTGAAGACGGCCTGGCTGCTGTCGCTGGCCGACTTGATCGTCACGCCGCTCTTTCCGGACGCCAAGGTCACGGTTCCATAGTTTCCGCCGGCGAGGGAGAGCACGTCGCCCGCCTTCGCGCTCTTGAACG
>NZ_CALAGI010000063.1 GCF_937891315.1 uncultured Amaricoccus sp. | reverse complement strand
GCGCGCGTGAAAAGCCCTGTCCGCCCAGAAGGCCGAGACCGTTGCCCAGAAGCCGGACTGTGAGCATTTTCCCCGTATTCCCCGCGAATGTTCCTAAAGTTTTCCGACTATGCGGGATGTCGGGGTGCGGGGCACCTCAAACGTTACGAAAGGGTTAACCGGACTTCTCGCGGCGCGGCCTTCCCGCGCGCGGAAAGCCCGCGGAGGGCGTGAGAAGTTCGGATTTCTTCGGAGCGTGGCCGCCGGATCAGATCACGAATTGCTGGCCGAGTTCCAGGACGCGGTTCGAGGGCAGGCGGTAGAAGCCGGTGGCGTCGGTCGCGGTCTTGGTCATGGCGATGAACAGCCGATCCTGCCAGAGCGGCATGCCCGATTCCGTCGACGGCTTGAAGGAGCGGCGATTGAGGAAGAACGACGTGCTCATCACCTCGAACTTGATGCCGTGCTTCTTGGCAAGGGCGAGCGCGCGCGGCACGTTCGGCTGTTCCATGTAGCCGAATACCAGATTGACCCGGGTGAAGTTGTCGTCCAGCTGCTCTACGACCGAGCGGTCGGCATCGGTCACCGTCGGCGTGGTCGCGACGGTCACGGTGACGATCAGGTTCCGCTGATGCAGCACGCTGTTGTGCTTCAGATTGTGCATCAGCGCCGAGGGGGCGATGTCCGGATCCGAGGTCAGGAACACCGCGGTGCCCGGAACGCGGACGATGCTCGGCTTTTTCATCATGCTCATCAGGGAGGTGAGCGACACCGCGTCGGTATGGGCCTTGCGCTGGACGATGGCGGTGCCGCGCACCCAGGTCCAGACCAGCACGCCGACTACGCCGGCCATGATCAGCGGCACATAGCCGCCGTCGAGCACCTTGATGAGGTTCGCGCCGAGGAAGATCGCTTCGATGACAAGGATCGGCACGATGACCGCCACCACCGCCGCGATCGGCCAGTTCCACACCTTGCGCAGCACGACGATGGCGAGGATCGAGGTGATGACCATGGTCCCGGTCACCGCGATGCCGTAGGCGCTGGCGAGCGCCCCGGAGTTGCCGAAAAAGACGACGAGGACCAGCACGCCGGCGAGCAGGGTCCAGTTCACCCGCGGCATGTAGATCTGCCCGACCAGCGCCTCGGACGTATGCCTCGTTTCGAGGCGGGGGAGCAGGCCGAGCTGGACCGCCTGGTGGGTGATGGAATAGGCGCCGGTGATCACCGCCTGGCTCGCGATCACGGTGGCGGCGGTGGCGAGCAGGACCAGCGGCAACAAGGCCCAGGCCGGCGTCATCAGAAAGAAGGGATTGGCCAGCGCCTCGGGGCGGGCGAGGACGAGCGCGCCCTGGCCGAGATAGTTGAGCGCCAGCGCCGGGAAGACGAGCCCGGCCCAGGCGACGCGGATCGGCCCCCGGCCGAAATGGCCCATGTCGGCGTAGAGTGCCTCGGCCCCGGTCACCGCGAGAAACACCGAGCCCATGGCCGGCAGCGCGCCCGTGCCGTGGCTGGCGAGGAATTCCACCGCCATCGCCGGATTGAAGGCGCCGAAGATGCCGAGATTGTCCCCGATATGCCGCAGGCCGAGGGCGGCCAGGACCAGAAACCAGACCAGCGTGATCGGCCCGAAGAAGATGGCCACCCGATCCGTGCCGACGCTTTGCACCCAGAAGAGCAGGATGAGGATCGTCACCGTGATCGGCAGGACATAGGGCTCGAACGCCGGCTGCACCAGTTCGAGGCCCTCGACCGCCGACAGGACCGAGATCGCCGGCGTTATGACCGCGTCGCCGTAGAAAAGCGCGGTACCAAGCACGCCGAGCACAAGAAGGGGCGTGGTTCGCCGGCCGAGGGCGCGCTGGGCGAGCGCCAGCAGCGACAGAGTGCCGCCTTCGCCGCGGTTGTCCGCGCGCAGGATCAGCATGACATATTTGAAGGAGACGATCAGGATCAGTGTCCAGAGCAGAATCGAGACGATGCCGACCACCTCGGATTCAGCCAGCCCGTCGCGGGCGGCGGAACGCAGCGCCTCGCGCAGGGCATAGAGCGGGCTGGTCCCGATGTCGCCGTACACGACGCCGACTGACCCGAGAACCAATTTCCAGAATTTGTGAGGTGTGGGCTCTGTGCCCGAAATAGCCTCGTGGGCCGCCGTCATCGCAAGTCCCGCGCTCGTTCCAGGGCGGACGGTATCGCGAGTGCGAGATGGCCACAAGGCGGGTCGGCGCGCGTATTCGGCGGGTCCGCGGAAGGGCACCCGACTTTCGGGCGATGGTCGAGGTTATGGGGCTAAGCGTCTGTATTCACGACGCCGGAGCCGGTGGGGTTCCGCGTCGCGCGGCTCCGCCGCTCGCCGACGCGCGTCCGTTCGGGCCGCGGACCGCGCGGAGCGCGCCGTCGGTGCGCCATTTTTCCGTAGCCGGATTCGCTGTCAGGCCCGCTGGTCGAGGCCGCCGCCGGTCGCCGAGGAACCGGCGCTGTTCGGGACGGGCGCGGTCATCGGCTTGTCCTGCTGGCTGACCTCGGCGATCTCCATGCAGGCGCTGACGATGTTGCGCACCAGCATCGGCGAGACCGGCTTCATGGAAAGCGCGGCGATAAGGCTAGGCACGGATGAAACAGACATGACTCAGTCCCTTCAATTGGCTTCCGACTGTTCCCGGGAGGATACATTCTTGGTCCATTGCAACGAAAGTGTAGATATTACAAATAGTTAACTCTTGATTAACGGCCGTGCCCCGCGGTGCGATCCGGGTCGGGTCGGCGTCAGGCGGCGTGATCGAGCACGCCGCCGACGGGCGCGGACCGGCCGCGCAGGATTTCGATCGCGCCGTAGCCGCCCGCGGCGTCAGCGCCGGCGATGCGATGCGCGGCGGCATGCGGGCTTTCCTCGGTCCTGCCAATTTGGAGCAGGGTGCCTTCCGCGCGCACGCGGGTGAGCGCGGCGACGGCGCAGGCGCGATTCTCGCTGTCCGGCGCGACCTCGGCGGTGCCAAAATCCATGCGGACGGCCGGCGCGTCGATCGGCGTCGGTGTCGCGGCGGGCGTCAGGACGCTTTCGTGCCCGCCCGACCGGATCGATGCGCCCGCGGCGTCGGCCGGGCTTGGGGATCTGGTCGTCGGCGCGGTGGTGGATCCTCCGTTCGGCAGGGCGCCATCCGACGAGGCGCTGCCCGAAGACGCACCGCCAAGGGACGCGCGGCCGGATGAGCCGTTCCCGGAAGGCGTGTTTCCCGACGAGGTTCCGTTCGACGACGTCCCGCTCGACCCGGTGGTGCCCGAGGCGGCCTGCACGGGCTGCGTGGCAACCGGCGGCGTGGCTGGTGGGGTGGGCGCGGCGGGCGGACGCGTGATTCCGCCGCCCAGGAGCATTCCCAGCAGGAACATGGTTGCCGATCCTGTTAGTTTTTGACCGGTCCGGCGTATCACGGTGACGGCCACCTGACCCCGCCACGCCCTAGTCATCGTAAATCGCGCGGTTGGTCCATGAATATCAATAACAGCTATCAACCATCTAGCAAGTAATGATATTTTGTCAAAATGAGGATCCGGCGGCGATGCGCGCCTTAACTCTCGCGTCAGGATTCGCCGAATTTCCCGCCAGGTTCCTCTGGCCTTACGGCGCCAGTGCCCGCCTGAAAAGACCGGCGAGATGGCGCGCGGCGTCCTCGAAATAGGCGTCGTCCTCGGTGTCGAGCACGGCGCGCACCTGAACTTCGAAATCGGCGTAGTGCTGGGTGACCGCCCAGATCGAGAAGATCAGGTGATGCGGATCGACCTCGGCGATCTGGCCCGCCGCGGTCCAGTCGCGAATGACGGCGGCCTTTTCCTCGACCAGCTCGCGCAAGGGGCCGCGCATCTGATCGAGGAAGCGGGGGGCGCCGCTCAGCATCTCGCCGGCGAAGAGGCGGCTTTCCCGAGGGTAGTCGCGTGACATTTCGAGCTTGCGTCGGACATAGGCGCCGATCTCGGCCCGCGGATCGCCGGCGGAATCGAGCGCGCGCAGCGGAGCGAGCCACGTGTCGAGCAGGCGCTCGAGCAGCGTGCGGTGCACGTCGTCCTTGGAGGCGAAATAATAGAGCAGGTTGGGCTTGGAGAGACCGGCCGCCTCGGCCAGCTGGTCGAGGGTCGCGCCGTGATAGCCGTGGGTCGCGAACACATCGAGCGCGGCGGCGAGGATCGCCTCGGTCTTCTCGCGCTGGATGCGGGTCGGTTTCGCGCGGGACGCCGCCCGGGTCATGGCTGCCTCATCGGAACGTCCTCGGCCGCGTCTTGGAAATCAGCTTGACGCCCCCGACCGCGGTGGTAGCGTCCGAATTTGACCGTTTGGTCATAAAACACGAGTTTTCCCAACGGGTCGAGCAAAATCCGCCGTGCGTCGCAAGGGCCTCGGCGCGGGCTCGACCTCAGGGCTACCTGAGGAAGCCGCGATGTCGAACCGATCCGCCGAGGCCGCAGAACCCGGCCAGAGCCGCGCCCCGAACGACCTGCGCGCCTTCTGGATGCCTTTTACCGCGAACCGCCAGTTCAAGCAGGCGCCGCGCATGTTCGTCGGCGCGGACGGCATGCATTACACAACCTCGGACGGGCGGCGGGTGCTGGACGGGACGGCGGGCCTCTGGTGCTGCAACGCCGGGCACTGCCGGCCGCGGATCACGCAGGCGATCCAGCGGCAGGCGGCGGAGATGGACTACGCGCCCGCCTTCCAGATGGGCCATCCGAAGGCGTTCGAACTGGCGAACCGACTGGTCGACATCGCGCCGGAGGGGTTGGACCACGCCTTCTTCTGCAACTCGGGCTCGGAGGCGGTGGAGACGGCGCTGAAGATCGCCATCGCCTATCAACGGGCCATCGGGCAGGGTGCGCGCACCCGGCTGATCGGGCGCGAGCGCGGCTATCACGGGGTGAATTTCGGCGGCATTTCGGTCGGCGGCATCGTCACCAACCGCAAGTGGTTCGGCACGCTGCTGGCCGGCGTCGATCATCTGCCGCACACCCATTTGCCCGCGAAGAACCTGTTTTCCCGTGGCCAGCCGGAGCACGGCGCGGACCTCGCGGACGAGCTGGAGCGGATCGTGACGCTGCACGACGCCTCGACCATCGCCGCGGTGATCGTCGAGCCGGTGGCCGGCTC
>NZ_CALAGI010000062.1 GCF_937891315.1 uncultured Amaricoccus sp. | reverse complement strand
CCCCGGCCGCGCCGGAGCCGCCGCCGCCGCCGGCCGCCGCCGCGCCCGAGCCCGCCGCACCCGCTCCCGGCGCGCCCGAACCCGCCACGCCCGCTCCCGCCACGCCGGCTCCGGCGACGCCTGAGCCGGTCGCGCCCGCCGCGCCGTCGAACAACTGACGGCTGAACGAAGAGCGGCTGCCCTCTCGGGGGCAGCCGCGACATGTCCGGAACCGCGCGACACATGCGGGGCGCGGCCCGGCAAAACCCGAACGCCTCGGCTTTCAGGCGGAGCCAGCTCTGGCATCGACGCCTTCGGCCATGAACCGCGCCGGCCAGCGCCAGGCCGTGGTCTTCGACGTGCTTCCGCGCCGTGTTCCGCCGGATCGGCTTCCGGTCTAGTTTCGTCGCCCCGGGATCTGGCCCCTGGCGCGGATGAGTTCGACATAGCGCCGGGCGCCGAGGCCGAGAGGGCGGTCGGCGCGCCAGACGAGATCAACCCAGAGTCGCAACTCGTTGCTGATATTGTCGAAGGCGATCGCCACGAGATCGCCGCTCGCGATCAGTGGCCGGGCGAGGCCGCGCGGCAGGAAGGCCCAGCCCAGGCCGGCGCGCACCAGGCTCAATGTCGCGAGATGGCTGTCCGTGCGCCAGACGTCGCGGGACAGGATGAGCCGGGGATCGGAGCCGCCGACCCGGCTCGCCACCGCGATCTGCCGGGCATAGATCAGATCCTCCATCCGCGGCGGCGCTGCGCCAGCGACCAGCGGGTGGGTCGGCGCGATCACGGCGATCAGCAGCTCCTGCCCGAATTCCTGAAAGGCCTCGCGATCGTCGAGCTCCGCCCGCTCGAAGACCAGCGCCAGATCGACCTCGCCCAGCGCCAACAGACGCATGAGATCGGCTTGCGCGCCAGAGCGCAGCTCGACCTCCAGCGAGGGGAATTCCGCCGCCAGCGTGGCGAGCGGCGTACTCCAGTTGGCGGAGAGCAGTTCCGGCGCGACGGCGAGCGTCAACCGCTGTTCCAGCCCCGCGTGCAAGGCGAGCGCGGTCGTCTCGAGCGCGCGCAGCCGCGCGGCCAGCCGCCGCGCGTCGGTCTCGAGCGCCCGCGCCGCCCCGGTGGGCTTCGGCTCTCGCCCCGACCGGTCAAACAGCCGCAGGTCGAGTTCGGCTTCGAGATGCGCGATCGTCATGCTGACCGCGGAAGGCACCCGCCGCAGCGCCCGCGCCGCCGCGGAGAACGAGCCGTGATCGAGCACGGCGAGAAACACCGCCACGTTGTCGCTGGTAAAGGTCATCCGCCGATCTTTCAGAATTTCTGACAGATCCTGACTTTATACATCAGTGGATTTGAGCGATCAAACAGGCGAAACGGCCGGGCTCGGCCGCGATGGTTGATTGGGACTGACTTCGATGCAGGGGCTGAAACGCAGAATCGTCTATTTGACGGCCTATGAGGCGATCGCCATCGCGCTCAGCGCCACGGCGATGGCCTTGGTCTACGGCGTCGCGCCGACGGACGCCGGCCTCTTGTCGATCATCGCCTCGGCGATCGCCATGAGCTGGAACTTCCTCTACAATACCGGCTTCGAATGGTGGGAAAGCCGCCAGACGCGGCGGGGCCGCGGGATCGGCCGCCGCGTCCTGCACGCGGTCGGGTTCGAATTCGGCTTGGTGATGGTCCTGGTGCCGCTGCTCGCCCTGTGGCTCGGGATCTCTCTGATCGAGGCCTTTGTGCTGGACCTCGGGCTGATCATGTTCTTCCTGGTCTACACCTTCGTGTTCAACCTGGTGTTCGACCGCCTGTTCGGCCTCCCGACCTCCGCCGCCTGACTCCGGCGGTCAGGTCTTGGCGGCGGTCAGCGCCGGCGTGATCCGGCCGAAGCGGCGCTGGCGCTGGTGATAGCCGGCGATCGCCTCGGAAAATTCCGCGACAGTGAAGTCCGGCCAGGCCGTGCGACGAAAGTCATACTCGGCGTAGGTGCTCTGCCACAGCAGGAAATTGGAGACGCGGCATTCGCCGGAGGTGCGGATGATGAAATCCGGGTCCGGCAGATCGCCGGTATCGAGCGCCTGCGACAACACCTGCTCGCAGATGGCACCGGCGGCGAGATCGCCGCGGGCGACCTGATCGGATATCGTCCGGACCGCCCGGGTCAGCTCGTCCCGGCCGCCGTAGTCGATCGCAATCGACAGGCTGAGGCCCTGACAGCCTTCTGTCTTTTCCTCGAGCAGCCGCATGAGCTTGCGCAGATGCGCCGGCACCCGATGCCGCATGCCGAGGAACCGGACCTTCACGTCATGCGCGCGCAGATCGTCCATGCGCCCGAGGATGTAGGTTCGGAAGATGCGCATCAGCCCGTCCACCTCGGCGAGCGGGCGTTGCCAGTTTTCGGTGGAGAAGGCGTAGAGCGTCAGGTGGGTCACACCGAGGTCGGGACAAGCCGCGACCAGTTCGCTGACGCGCCGCGCACCGCGGGCATGTCCGGCGATCCGGTTCAGACCGCGCGCCTCGGCCCAGCGACCGTTGCCATCCATGATGACCCCGACGTGGAAAGTCCCGCCTTGGAAAGTCCCGTCCTGCGCATGCTGCATCTGCGAAACACCTACCCGAACGCGTGACTATGCGCATATCGTCGCAGTGGCGACAAGGCACGAGACCACGTGTGTGAAACGCCCCCGCTCGCGGAAAGTTGCACTCGCGAAAAGTTGTAGAAAGGGGCGCGGCGCGCGGGGCTCAGAGCAGTCGGGCAAGGCCGAGCGGCAGATTTGGCGCATTGAGCGACATGACCCGATAGATCTGGCCGTAGATATAGGCGGTGCAGAAGAAGAAGATCGCACTGAGCACGGCGTTGTCATAGCTGAATGCCACGAGAACCGTGGTCATGACCGGCAGCAGCCAGGTGACGAGGCTGGTCGCCGGATTGCGCAGGTGCGCGGGACCGCGACGCACGATCCGCCGGGCATAGCGGCGGTGAGCCAGCATGTGAAAATGCACGCGATCGGGTTGGCCGACGCTGTGGCCGGTGCGCCGGGACTTGCGCCGCATCGAGGCCAGCGTCTCGATCACCGGATAGGCACAGATCAGGATCGCCGCCCAGGCCGAGACTTCCGGGTTGCGCGCCGGCAGCAGCACGCCGAGCGAGGCGAGCAGGAAGCCGCAGAAATAGGCGCCGCCGTCCCCGAGAAAGATCTTGCCCATCGGAAAGTTCACCACGAAGAACCCGAGCACAAGCGCGGCGTAGAGCAGCGCCAGCTGGAAGACCAGCGCGTCGCCGACCTGGAGCCCCACCCATGCGAAAGCGCCGAACATGATGAGCAACGCGCCGGCCGCGAGGCCGTTGAACCCGTCGATGATATTGATCGCATTGGCGACGCCGCCCATCGAGAAGCCGGTGAAGAGCAACGCGATGAAATAGAAGGAGAGCAGCCAGTCGACGCCGGGAAGATCGACCTTGTCCATGACATAGCCGGTCAGCAGCGCGAAGATCACGCCGGCGACCATGGTGGCGAACAGCCGCCCCTTCACCCCGACCGCGCGGGTCAGGTCCTCACCCAGTCCTGCGACGAGGGCGGGCAGACCAGCGAGCCCGATCGAGACCCAGATCACCCGCACGTCCTGCGGCAGCAGGAAGGAGACGAGGCCATAGGTCATGCCGATCGCCAGCCCGCCGATGCGCGGAACCTTGTGGCGATGGAACTTCTGCGGGCCGGTCAGGTGGTCGTGCGTATAGCGACCATGCCAGCGCTGGGTCAGCACCAGCGCGAGGCACAAGACGAGGCTCAATACGAAGGCCGCCAGCGCGGTTTCGTCAATGATATGCCAACTCGTCTGCGCGAAAGAACTGCTCATGGGCGCGGGGCTTGTCCCCATCCTCTTGTTGTCTCTCGTTCAATAGCTCAGTTTCGGCCGCGAGGCGATAGGTCTCGCGCGGCTTCTCGTTCACGTTTCACGCGGCCGCGCCCTGTCTCTCCCCGATTTCGCGGTCAGCCCATCGAGACGGGGCCGGATCAGCGCCATCGGATGCGCCCGCAGCGTCAGGCGCAGGGCGGAATAGTCGGCGACCACCTCCTCGCCGAGGCGGAGCGCCGGCAGGGCCACGGCCTCCTCGCGCGCCTCGCCGGTTTCATCCTCGAGGCCGGCGAAGAGCGGAAGCGGCGCGGCGCCGAGGGCGCGGACTTGCCACAGCGCCTCGCGGCGGGTGAGGCCGAGGCCGGCGAAGGCGTCGGCTTCGGCCAGCGTGGCCAGCAGGCGTGGGACCGCGCCGGCGCGGCGCCAGACCGCGGCCACGTCCGGATAGCCGTTGCCGCGCGCCTCGGTCAGCATCCCTGCCTGGGTCTCGGAGACGCCCTTGATCTGGCGAAGGCCGAGCCGGAGCGCGAGCCCGCCCCGGCCATCGGGTTCGAGCGTATTGTCCCAGCCGCTGGCATTGACGCAGACCGGACGGACGATGACCCCGTGCTCGCGCGCGTCGCGCACCAACTGGGCCGGAGCGTAGAAACCCATCGGCTGCGCGTTCAGCAGCGCGCAGGTGAAGGCCGCCGGATGGTGGCGCTTGATCCAGGCCGAGGCATAGACGAGCAGGGCGAAGCTGGCGGCGTGGCTCTCGGGAAAGCCGTATTCGCCGAAGCCTTCGATCTGGCGAAAGCAGCGTTCGGCGAAATCCGCCTGATAGCCGTTCTTGGCCATGCCGGAGAGGAAGCGCTCGCGAAAGGTGCCGATGGTGCCCATCCGGCGGAAGGTGGCGAGCGAGCGGCGGAGCTGATCCGCCTCGTTCGGGTCGAAACCGGCGCCGACGATGGCGATCCGCATCGCCTGTTCCTGAAAGAGCGGTACGCCGAGTGTGCGTTTCAGCACCTCGCCCAGCGCGTCGGACGGATAGTCGGGTTCTTCCTGATCCCGCCGGCGGCGGAGGTAGGGGTGGACCATGCCGCCCTGGATCGGACCGGGGCGCACGATCGCCACCTCGATCACGAGGTCGTAGAACTCGCGGGGCCGCATCCGGGGCAGGAACGAGAGTTGCGCCCGGCTCTCGACCTGGAACACGCCGATCGCGTCGGCCTCGCAGAGCATGTCATAGACCGCCGGATCCTCCTTCGGCAGGCTCGCCAGCGTGTGGCGCGGGCCGCCATGATCGGCGATCAGCCTGAGCGCCTTGCGGATGCAGGTGAGCATGCCGAGCCCCAGCACATCGACCTTGAGGATGCCGAGCGCGTCGATGTCGGTCTTGTCCCAGCAGATGACGGTGCGCTCGGCCATCGCCGCGTTCTCGATCGGCACGAGCTCGTCGAGCCGCCCCTCGGCGATGACGAAGCCGCCGACATGCTGGCTGAGATGGCGCGGGAAGCCGACGAGCTCGTCGACGATTCCCATCGTCTGCGCCAGGCGCCGGTCGGTCGGGTCGAGCCCGAGTTCGCGCAGCCGCGCCTCGGAGAGGCCGCCACCGCCCCAGCCCCAGATCTGGCTCGAGAGCGCCGCCACCGTGTCGCGGCCGAGGCCCATGGCGGCGCCCACCTCGCGGATCGCGCGCTTGCCGCGATAATGGATGACCGTGGCGCACAGGCCGGCGGATTCGCGACCGTAGCGCTGGTAGATATGCTGGATCACCTCCTCGCGGCGCTCGTGCTCGAAATCGACGTCGATGTCGGGCGGCTCGTCGCGGACGTCGGAAACGAAGCGCTCGAAGACCATGGCGCTGCCGAGTTCCGGGCTGACCTCGGTGATACCGAGCGCGTAGCAGACCATCGAATTGGCGGCGGAGCCCCGGCCCTGACAGAGGATGCCGACGCCGCGGGCGAAAGTGACCGCCTCGTGCACCGTCAGGAAATAGGGCGCGTAGCCCTTGCGGGCGATGAGGGCGAGTTCCTTCGCGACCTGCGCGGTCACCCGCTCGGACGCGCCGGCGGGGTAACGCTCGGCGAGGCCTTCCTCGGTCAGCCGGGCGAGGCGGATGCCGGGCTCTTCGCCGCCCCAGATTTCGCGAGGATATTCATAGCGGAGTTCGCCCAGCGAGAAGCGGCAGGCTTCGGCGATCTCGCCCGAGCGATGCACCGCCGCCTCGAAGCCGGCGAAGAGGCCGAGCATCTCGGATTCGGACCTGAGCCGGCGCTCGGCATTGGCCTGCGCGGCGCAACCGAGTTCGTCGATGCGCCGGCCGGTCCGCACGCAGGTCAGCACATCCACCAGCCGCCGCCGGCCGCCATGGTGCATGATCGGCTCGGCCGAGGCGACGAGACCGATGCCGAGCCCCGCGGCCAGCCGGTCGAGGCGCGCGAAACGCTCCCGGTCCTGGCCGTCGTAGCGCGGCGCGGCGACCAGCGTCGCCTCCGGCTGGCCCCGGACGAACCGCCGGGCGAGATCGCACCAATCGGCGCCCCGGCCCGGATGGAGGAGGAGCGCGAAATCCGAACCGAGGCCTTCCTCCAGATCGGCGAGACGAAGCAGGCATTCGCCCTTCTTCGCGGCGCGCTTGCCGCGCGTCAGGACGCGGCAGAGGCGGCCCCAGGCGACGCGATCGCGGGGCAGCGCGGTGATCTCCAACCCCTCGACGAGGCAGAGCCGCGCGGCGGGCAGGAGCCGCGCCGCGCGGCCGCCGGCGCGTTCGAGCTCGCGCCCCGCGACATGGGCCCGGGCGAGGCCGGCGACCGAACAGCGATCGGCGATGGCGAAGGCGGGCAGACCGAATTCCGTCGCCCGGACGGCGTATTCCCCCGGGTGGCTGCCGCCGGTGAGGAAGGTGAAGTTCGAGGTGGCGCAGAGCTCGGCGAAGGCCATGGAACGGGTTCCGTGCGGCGACGTTTATCGTGCGGGACGCGCGGCGTTTAACATGCGGGACGCGCGGCGTTTAACATGCGGGACGCGGCGGCGCTGACTGTCGCGGACGAATCATGCTAGGCTGCCCGTCCGACAACGACAAAAGGAGGAAACCATGTCCTCGATCCAGACCACGACCCAGATCGACGACTATGCCCAGCGGCTCTATTCGGCCCATGGCGACAAGGCGGAATACGAAGCGGCGCAGAAGGCGAAGGACAGCGAAGCCAAGGGCGACGCCGCCGCGGCGGCGCAGTGGCGCAAGGTGCGCGCGGCCATTCGGCTGATGCGCGGACCAAACGTGAGTTGATCCGCGCGGAAGAGACCGGGCCCTTGCACGGACTTCCGCTGGGCCGGATCTCGCGCTTGTGAGACAGGAACGACTCGGCCATGCGCCGGGCCGTTCCTTTTCGTGCCGCCGCCCGGATTCGGGGCCCGGAGCGTCGACCCCGGTTCATGTAAAAGCCGCTCACGCGAACAGCCCTTGGGCAAACCAGCCGGCGGGCATTTCCCCGCCCTTGGCCTCGAACAGCCAGAGCCGGGTGCCGTCGGTGGTTTCGACCCGCCAATAGTCCCGCGCGCCGGAGCGCCAGGCCGGATCGTCGAGCCACCATTCCGGGGCGATGCGTTCCGGCCCGTAGGCGACGCCGCGGCGAAGCGCCCGCCGGCGCCAGACGAAGCTCTCGGGCGGCGCGCCGGCGTCGCCGGGGCGGATCGGTTCGGGCGGAAAGATCAGCAGCGGACGCGGCGCCGCGGGCGGCGGCCAGGCCCGCGCCGGCTCGGAAAAGGCGGCGGGCATCACGACCGCGCTCTTTTCCGGGATATGGCTCTCGGCGGGTCTGATCCGGGTCAGGGCCCCGAGCCCGAGGCGGCCGCCAAGCCGTCCGATGAGATCGACCATCGCCTCGGCTTCCTCCTCGGGCGCGGCGCTGGCGGCGAGCGGCGCGCGGCGCTGGCACGGGGCCAACGGCTCCACCGCCACCGCCTCGAGCCGCAACGCCTCGATCCCGAAGCCCGCGTCTATGGTCTCGAGGCCCGGCGCCAGCAGATGCCGAATCGGTTCCGGGCGCTGGGTGGCGCGGGCGAGCGTGATCTCGCGCCGCTCGGCCCGGCGATCGACCCGGATCAGCGTCAGGCGGATCCGCCGCGCGCCCCGTCCCGCCGCGAGAAGCCGCGCGCAGAGCGGCGCCAGCAGCCGGTCGATGCCGGCCATCACGTCGGAGGCAAGCGCGATCGGCTCGGGCAGGGTGAGGCGCAGCGCGAAGACATGCGGCGGACGCGCCGGCGACACCGGCTCCGGCGCCCGGCCGAACGCCTGATCGAGCCGGCGCAGCACGTCCGGCCCAACGCGGCGGCCGAGTTGGGCCCGGGGTAGCGCGGCCATGTCCTCGATCCGGCGCAGGCCGAGGTCATTCAGCATTCCCACCTCCGGCGGGGAGAGCCGCAAGGCGGCCACCGGCAGCGGGCCGAGATGGGCGCGCGCCTGTCCCGGCGGCACGATCCGGAGGGCGCCGCCGCCCATCCCTGGCGCGAGGGGTGGCGCGCCGCCGCGCTCCCATCCGCGCTTCCGGGCCCGGGAGCGGGTGGCACGGGCCTCCTGATCGATGGCATCGCCCGTATAGACGGGCGTCACGCCCGCGCCGGCGTAGCGGGCGACCGCCCAGGCGGCGCCGACCGTGTCGGCCAGCCCGAGGCGGAGGCTGAGGCCGAGATCCGCCGCCTCGGTCGCGACCACCGCCGCCAGCCCTTCCTCGCCGCCGAAGAGATGGGCGCAGCCGGTGATGTCGAGCACCAGCGCGTCCGCGCCCTCCACCGCCACCCAAGGGCTGAAGCGCCCCGCCCAGCGTCGCAGCGTGCCGAGAAAGTCCGCCTCCCTGACCGGATCGTCCGGACGGGTGACGAGACCCGGGCAGATCGCCCCGGCATCGCCCAGCGCCATGCCGAGGCGGAGTCCCCGCCGCTCCGCCGCCCGGGTGAGACTGGCGAGCACGAGCGATCCCCGCCGATCGGCCACGGTCCCCAGCGGCTGGTCCGCCAGCTCCGGCGCCCGGCGCAGGATCCGCTCCGCCGCGAGGCGGGGAAACCACAGGGAAAGGATACGGCGCGGCGGCATGGCGATTCGGATGTTCCCGTTATGTTCACATCCTAGTCGTGGCTCGACAGGAGTCGAGTCGTGGTCCACCGGGTGAATTCGGGTTTGTCCTGAGGAGCGAACCTTGCACGACGGACAAACGCCCTCCGGGCGGGACGGTTCCCGCGGGGAGGGCGTCGGACCGGGACGGGTGGGCGAGTCGCCCACCCTGCGAGAACGGAAGGATCAGCCGCAGAAGACGCGGGCGACCTTGTCGCCGGCGCCGATCTCGACATTCATCCGCTCGGCGCGGTAGTCCATGGTCACCGGCATGCCCGGAAAGATGACGCGGGTGCCGGCGGGCAGCGCACCGGGATCGAGCGCCCCGGCGCCGGTTCCCACCAGATTCTGGTGCGCGGGGGCGCCGCAGGCCCCGTCACCATCGACGACCTTGGTCTCGACCGCCTTCGCGTCACCCTCCACCGTCTCGCCCGCCGACTTCAGCTTGTCGCAGGCGCCGAGGGCCAGCACGACGGCCAGCGCGAGGCCGGCGAAATGGATCGGACGGGACATCTGGGCTCTCCTCTGCCTGTTTGCCCGCAAGCAATCACGCCCCCGCGCCGGAGGCAAGGGCGGTCCATGCGCCGAGTCGCGGGCATGCGCCGAACCACTCGCACAGAGAGAAGATCTGTTTACTGAGACAACCCGTGGTAATACAGTCGTGCCCCGGGGCAGCGCAAGGTTCTTGCGCGCGGTCCGACTGGTACACACGAACCATACGTGCTTTGGTTGCAGGAACACAGCTTTGGCAGCCAGGTTCCTCGCGCTTGGGTCGCGGGCTTCACGGAGGAAGGCGGTTGTTGCGAGTAACGCCCAGAGGATCCGCGGAGGGCGGCGGGCCCCTCAGTCTCTCCCGTCGGCTGGTCGCCTTTCACGTGGGCGGCGTCGCGCTGCTGCTGCTCGTCGTGTTGGCGAGCGTGCTCTGGGTATCGTCCGAACACAACAAGCTCGCACGGGTCTCCTCGGAGAACCTCGTCTCGGCCGGCCTCACGTCGCTGCGCACGCGCGCGCTGACGCTGGTGCGGGATTATTCGATCTGGGACGAGGGCTTCGACGCCGTGGTCGAGAACGACCGCGTCTGGCTCTACGAGAACATCGGGGTCAGCGTCACGGATATCCGCACCTTCGATCTCGTCACCATCGATATGCCGGGGCATGGACCCGCCTACGGCTGGACTGAAAACTCACCGCCCGAGGGCGAAACGGGCCTGCTGCCCCCGGACATGCTCCAAGCCCTGCTGGCGCTCCCGGATGACGGCGATGTCGCCACGACCGAGACGCGAACGCGCTTCGGGATGCTGAACGGCGAGCCGTGGTATTTCGCGGTTTCCTATGTGCGCCCGGTCGAGAAGTTCCCCTCCGGCGCCTCGGCCAAGTCGCTGCCGCGCCAGATCCACGGCCAGCGGCTGAGTGACGATCTGGAGCAGCTGCGTGAGAACACGCTCGCGGACAAGTTGCACCTCACGGACGCCCCGGCGGCGGGCGAGGCAAGCGTCGCGCTGGTCGATCTGAACAACCAGACGATCGGATATCTCGCCTGGGCGCCGCCTCGGCCGGGAGCCAGCATTCTGCGTCGCGTCGCTCTGCCCCTCGGCTTCGCGCTGACGATCGTGACACTGATCAGCGCCATCAGTTCGCGTTACGCCGTGCGCTCGGCGCGGCGGCTCGAACAGGCGCTGGTGGACGCGACCGTCGCGGACCGCAGCAAGACCGAGTTCCTGTCGAATGTCAGCCACGAGCTGCGCACGCCGATGAACGGCATCCTCGGGGTCGCGCAGCTTCTCCAGACCACCGATCTCGACAACGAGCAGCGCGAGCTGCTCGGCATCCTGTTCAGCTCGGCCAATACGCAGATGTCGCTGATCTCGGACCTGCTCGATCTCAGCCGGATCGAGATCGGCAGCCGCCATCTCATCGTCGAGCCGTTCCAGCCGGCCGCGGTGCTGAAGGATCTGGTCGACATGATGCGACTCGCGGCGACGAAGCGGCGGATCGGCTTCGAGGCGGACTGGCGCGCGCTCGACGGGTTGACGGTGCTCGGCGACGAGCGCGCCTTCCGGCAGATCGTCACCAACCTGCTCGGCAACGCGGTGAAATTCACCGACCGCGGCGGCGTCGATCTGCGCGCGACGACGTCACGCGCCGACACCCGCGCGGAAATCACCGTTCGCGTCGAGGATACCGGTCCCGGTATTCCAAAGGCCATGTTCGACAAGATCTTCGATCGCTTCTATCAGGTCGACGGCTCCTCGACGCGATCGAAGGAAGGGACCGGGCTCGGCCTGGCGATCAGCCGGGAGCTCGCAGGGATGATGGGCGGCCGCATCACGGTCGAGAGCGAGGTCGGCGTCGGCTCGGTCTTCTCGCTGGTGGTGGAACTCGACGTCGGAGCGATACCGCAGAGGACGCGGGATGCTGCCTGATTCGCGTCAATCGGACGACAGGGCCGGCGTCTCGCCGACGAGCAACCGCGCCACCATCCTGATCGTCGAGGACAATCAGGTGAATTCCATGATCCTGCGGGCGATGCTGCGCAAGCACGGCTGGGAGCCGCTGGTCGCCGCCGACGGGATCGAGGGCGTCGAGATGACCATGCGGCACCGGCCGGGACTGATCCTGATGGACCTGCAGATGCCGCGGCTCGACGGGTTCGCCGCGGCCGGCGAAATCCGTCGACGGTGCGCCGGGACGATCCCGGCGATCGTCGCCGTCACCGCGAATGTCGAGCCGGCGGTTCGGGCCGCCTGCGTGAGCGCCGGCTTCTCGGACGTGCTGGCGAAGCCGGTCGCCATGGAGGAACTGGTCTCGACCGTCCGGCGCCACCTCGCCCCGTGACGGCGCGAGCTTCGCTACATTTCCTCCCCGCTCCCCGTTCCCCTCTCGGATCACCGGCGGTCGCGTCGCCCTATCCGCCGCGCGACGGCCGAATCGTCGCGCCGGCGGGTCTGGGTGATCTGGCTTAACTAATCACACTTTTTCAACCCAAGGACGAGCCATTCCACGGGAGTCGCCTTACGCCGCCACCATCGGCCGCTCCAGCCCGAGAAGAAAATCATAGTGCGAAGGGCAGTATCGCAAGTACAGCGGGCGCATCCAGTGGTCTGGCCCGAGGCCGCCTTCCAAACAGAAGGTGTAATCCTCGCGAAGCTCCTCGCCTGGATGAATGTCTCTCAGGGCGATGAGATGGTCATCGCGGAGCCGATTGGGCCAGTAGTTGAGCCCCACATTCGCTTTTTCACCGCCGCCGTGATTCAGGAACTGCATTCCATCAGTATAGTACAGAAACTTTCCCGATGGCTCATGCAGGTAGCCGGCATGAAGGGCGTACGTGATCTCGTGCGCCGGAAGTTTTGGCAACGTTTTCGAGTCGCAAACCTGCATCGAACTGTCGTACTGCCAAATCCGGGTTCCCGCCTTAATTGTACGGCGAGCAAATACTCCCATGCCATGTACAGAGCTCGTCTTGAATTCAACGTCTACTTTCCAACCCAATCTTGACTTCCTTCATGCCAACACCACACACCGAAGCTAGCGTAGAGTCTCTCCATGTGCCTTATCTACACTGTTGATACTCGGTTAACTCCACATTGGAACTCTGAGAGACCATGTGAAGTACAAAGATATTATTTTGCTTAACGATCAGTTAACACGTTTTGCGAAAAAAGCAACCAAAATACACGCATCACGTGCATGAGGGAGACGCATTCGAGTGGAATACGACCAGAATGCCGCTGATTCGTGCAAATTCTCGGGGCATCTGCTCTGAATGACGTCGATTGCAGGCAAAAAGTAGGAACAATCATACAAAAAAATCGGACCCACTCGCAGGACGCCGAAATGCCGCCCAATTTCGCGACTGGTCAGGTCGCCCGGACACCCGGGCGCGGAGCATCTGGCCGCTTCGAACAACGCCAGCCGCGAGTATGCCCCGCCCTGAATGACGATGGCCCGCCGGGAGTCCCGGCGGGCCATCGCTCTTGCGTCTTTTGTCGCTTCATTCGGATCGCAGCGGCCGGCGCCTCCGGCTCGGCCAGAAGGACCCCTGTCCGTCGATCGCCCTGGATGAAGGCAACCAGGTCACCTCACGGCGTGGAGGAGTGATTCCGCCGCCAAGCCCGGCCAGTTCGGCCGGCCGCGGCGCTGTCGCTCGCAGGGAGCGCGGCTCGCCCCCAACCAACCGGGTTGGAGGCGAACGCGTGAACGCGGGACCCGCTCGGTCCCTCCTGATCGTCCTGGCCGCCTTATCGGCCGGCCGAAACGATCAGCTCTTGTTCATCCGGTTGTCGATCAGGTCATCGACCACCGTCGGATCGGCCAGCGTCGAGGTATCACCGAGCGCGCCATAGTCGTTCTCGGCGATCTTGCGGAGGATGCGGCGCATGATCTTGCCGGAGCGGGTCTTGGGCAGACCCGTCGCCCACTGGATGAGGTCCGGCGAGGCGATCGGACCGATCTCCTTGCGCACCCACTGAACGAGTTCCTTGCGCAACTCCTCGGTATATTCCTCGCCGACGTTCAGGGTGACATAGGCATAGATGCCCTGGCCCTTGATCGAATGCGGATAACCGACGACGGCGGCCTCGGCCACCTTGGCATGCGCGACGAGCGCGCTCTCGACCTCGGCGGTGCCCATCCGATGGCCGGACACGTTGATCACGTCATCGACGCGGCCGGTGATCCAGTAGTAGCCATCCTTGTCGCGGCGGCATCCGTCGCCGGAGAAGTAGTAGCCCTTGTACTGGCTGAAGTAGGTATCGACGAACCGCTGATGGTCGCCGAAGATGGTCCGCATCTGACCGGGCCAGCTGTCGCCGATGCAGAGCACGCCCTCGCATTCGACCTCGGTGATCTCGGCCCCGCTCGCGGGCTCGAGCACCACCGGCTGAACGCCGAAGAAGGGTTTGGTCGCCGAGCCAGGCTTGGTCGGGATCGCGCCCGGCAGCGGCGTGATCAGGATGCCGCCGGTCTCGGTCTGCCACCAGGTATCGACGATCGGGCATTTGCCCTTGCCGACGACTTCGTTGTACCAGTTCCAGGCCTCGGGATTGATCGGCTCGCCCACCGAGCCGAGCACGCGCAGCGAGGAAAGGTCATACTGATCGACGAACTTGCGACCCTGGCCCATCAGGGCGCGAATCGCCGTCGGCGCGGTGTAGAATATATTGACCTTGTGCTTCTCGCAGACCTTCCAGAAGCGGCCGGCGTCTGGATAGGTCGGCACACCCTCGAACATCACGGTCGTCGCGCCGTTCGCAAGCGGACCGTAGAGGATGTAGCTGTGACCGGTGACCCAGCCAACGTCGGCCGTGCACCAGTAGACGTCCCCGTCGTGATAGTCGAAGACATACTCGTGGGTGATCGAGGCATAGGTGAGATAGCCGCCCGAGCTGTGGACGACGCCCTTAGGCTGGCCGGTCGAACCCGAGGTATAGAGGATGAAGAGTGGATCCTCGGCCGCCATCGGCTCGGGCGGACAGTCGTTGGCGACGGCTTCCATCGCCTCGTCCAGCCAGATGTCGGTCGCGGGATCCCAGGCGACGGCCCCGCCGGTGCGGCGCACGACGAGTTGCTTCACGTCGGCGAGACCGGCCAGCGCCTTGTCGGCATTGGCCTTGAGCGGCGTGTTGCGGCCGCCGCGCGGCGCCTCGTCGGCGGTGACGACGATCCGGGCCCCCGAATCCTCGACCCGGCTACGCAGGGCCTCGGCCGAGAAGCCGGCGAAGACCACGGAATGGATGGCGCCGATCCGGGCGCAGGCCAGCATCGCATAGGCCGCTTGCGGGATCATCGGCAGATAGAGCACGACGCGGTCGCCCTTCCCGACGCCGAGATTCTTCAGCACATTGGCGAATTTCGACACCTGGCGATGCAGCTCGGCATAGGTGATATGTTCGGCGAGATTCGGATCGTCGCTTTCCCAGATGATCGCGGTCTGATCCCCGCGCGTGGCGAGATGGCGGTCGATGCAATTGGCCGCGACGTTCAGCTTGCCGTCCTCGAACCATTTGATCGAGACGTTGTGATAGTCGAACGAGCTGTTCTTGACCTTGGAGTAGGGTTCGATCCAGTCAAGGCGCAGCCCTTGCGCGCCCCAGAAACCGTCGGGATCGCTGTACGAGGCCTTGTACATCTCCTCGTACTGCGCGGCATTGACCCGAGCTCGGGCCACGGCCTCCTGCGGCGGATAGTGCATCTGATCAGACATTGGCGTCTCCCACTCCACGTTCGTTTTCTGGGCCCGAACCGGCGCGGGGTGAGCGAGCTGTCGGGCGAGCGGAGCGATCCTACTATCCTCCGCGCGCTTTGCCCATGCCAGATCGTCCCCCTGACACCACGCCGTCGCAACTTTCTTTCGCATAGGGCCCCCCGGGGCGATCCGGGCAAGCGCTACGATGGTCCGGACGATCGGAGGCCGGGAATCAGAAGGCGACCTCGGCGGCCAGGCCCGCCGCCTTCGCGAGCGCGACGACGCGGGCGGCGACGGCGAGGTCCTGGAGGCCGACGCCGGTGCCGTCGAAGAGGGTGATCTGGTCCGGCGAGGCGCGGCCGGGGTGGGTGCCGTTGATGACGGCGCCGAGGGGGGTGATGTCGGCGGCGCGGATCAGGCCGGCGGCGACGGCGTGCTGGGCCTCGCCGATGGTGACGGACTGGGCGATCTCGTCGGTGAAGACGGTGGCGCGGGCGAGGAGGGTGGAATCGACCTCCTGCTTGCCTTTCGTGTCGGTACCCATGCAGGCGAGGTGGGTGCCGGGCCTGACCTGCGCGGCGGCGAGAATCGGGGCGAAGGACGAGGCGATGGTGACGATGACGTCGGCCTCGGCGCCGAGGCGGTCGAGGGAGACCGCCTCGAAGGGGAGGCCGGCTTCGGCCGCGACCTCGGCGAGGCGCGAGAGCCGGTCGGGGTCGCGGTTCCAGCCGACGACGCGCTCGAACGGGCGCTGGCGGAGGGCGGCGCGGAGCTGGAACGCCGCCTGGTGGCCGGCGCCGACCATGCCGAGGACGCGCGCATCGGGCCGCGCGAGATGCTTGATCGAGACCGCGGAGGCGGCGGCGGTGCGGGCGGCGGTCAGGTAGTTGCCCCCGACCATCGCCGTCGGGCGACCGGTCTCGGGGTCGAAAAGGAAGACTGTCGACTGGTGGTTGGTGAGCTGTCGGCGGGCGAGGTTGTGGGGCCAGTAGCCGCCGGCCTTGAGGCCGAGGGTGGCGCCGGCGCGGTCGTAACCGCCCTTGAAGCCGTAGAGGGCTTCCTCAGCGCCGCCGAGGGCCTCGCGGACGACGGGGAAGTTCGTCGCGTCGCCGCGGGTCATCGCGGCGAAGACCGCCTCGACCGGGGCGAAGGCATCGTCGAGGGAGAGGAGCGACGGGCAGGCGGCTTCGGGGACGACGATCATGGCGCGAGGCTCCTCGGGGCGTGCGGCGGGCCTTCTGCGCACGCGTGCGCGGAAGGTTAGTTCGTTGATTTCTCTAGGTTTATCTTTCGGCGTTAACCGTGCGGCAACCACATTCGGCAGGCGGGGGACGCGGCCGTTGCCGCGAAGGAGAGCGCGCAGGTGCGCGCATTGTTTCTTTGCTGGTTTTTCCGCCTGTTGGCGGAAAAACGACTGCTCTCCAGGTTTCAAGGCCGTATGAAAGCCTGGGGGTTGCGCCCGGCGGGCGGGCCGGGCGCGCGGGGGTAGGGTGGGTGATTTACCCACCCCTTCGTCAATAGGCCTTGCCGCGGGCCGAGACGGGCCAGAGGGTCTCGACCTTGCCGCCTCGCACGCCGACATACCAGTCGTGGACGTTGCAGGTCGGGTCGCAGTGGCCGGGGACGAGGCGGAGCTTCTCGTTGATCTTCAGGACGCCGTCCGGGTCGTCGACAACGCCGTGCTCGTCGGAGCATTTGACGTATTTGACGTCCGCGCGGCCGAAGACGAAGGGAAGCCCTGAGTCCACCGACTGCGCCTTGAGGCCGGCGTCTACCACGGCGAGGTTGGACTTCGCGTGGGACATGACGCTGGTCAGGATGAAGAGCGCGTTCTCCCATTCCCCCTGATCGATGCGCTTGCCATCCTTGTCATGGATGCGGCCGTAGTCGGCGTCCATGAAGGCGTAACTGCCGCACTGGAGCTCGTTGTAGACGCCCGAGCCGCTCTCGAAATAGTAGCTGCCGGTGCCACCGCCGGAGACGAGTTCGGGCTTGAGCCCGATGGCGGTCAGGGCGTCCACGGCGTCCTTCACCTGCGCGATGGCGGCGTCGAGCTTTTCCTTGCGCGCCTCATAGCTGTCGAGATGCTGCATGGCGCCCTGATAGGCCTGGATGCCGGTGAATTTCAGGCCCGGGGCGGCGTCGATGGCCCTGGCGATCTCGACGACGGCCTCGGTGGTCTTCACGCCGCAGCGGCCGGCGCCGCAGTCGATCTCGACGAAACATTCGAGACTGGTGCCGTGCTTCTGGGCGGCGGCCGAGAGGTCAGCGACGTTCGCGACGTCATCGACGCAGACGAGGATGCGGGCGCCATATTTCGGCAGGCGGGCGAGGCGGTCGATCTTGGCGGGGTCGCGGACCTGATTCGAGACGAGAATGTCCTTGATGCCGCCGCGGGCGAAGACTTCCGCCTCGGAGACCTTCTGGCAGCAGACGCCGACGGCGCCGCCGAGCGATTCCTGCAGCTTCTGCACATCGACGGACTTGTGCATCTTGCCGTGGCTGCGGTGGCGCATCCCGTGCGCCCTGGCATAGTCGCCCATCTTCTTCACGTTGCGCTCCAGCGCGTCGAGGTCGAGGATCAGGCAGGGGGTCTGGATCTCGCTCTCGTCCATGCCGATGGCGGCCGGGATGTCGTAGCCGACCTCGAGGCCTTCGATGCTGTCGTGCTTGGTCATGGCGTTCCCCTCAATTGTTCCAGGGCAGCTTGTCGAGATCGACATTGCCGCCGGTGATGACGACGCCGACGCGCTGGCCGGCGAAGATGTCTCGGTTCTTCAGGATGGTGGCGAGCGGCACGGCGCTGGACGGCTCCATCACGATCTTCATCCGCTTCCAGATCAGCTTCATCGCCTCGATGATCTCCTCGTCGGAGGCGAGGAGGACGTCCGTCACGTAGCGGCTGACGAAATGCCACGTGCGCTCCTTGAGCGGCACGAGGAGGCCGTCGGCCACGGTCTTCGGCGCGTCGTAGGCGATGATCCGGCCCTGCTTGAGCGACTGGTAGGCGTCGTCGGCCTGCTCCGGCTCGGCGGCGTAGATCTTCGTCCGCGGCGCGATGTTGGAGAGGGTGAGGCAGGTGCCGGAAATCATGCCGCCGCCGCCGATGGGGGCGACGATGGCGTCGAGGGGGCCGAGTTCCTCGACGATCTCCTTGGCGCAGGTCCCCTGCCCGGCGATGACGCGCTCGTCATTGTAGGGGTGGACGAAATCGGCGCCCGTCTCGGCCTGCACTTTCGCGAAAGTCTCCTCGCGGGAGGAGGTCGAGGGCTCGCACTCGGTGATGATGCCGCCGTAGCCGCGGACGGCGTCCTTCTTCGCCTGCGGTGCGGTGCGGGGCATGACGACGTGGCAGGGGATGCCGCGGCGGCCGGCGGCGTAGGAGAGCGAGAGGGCGTGGTTGCCGGAGGAATGGGTGGCGACGCCCTTCTTCGCCTTCTCCTCCGATAGGCCGAAGACCGCGTTGGAGGCGCCGCGCACCTTGAAGGCGCCGGCCTTCTGCAGGTTCTCGCACTTGAAGAACATCTCGCAGCCGGCGAGTTCGTTGATGAAGCGCGAGGTCAGGATCGGGGTCTTGTGGATCCAGGGCCGGATGCGCTCGTGCGCGGCCAGCACGTCGTCGTAGGTAGGAATATAGAGATCCTCGGCGGCGGCGACATTCATGGTCAGGCGGCCTTCTGCATCGCGGGGACGGTGCCCCGATAGTAGTCCTGAGCGGCGGCGACGCCAGAGCCGAGGCGGATGGAGAGGCCGAGGTCGGCCATCGCCATTTCGGCGCAGGCGATGCCGGAGAGGGCCATGACGTCGGTCAAGGAGCCGAGGTGGCCGATGCGGAAGAGCTTGCCGGCGACGTCGCCAAGGCCGACGCCGAAGGCGACGCCGTACTTGTCCGCGGCGTGGACGACGAGCTTCGTGCCATCGAAGCCCTCCGGCATCATGACGGCGCTGACCGTCTCGGAGTAGAGGTCCGGCGATTTGGCGCAGAGCGAGAAGCCCCATGCGGCGACGGCGCGGCGGACGCCCTCGGCGAGGCGGTGGTGGCGGGCGAAGACGTTCTCGAGGCCCTCCTCCTCGATCATCTTCAGCGACTCGCCGAGGCCGAAGAGAAGCTGGACGGGGGGCGTGTAGGGGAAGCCGCCCTTGGGGTTGAGGGTGAGCATGTCGCGGAAGTCGAGGAAGCAGCGCGGGAGCTTGGCGGTTTCCATCGCCGCCAGCGCCTTCGGGCTGACGCCGACGATGGCGAGGCCGGCGGGGAGCATGAAGCCCTTCTGGCTGCCGGTGACGGCGACGTCGATGCCCCACTCGTCCATGCGGAAGTCCATCGAGCCGATGGAGGAGACGCCATCGACGAGGAGGAGGGCGGGGTGCTTCGCGGCGTCCATCGCGCGGCGGACGGCGGCGACGTCGGAGCGGACGCCGGTCGCGGTCTCGTTGTGGGTGACGAGGACGGCCTTGATCGCGTGGCCCTTGTCGGCTTCGAGCGCGGCCTGGAACTCGGCGGCGGGGGCGCCGGCGCCCCACGGCGCGGTGAGCTGGTGGACGTCGAGGCCGTGGCGCTGGCACATGTCGATCCACTTGTGGGAGAACATGCCGTGCCGGCAGGCGAGGACCTTGTCGCCGGGCGACAGGGTGTTGGAGATGGCGGCTTCCCAGCCGGCGGTGCCGGTGGCGGGGAAGAGGATGACCTCGCCCTTTTCCGTCTTCAGGACCTTCTTCACCCCGGGGAAGAGCGGCGCGAAGATCGCGGCGAAGCTCGCCGAACGATGGTCGATCGTCGGCTGGTTGCAGGCGTGACGCAGCCGCTCGGGGATGTTGGTCGGGCCGGGGATGAAGACCGGGTTCTGGCTGGACATGGGCGTTTCCTCCGCTTGTGGCGAAGGTCTAGCAGGAGGGTGGCGAATCGCCAATTTTTTTGAAATGTTTTTTCATGTCTGGCGTTAATTATTCAACTTAATGGAATCGCACGCTGTTTCGTTTTTCAGGGGGGCGGGGTTGAAACTTGCGCTGATCGGACCGATCGCGGTGGGAAAGTCGACGGTGGCGATGGCATCGTCTGCAGCTGCGGCGCGGCGGCGGAGCAGGACCTGCGGGCGGGTGTTGGTGGTGATCGGGAGGGCGGGGTGAGCGAGGCGGCGGAAAAGCGGACGCGGGGACGGCCGAAGGCGTTCAATGCGAAGCCGGAGCAGACGACGGTGCAGGCGCTCGACCGGGCGATCGGCATCCTCGAGGTACTGGCCGAGGGCGAGGGGATGAGCCTGACCGAGCTCGCCGAGGCGTCGGGGCAGGCGCCGGCGACGGTCTACCGGGTGCTCTCGACGCTCGAGGCGCGGGGGATGGTCGAGGTGCAGCCGGCGACGCAGCTGTGGTTCGTCGGGCAGGCGGCGTTCCGCATCGGGAGCGCGTTCCTCGGGCGGACGAGCCTGGTGGAACAGGCGCGGGTGGTGATGCGGGCGCTGATGGCGGAGACGGGCGAGACGGCGAACCTCGCGATCGCGGACGGGGGGCAGGTGGTGTTCCTGAGCCAGGTGGAGACGCACGAGCCGATCCGGGCGTTCTTCCGGCCGGGCACGCGGGGGCCGATCCATGCGAGCGGAATCGGGAAGGCCTTGCTCGCCTACCTGCCGGCGGCGGCGGTGGCGCGGATCGTCCGCGAGCAGGGCCTGGCCGCGTTCACGGCGCGGACGATCACCGACACGACACGGCTGGCGGCGGAGATGGCGGAGATCCGGGCGCGGGGCTGGGCGGTCGACGACGAGGAGCGAACCGAGGGGATGCGGTGCATCGCGGCCCCGATCTTCAACGAGTTCCGCGAGGCGGTGGCGGGGGTGTCGATCTCCGGGCCGGTGGTGCGGATGGATCGGGAGCGGGGCCGGGGCTTCGGGACGCGGGTGCGGGCGGCGGCCGACCGGATCACCGAGGCGATCGGGGGACGGGCGGGGTAGGGGCCGGGAAGGCGTGCGCGGGTCAGATCGAGGTCCACCTCTCAAGTCCTCGCCTCACGCCGGCGCGGGCCGCCTCGTTGCGACGGAGCATCAATGACGTGGCTTCCGCCGATGCCTTGTCGGGGTGACCGCTGTCGAACGGCGGCGCGGGATCGTACTCTATCCCGAGTTGGATGGCGCGAGCGACCTCCGGTCCGGCGAGTTCCGCGACGACGAAGAATGCGAAATCGATCCCCGAGGTGACGCCGCCGGCAGTGATGACGTTGCCGTCGCGCACGACCCGCGCCTTCTGGTGACTGGCGCCGACCAAGGGCAGGAGATCGACGTAGGCCCAGTGCGTGGTGGCGCGACGTCCGTTCAGCAGCCCCGCTGCCCCGAGGAGGAAAGCTCCCATGCAAACGGAGGTGACATAGGTCGCGCGGCAGCCCTGCCGGCGGATGAAGCCGATCGTTTCGCCGTCGGCGAGGGTCTCCACGACGCCGGCACCCCCCGGGACGCAGATCAGATCCAGCGGTGGGCAGGTCTCGAACGTGCAGGTCGGCAAGACCGCGAGGCCGCGGTCGCTCACCACCGGATCCAGTGCCTTGGAGACGACGTGAG
>NZ_CALAGI010000061.1 GCF_937891315.1 uncultured Amaricoccus sp. | reverse complement strand
GCGCGAGCTTCGCCAGAGCTGCCCAGGAATCGTCGACCGTGCCGACGCGGGGATCCGGCGCGCCGGCGGCGGCCAGAAGACGCCGCGCCCGGTGCAGGTACAGGTTCCAGCTCTCGCGGGTCAGCGCGATGCCGTAAAGGTTCGGGTCGATCGAGCAGAGGCGGTTCCAGCGGCCGCCGCCGAGGACCTCGGCGATCGCCGGGTCCGCATCCGCGCAGAGTTCGCCGGCGCGGACCGCGACGGTCCAGAGATACGCCAGGGACATCCCCTCGGCGATCGAGGACCTCGCCGCGGTTGCGGCGAGGCTCGCAGGCAGCGGGAGGTGGTCCTGGAACCTTGGCCTCGGCGGCAGCGGCTCGAAGATCGGCGGCAGCAGCCCGGTGGCGACCGCGAGTTCATGCCCGTGGAGATCGGCGATCAGCTTGATGGCCCGCCGGAAACTGGATCCCTTCTGCCGCGAAAGTCCGGCCTCCACCACGACGGCGCGAGGACGCGTGAGACTCTGGGGAGGTTCTCCGGGGAAGTAGCGTGCCGCAACCCCGATGGCGTTTGCGGCGTTTGCGCCTATGGTCAGCCGCGTTACGCGACAAAGGCCGTCCCAGGCATCGTCGTCGACGGGCTTCCGCGTCGCGAGCATCTGGGCGTCGAGGAGTATCCGCCGCCAGGCATGATAGCGCGGCATCTGCGCCCCGAGCACGGCACGGGCAGCGTCCGGCATCTGGCCCTTCGGGAAGGCCATCGACAGGCGCGGCGGCGCGAGATCGATCGCGGCGAGCGGCAGGCCGACGATCTGCGTCAGCAGCGCCAGCGCCGTCCTGATGACATGGGGGTCGAGCGGCGCGAACCTGTCCGCAGCGCTGCTATCGTCGGGGTCGGAGAGGGTGTAGAGGTCCAGCATCGAACCGGCCGGCGCTTCGGCCGTGCCGGGTCTGGCGCCATCGGCTACCCTCGCCGAGGCGCCGTATACCCGAGACCTCTGCTTTCCGCTCATCGCACCCTCCAACCTGCCGCAGGACGTGTATTCGCGGCCGGGTCAAAAGATGCTGAACAGTCGCCGGAGGCTCGCCCTCAGCAGATAGATTGGCCCCTCCTGGGCATCCGAAGCGAGCGCCCGCGCTGGCACGCGCGGACGAGGAGGGCGGAAAGTGGTCGTTCGCCCATCTGCAACCGGACCAAGAGCAATCCTGTAAGCCGACATTCAGTTGGGCGCAGGGCTGTCGGACGCCCGGTCAAGGGCTGACCCGGGGAGCCTCGCCGTCGCGTGCCATCAGCTGGTTTCGCCTGTCTCGACCGACAGTAGGCAGGCGGGCTCGTCGCCCAGGACCGGCTTGATGATTGTAGGCGGCGGCGCCGAGGCAGGCTTCGCGTGCGCTGGGACGGTCCGGGCGTCGATCGTACAGTGAACGAGGTTTGGTTGACAAAAATACCAACTGGTCGGTATGTTACGTGATGCGTGAGCCAGGCGGTCAGATTCTGCAACGCGGCGAAGCCCGAGCGAGGCTCCTCGAGGCTGCGCGAGACGTCATCCGGACCCGAGGCTTCGCGGCAACGACGGTCGACGATCTCTGCAGGGCCGCGGGCGTGACCAAGGGGGCCTTCTTCCATCACTTCGAGAGCAAGGAGGCGCTCGGGGTCGCCGCGGCGGCCTTCTGGGCGGAGACGACCTCCGCCTTCTTCGCCGCGGCACCCTACCACGACCATGCCGACCCGCTCGACCGCGTGCTCGGCTACATCGCGTTCCGCAGGACGATCATCGACGGGGACCTCGCCGAATTCACCTGCCTCGTCGGAACCATGGCGCAGGAGGTCTACGCCTCGCATCCGGCGATCCGCGACGCCTGCGCCGCGAGCATCTTCGCCCATGCGGCGACGATCGAACCGGACATCGCGGCGGCGATGGCGGCGCATGGCATGGCGGGTGACTGGACGGCGGCGAGCCTCGCCATCCACAGCCAGGCCGTGCTGCAGGGGGCCTTCATCCTCGCCAAGGCGACGGGCGACGCCGAGGTCGCGCGCGACAGCGTCGATCATCTGGCGCGCTATGTGCGGCTGCTGTTCGGGCGTCAGGAAGGGACGGGAGCATGACCGGACTGCCGACCATCACCGCCTTCGAGCACTCGCCGGACGGCGGTCAGGGTATGGCGCGCGACATGCGGGTCCGCTGGGCGCTGGAGGAGGTAGGCCAGCCGTACTATGTCCGGCCGGTGTCTTTCGCCGCGATGAAGGCACCCGCGCACCGGGCGCTGCATCCGTTCGGGCAGATTCCGACCTTCGAGGACGGCGCCGTCACCCTGTTCGAGACCGGCGCGATCGTGCTGCACGTCGCCAGCCGGCACGCGGGACTGCTGCCAGCGGACGCGGCCGCCCGGGCGCAGGCGCTCTCGTGGATGTTCGCGGCGCTCAGCACGGTGGAGCCGCCGATCCTCGACCGCGAGGCCGCCGAGTATCTGGAGGGCGACGCGTCTTGGGCCGCGCCGCGTCTGAAGGCCGTCGAGGAGCGTATCCGCGGCAGGCTCGGCGATCTCTCGCGCCGGCTGGGCGATGCGGACTGGCTCGATGGGGCGTTCAGCGCCGGCGACCTGATGATGGTCGACGTGCTGCGCCGGCTCGCCGGCTCTGGCCTGCTGGAGGAATTCCCTAACCTTCCGCGCTACGTCGCCCGCGGCGAGGCCCGTCCGGCGTTCGCCCGCTCCTTCGCCGCGCAGCGCGCCTTCTTCGACGCCTGCGCCGGGGCGACGCCGGGATGAAGGTTTCGCCAACACCACGAGAACCGACCAGGGGGAGACGACCATGATCACGGTGACCGCTTTCAAGTGGGTGCCGCCCTTCGCGGCGGGGCAGGTGCGCGACCATCGCGTCCGGTGGATGCTGAACGAGATCGGCTGGAACTATGCGGTCGAGTTGATCGACCCGAACGTGCAGGCGAGCGACGCCTATCTCGCCGAGCAGCCCTTCGGCCAAGTGCCGGTGCTGCGCGAGACCGGGCGCCCGACGCTGTTCGAGACCGGCGCGATCGTTCTCGACCTCGCCGAGCGCTCGGGCAATCTCTGGCCGGCGGATCGTGATGCGCAATCGCAGGTCCGGGCTTGGGTGGTCGCGGCGCTGAACTCGGTCGAGCCCTACCTGTCCGCCGTTGCCGAGGTCGACTTCTTCACCGAGGACGAGACGCTGAAGACCCTGCGCCGTCCGGGCGCGATCGCCGCGGCGAAGGAGCGGCTTGGCAAAGTCGCCGCGGCGCTCGGCGACCGCCGCTGGCTCGTGGGGGACGACTTCACGGCCGCCGATCTGATGCTCGCCTCGGTACTGCGCGTCGCCGAACATGCCGACCTGCTCGCCGACACCCCGAACCTCGCCGTCTACCGCGCGCGCTGCCTCGAACGACCCGCCTTCCGCAAGGCGGTCGCCGACCAGTGCCGCGACATCGCCGCCCATGGTCCGCGTGACATGGGCTGGGATCCCGCGATGTTCGCGGAGCCGGCGGCGAGCTGAGCGACGACCCGAACCAGCCTTCAGGGAGGACACCCATGGAACCGACCATCTACCTCTTCTTCCGAGGCAACTGCCTCGAGGCGATGACCTGCTATGCCGAGGTTCTCGGCGGCGAGATCCTCGGCGTCTTCCGCAATGGCGACGCACCGGATGCCGAGAGCCGGATGCCGGGCGGCGACGACATGGTCATGAACATGAGCCTCCGGCTCGGTTCAGCCACGATCATGGCCTCCGACGCCCCGGAGGAGTATTTCTCCAAGCCGCAGGGCTTCCGCATCTCGCTCGCGCCGAAGTCCCGCGCCGAGTTCGACCGCATCCATGCCGCACTGGCGCCGGCGGAAGTGGCGGCGGACAAAATGGCGCCCGGCGAGACCTTCTGGGCCGAACGCTTCGCGATGTTCACCGATGCCTACGGCACGCCCTGGATGCTGAACTTCGAAGGCAACAAGGCTCGCGCCGAAGGGGTCACAGCATGACCGACCTCGTCACCTGCCTGTGGTTCGACCATGGCGAAGCGCGCAAGGCTGCGGAGTTCTACGCCGCGACCTTTCCCAACAGCGCGGTCGGGCGCGGGAATGCCGCTCCCGACGACTTCCCGGGCGGACGGGAGGGAGTCGAGCTGACCGTAGAGTTCACCGTCCTCAGCCGGCGCTTCGTCGGGCTGAACGGCGGGCCGAACTTCAAGGCCAACGAGGCGGTGAGCTTCATGGTCGTCACCGAAGACCAGGAGGAGACCGACCGATACTGGAACGCGGTCGTCGGCAACGGGGGAGCCGAGAGCGCCTGCGGCTGGTGCAAGGACCGCTGGGGCTTTTCCTGGCAGATCACACCGCGTCGGCTTCTCGAGCTGACGACGTCCTCCGACAAGGACGCGGCGAAGCGCGCCTTCGCCGCCATTGACGTGACCCCTTGTTTCTCCTCCACGGGCTGCTGGAATCCGGATCACAGGAAAGGGACCGGATTTGAAGCGAAGCAGGTTCAGCGAAGAGC
>NZ_CALAGI010000060.1 GCF_937891315.1 uncultured Amaricoccus sp. | reverse complement strand
CCCCTCGTCCTGCCCGATAGGAATTCTGCCAATATGAAACTGGAAGAACGCCCAGGGGCGCCGTGGTTTCGCGGGGCTTCGGACGCACTGGAGGGCTGAGCCCCGGGTCGGCGAAGGGGCGCCGCGGGGAAGAGGGTGCGCGCGGAGAGGGCGGGCGGAGGAAGGTTATTCGAGGCGTTCGAGACGGCGGAGGGTGGGGAAGAGCTTCATCCAGATGAGGGCGGTCGCGACGGTTCCGATGCCGCCGATGAGCGCCGCGGGCATCGCGCCGAGGAGCGCGGCGGTCAGGCCGCTCTCGAATTCGCCGAGCTGGTTCGAGGCGTTGATGAAGAGGAAGTTCACCGCGCCGACCCGGCCGCGCATCTCGTCCGGGGTGCGCAGCTGGACGAGGGAGACCCGGATCACCACGCTCACCGTGTCGGCCGCGCCCATCACCACCAGTGCGATCAGCGACAGCCAGAGGCTCGTCGACAGCGCGAAGGCCATGGTTCCGAGGCCGAAGACGATGACCGCCTGGAACATGCGGAGGCCGACCCGCTTGTTGATCGTGTGCCGTGCGAGCACCGCCGTCATGGCGAGCGCGCCGATCGCCGGCGCGGCGCGCAGCATGCCGAGGCCCCAGGGCCCGGTGTGCAGGATGTCGCGCGCGAAGATCGGCATCAGCGCCGTGGCGCCGCCGAGCAGCACCGCGACGAGATCGAGCGAGATGGTGCCGAGGATCGCCGGATCGCGTCGCACGAAGGCGATGCCGGCGAAGAGCTGGTCGAGGCGCGGCGGCTCCCGCCGCTCGGCGGGCCGTTCGAGCCGGATCGCGCCGTTGAGAAAACTCGCGAGGATCCAGAAAGCCGTCATCAGCCCATAGGGCACGAAGGGCCCGAGCGCATAGGCGAAGCCGCCGACCGCCGGGCCGCAGATCACCGCCATCTGGAAGCTGGCCGTCGAGAGCGCCGTGGCGCGCTGCAAGGTCCCCTCCGGCGCGACGCCGGGCAGGAGCGCGGCGGCGGCCGGCGATTCGAAGGCGCCGGTCACGCCGAGCAGCGCCACGGCGCCGAAGATCATGTGGACGGTGATCCAGCCCTCGAAGCTCGCCCAGGCGAGAAAGGCCGCCGTCAGGCCCTGGGCGATCTGGCAGACCTGGACCACGCGCTGCCGGTCGAACCGGTCCGCCGCGTGACCGCCGAGAAAGGTGAGAGCCGCCATCGGCAGGAACTGGGCGAGGCCGACCATGCCGAGATAGAAGGCGCTGTCGGTGAGGTCGTAGACTTGCCAGCCGAGCGCCACCACGCCGATCTGCGCGGCGAAGCGGGAGAAGGCGCGGCCGCCGAGATAGAGCTGGAACGGTCGGTGCCGCGAGAGGCGGGGGGCCGACGCATCCGGCGCGGCGTCGATCGAGCTCATGGCGAGGCGCTGGTCCTTCCCGCGGCCGGCTGCGTCGGGCGCGCTCCCCGCGGGTCGAATCCGCGGACTCGCCGTCCGGAGTTTTCGAATTGTTGCGATCTGATCGCCGGGCGATGCTTTCCGACTGCGACCGTGCTCTAGCCCCGCCGCGAGGGCGCGTCAACTCGCGGTCGGGAGGCCGCCCGGGAAACGGTCCGGACCGGGCGCGGCTTGTCGGTCGGGCGGGGTGGGATCCGCGCCTTGGCCGGATCGATGTCAGAACAGCGACAGTTGCTCCGGGCGCCGGGGGCCGGGGACGCGGAAGAGGTCGCAGCGCGGCTTGGCGGGGCCGCGGCCGAGCCGCAGGCGCTCGCGCGCGAGGCGGAAGCGCTGCGCGATCAGCCGGGCGATCTCGCCCTCGCCCCGCATGCGCTTGCCCCATTCGGGATCGTAGTCGCGCCCGCCGTGCAACTGACGCACGAGACCCATCACCCGGGCGGCGCGGTCGGGACAGGTCTCGGCCAGCCAGTCGTGGAACAGCGGCCCGACTTCGAGCGGCAGGCGCAGCACGACATAGCTGGCACCGGTGGCGCCGGCGTCGCGAGCGGCGGCGAGCAGTCGCTCGATCTCGTGGTCGTTGAGGCCGGGGATCACCGGCCCGATCGAGACCCAGACCGGAACGCCGGCCGCCGCGAGCCGGGTCATGGCGAGCAACCGCCGCTCCGGCGCGGCGGCGCGTGGCTCCATCGCCCTGGCGAGGCGGGGATCGAGCGTGGTCAGCGACAGGCCGGCGGCGGCGAGCCCGTCGGCGGCCATCTCGCCAAGGATGTCGGCGTCGCGGCCGATCAGCGCGCCCTTGGTCAGAAGCGTCACCGGATGGCGGAAGTCGCGCAGTACCGACAGCACGGCCCGGGTGATTTCGAGGCGCTTCTCGATCGGCTGGTAGGGGTCGGTATTGGTGCCCATCGCGATCGGCGCGCAGCGATAGCCCTTGCGCGACAGCTCACGCGCCAGCAGCGCGGCCGCGTCGGGCTTCGCGGTCAGCCGCGTCTCGAAATCGAGGCCGGGCGACAGGCCGAGATAGGCGTGGGTCGGCCGGGCGAAGCAATAGACGCAGCCATGCTCGCAACCGCGATAGGGATTGATCGAGCGATCGAACGGAATGTCGGGCGAGCGGTTGCGGGTGATGATGGTGCGCGCCCGCTCCAGGGCCACCTCGGTCTTCAGGACGGGCAAATCCTCCGGCAAATCCCAGCCGTCATCGACGCGGACGCGCTGGTTGGGCTCGAACCGGCCGGAGCGATTGCTGGCGGCGCCCCTGGCCCGCCGCGCCGCTTTCTCCACCATGTCCGATTCGTCGCCGATCATGGAGAGAGACTAGAACAAAAGCGGAACATGCGCCAGCGGGTCGGGGATGGCGCGCCGGGCGTCGCTTCCCGTCGCGGTGCCTTGTCCGATCCGTGCGACGGGGCTAGTTGAGGAGATGCGCCTCCCCGAGCTATCTTGCGCCACCTCGCATCCGGGACCAGAGCCATGGCCGACGAAGACGACGAGATCATCCTGAGCGAGCTGTCCGACGAGGATCTGGTGCCGCAGGTGCATGACGATCTCTACGACGGGCTCAGGGACGAGGTGGTCGAGGCGGTCAATATCCTGCTGAGCCGCGGCTGGACCCCGTATGACGTGCTGACCAAGGCGCTGGTCGAGGGCATGCGGATCGTGGGGATCGACTTTCGCGACGGCATCCTCTTCGTGCCCGAGGTGCTGCTGGCGGCGAATTCGATGAAGGCGGGAATGGCGATCCTGAAGCCTCTCCTCGCCGAGACCGGCGCGCCGCGCATGGGCAAGATGGTGATCGGCACGGTCAAGGGCGACATCCACGACATCGGCAAGAACCTCGTCTCGATGATGATGGAGGGGGCGGGATTCGAGGTCGTCGATCTCGGGATCAACAACCCGGTGGAGAAGTACCTCGAGGCGCTGGAGCGCGAGGACGCCGACATCCTCGGCATGTCGGCGCTGCTGACGACGACGATGCCCTACATGAAGGTCGTCATCGACACGCTGAAGGAAAAGGGCCTGCGCGATCAGTACATTGTCCTGGTCGGGGGCGCGCCGCTCAACGAGGAATTCTCGAAGGCGATCGGCGCCGACGCCTACTGCCGCGACGCCGCGGTCGCGGTCGAGACGGCGAAGGATTTCATCGCCCGCAAGCACAATCAGATGGCACGGGCCTGAGGTCCGACAGCCTGATGTGTTAACTTGACTCTTTTTGTCGCCCATATTCTAGAGTGAATCACTCGGAAATAGGGAGGGACGAATGGGGTTCGAAAACAGGAGCAAGGCGATCGTCGGGGTGCTGATCGCCGATCAGGGCAACGCGGCGATCGCCGGCAGCGGCAAGCTGCTGATCGGCCGCGACCTCGACGGCGACGGTCTCGCGGCGACGCCGGGCGAGGTCACGTCCTTCTTCGATGCGACGAACGCCAGCGGGCTCGCAGCGCCGAGCGAGAACATCTTCTCGGTGTTCCAGGCGCGTGACCGCTCGGTCTTCGCCGCCAACGGCGACACCGACACGATCTACCGGCTGGTCGACCGCAACAACGACGGCGACGCCAACGACGCCGGCGAGGCGAAGGTCTGGTTCTCGCCGGCCAACGCCGGCGGCTTCTCGACGGTGACGCCGAACGGCATCGCCCAGGGGAAGGACGGGGCGATCTACATCACTAACGCCGGCGTGAACTCGGCGCCGGCCGACATGATCTATCGCACCGTCGATCTGAACGGCGACGGCGACGCCGACGACGCCGGCGAGGCCACGGTCTGGCTCGACCTGCAGCAGGTGATCGCGACCAGCGTGCCCTTCGACATCGCCTTCGACGGCAAGGTCGCCTATGTCGCCGACCTGACCGGGGCGGCCGAGGACGTGATCCACCGCGTCGAGGACCGGAACGGCAACGGCCGGATCGACGCGGGCGAGGTCACGACCTTCGCCAGCGACAGCGGCGCCTTCGGAGCGCCGATCGATATCGCGCTCGATGTGCAGGACGGCTCGCTGCTCAGCCTCTCCTGGACCGCGAGCGGCGGCGCGCCGCACCGGCTCTACCGTCTGACCGACCTCGACAACTCCGGCGGCATCGACCAGCCGGCGGAATCGGTCGAGGTGTGGAACTCCACGTTCCTGCCGGCGGGCTTTGGGCAGGCGGCCGGTTTCTCGGTCTCGGCGGCGAAGAACGGCGGGGTCGTGCTGGCGGTGAACGGTGGCACGCCGGCGACCAAGAACGTCTATCTCCTCAATGACTTCGACGGTGACGGGCTCTATACGAGCCGGGGCGAGACCCAGATCTACGCCTCGAACAGCTTCGACTCGGGCAGCCTCTACCGGCCGCGCGGGGTCGAGTTCTACAATGACGATCTCGACTTCTCGCTGATCCGGGGGACCGCGCGGTCCGACTGGCTGGCCGGCAGCCGCGACGGCGAGACGATCGTCGGGCTGAAGGGCGACGACAAGCTTTTCGGCCTCGGCGGCGACGATGTGCTCTGGGGCGGGCTCGGCAACGATATCCTCTCGGGCGACGGCGGGGCGGATGTGCTGCGCGGCGGGACCGGGCGGGACGTGCTGACCGGCGGAGCGGGGGGCGACCGCTTCGTCTTCGCCGAAGGCGACGGCGCGGGCTCGCACGACGTGATCCTCGACTTCCGCCGCGGGGTCGACAAGATCGAGCTCGACGGGCTCGGCATCGAGTCGATCGAGGGAACGCTCCTCGGCGCGAAGGTGACCTTCGACGACGGCTCGGACGTGCTGGTGGCGCTGACCCGGGCCGCTTCGCTCCAGGCCTCGGACTTCGTCTTCTCGGGCGGCGCGGTCGACGACTTCTTCGTCTGAGCCCCGAGGGTCGCGCGGCGCGGCTCAAGCGTCGCGCGGCGACTGTTCGGGCGGCGAGGTCCGGCCTATCCTCGCGGGCATGGACCTCGACGACGCCCGCCTGACGGAGAGCGGTCTCGCCGCGCCCGCGGCGCCGGCGGGCCGCGTGCTCGTCATCGCCTGCGGGGCGCTGGCGCGCGAGATCCTCGCGCTGAAGGCGCTGAACGGCTGGGAGCACCTCGATCTCCGCTGCCTGCCGGCCAACCTCCACCTCTGGCCGGACCGCATCCCCGACGCGGTGGCGGCGGCGGTGGCGGAGGCGCGCGGGCGCTACGGGCGCATCTTCGTCGCCTATGCCGACTGCGGTACCGGGGGCCTGCTCGAGGCGCGCTGCCGGGCGCTCGGGGTCGAGATGATCGCCGGGCCGCACTGCTACAGCTTCTTCGACGGCAACGCCGCCTTCGCCGCGCGCGGCGACGCCGAGATGACGGCCTTCTTCCTCACCGACTTTCTCGTGCGCCAGTTCGACGCGTTCGTCTGGCGCCCGATGGGCCTCGACCGCCATCCGGAGCTTCGCGACATGATCTTCGGCAACTACGAGACGCTGGTCTATCTGGCCCAAGTCGAGGATCCGGCGCTCGACGCCGAGGCGCAACGCTGCGCCGCGCGCCTCGGGTTGGCGTACCGGCGCCGCTTCACCGGCTATGGCGATCTCGCAACCGCGCTGTCCACGGCGCGATAGCAGGCGGCCGCCCGAGCGCCGCGGCCGTAAAATGCATGGTGCCAGCCACCCCGGAACGTGATCCGATGGTCCTCGCCGACCGCGCGACCAGCACGCGCCGGTTGGCACCCGGATAGTGGCTCTGGTTACGAGGTCAGAATGAAAAGACTGCCGATCCTGCGCGGGCTCGTTTCAGCCGCGGTGGCCTGCGCGACGCTCTTGGTGGCCGCGGCGCAGCCCGCGCTTGCTTGCACCGGCATTCGCCTGATCGCCGGGGACGGCGCCGTGGTACACGCGCGCACACTCGAATTCGCGATCGACCTCCAGTCGGAACTGGTCATGGTGCCGCGTGGCTACTCCCGGACCGGTGCCACGCCCGACGGCGCGCCGGGTCGGAAATGGGTATCGAAATATGCCAGCGTCGGCATGAACGGCGTGGGCCTGCCCGTTCTGTTCGACGGGCTGAATGAAAAGGGTCTGGCGGCGGGTATCTTCTACTTTCCGACCTCGGCCGGCTACATGCCCTACGCCACGGCCGACGCGGACAGCACTCTCGCCCCGTGGGAACTCGTGTCCTGGATGCTGGAGAATTTCGCCAGCGTCGCGGAAGTCAGGGCCGATATCGCCGCGGTCACCGTGCCGGCGGTGGTCTTCGGGCCGTGGGGGTTCGCGCCGGAGGTGCATTACATCGTGCATGACGCCTCGGGGGCCAGCCTGGTGATCGAATATGTCGATGGCGCGCTGAAACTCCATGACGCGCCGCTCGGCGTGATGACGAACTCGCCGGCTTACGACTGGCACATGGCCAACCTGCGCAACTACGTGAATTTCTCGGTAAACAACGCGCCTCCGGTCCAGGTCGGGCCGGTCACCCTGCGCCCTTTCGGGCAAGGCTCGGGTATGCTTGGCTTGCCGGGCGATTTCACTCCGCCGTCGCGTTTCGTCCGGGCCGTGGCCTTCAGCCAATCGGTTCCGCCGTCCGCGACCGGCGACGAAGCGGTGATCGAGGCGTTCCACATCCTCAATCAGTTCGACATTCCGAAGGGCGCCGCGCGCGAGCGTGAAAAAGACGCGCATGGCAACGTCGTCGCGGACTACACGATCTGGACTTCCGCAGCCGACCTGAAGGCGCTGCGCTACTACTTCAGGACCTATGACAACAGCGCGATCCGCGTCGCCGACCTGATGGCGATGGATCTCGACGCCAAGGATCCGGTCCGGATCTCCATCGCCGGTCCGGAGGTCATCCAGGACGTGACGCCTTGACCGCTCCCGCGCGCAAGGCCCCGCGCGCGCTCAGGTATAGTCGGAGCGGCTGAGGCCGTATTTCGCCATCTTCTCGTTCAGGGTCCGGCGGGGCAGGGCGAGTTCGGCCATCACCGCGCTGACCGAGCCGGTGTTGCGGCGCAAAGCGTGGTCGATCAGCATCTTCTCGAAGGCATCGACATGCTCTTTCAGCGGCTTTTCCGCGTCGAGCGCCATCACCGGCGCCTGGAAGCCGTCGTCGATCAGCAGCGCCGAGATATTGTGGTCGCCGCGACGGGCCTGCAGCACCGCGCGCTCGGCGAGATTGATCAGCTGCCGGATATTGCCGGGCCAGGGCGCCTGGACGAGGTTCGCAGCGTCGCCGGCGTTCAGGGTCGGCGGCTCGCAGCCGTATTCCTCGGCGAACTGCACGGTGAAATGCGAGAAGAGGGTCAGGATATCCTCGCCGCGAGCGCGGAGGGGCGGCGCCTCCAGCACCAGCCCGGCGAGGCGGAAATAGAGATCGTCCCGCAGGACCTCGGCTGGCGGAGTGCCCGAGCCGAGCCGGCTCGACACGGCGATGACGCGGATATTGTGCGGTCGCGCGGCGGCGCCGTTCGGGTCGGTCGCATTCAGGATCTCAAGCAGGCGTGCCTGGGCGGCGGGCGACAGGGCCTCGATATCCTCGAGGCAGAGCATGCCGCCCTCGGCCTGGTCGATCAGCGGCTTTTCCGGCCAGTCCGGCGCTCCGAACAGGGTGGGTTCCAGCGCGTCGGGGGCGACGCTCGCGCCGTTGAGGGTGACGAAGGGCTTGCTGGCGCGCGGGCCGACCGCGTGCAGCGCCTTGGCGATCAGGCTCTTGCCGGTGCCGGTCTCGCCGAGAATCAGCACATGGCCATCGGCCTGGGCGACGTCGAGGATGGTCTCGCGCAGCTTTTCCATCGAGGGGCTGGCGCCCATCAACCGGCGGGTGAGCACGCCGCCGTCCGACAATTCGCGGCGGAGCGCGCGGGTCTCCAGCACCCGCGCGCGCGCCTCGGACGCGCGCTGGCAGAGCTCGGCCAGCCGGTCGGGCTCGAAGGGCTTCTCCACGAAATCGAAGGCGCCGATGCGCATCGCCTCGACCGCCATCGGCACATCGCCGTGGCCGGTCATCAGGATCACGGGCAGGCCGGGATCGATCGATTGCAGGCGGCGGAGCAGCGCCATGCCATCCATGCCGGGCATCTTGATGTCGCTGACCACGACGCCGGCGAATTCGGGGCCGAGCACCTTCAGCGCCGCCTCGGCCGCCTCGAAGGTCATCGGCTCGAAATCCGACAGCCGCAGCCATTGCGACACGGATTCCCGCAGATCGGCCTCGTCGTCGATGATCGCCACAAGGGTCTTCTCGCTCATTCTCTCACTCCGCGGCTTTGCTCTGGGCGCGATCGCTTGGCAGCAGCAGCTCGAAGACGGCGCCGCCGTCCGGCGCGTTTCGCGCGATCAGCCGGCCCCCCAGTTCTCCGGCGAACCCGGCCGAGATCGCGAGGCCGAGGCCGAGCCCCTCGCCGGGTTTCTTGGTGGTGTAGAAGGGTTCGAACAGCTTGCCGGGGTCCTTCAGCCCCTCGCCATTGTCCTCGACGGACAACAGGATCATCTCGCCCTGGACGAGGAAGATCTTGATGCGCCGGTCCTCCTGGCCCTTCACCGCGTCGAGGGCGTTGCGCAGCAGGTTCACGATGATCTGCTCGATGCGCAGCGGGTCGGCGCGGATGATCACTGGCTCGGAAGGCAGGGTGGTGTTGATCGTCACCGCCATCTTGCCGAGCTGCGGCGCCATCATCGACAGCGCGGCGCGGATGCTGTCGCGCAGGTCCACGGGTTCGCTGTCGACGTCGCTCTTGCGGGCATAGGATTTCAGCTGGCGCGTGATGCCGGCCATGCGGTCGATCAGGTCGTCGATGCGCTGGAACGAACTCAGCGCCTCCTCCGGCCGGCGCCGGGTGAGCAGCAGCCGCGCGCCGGCGAGATAGGTCTTCATCGCCGCGAGCGGCTGGTTGAGCTCGTGGCTGACCGCGGCGGACATCTGACCGAGAGCGGCGAGTTTCGACGTCTGTTCAAGGCTTTGTTCGGCATCCTTCAGGTTCCGCTCGATGCGCTGCCTGGCGGCGATCTCGGCGGAGAGCCGGCGGTTCAGGATGCGCAGATCCTCGGATTCGCGCTGGATCCGGCGGCTTTCGGCCCGGGTGCGGCGGGAGAGCACATAGAAGGCCAGCGCCAGCAGCAACGCCAGCGCCATGATGATCAGCGCGAGGATCGCGTTCACCCGCGCCCGCACATCCTCGAGCCCGGCGAAATAGGTGAGGCGCCAGTTGCGGAAGCCGACCGGCACCTCGGCGCGGATATAGGGCGTGCCGGCGATATAGACGTAAGGCGTCGCGCCGAGCGTCTGGCGCGCGTCGCGCAGCGCCTGGGTCATGCGCGACGGGTGCGATGTCTGGGCGAGCAGGTTGTCGAGCGCGCTCTTGCGCCAGTTCGGTTCGGAGGCGAGCAGCACGTTGCCTTCTGAATTGGTGACGACCACCTTCATTCGCGACCGGCTCCAGCCTTCTTCCAGCGCGCCGAGATCGACGGTCACGACGATCACCCCGAGCAGGTGGCCGTCGAGTTCGACCTTGCGGGCATAGTGGAAGCTGTAGGCGCCGTCGTCGTTCTCGATGATCGAGAAGATCGTGCCGGTATCGGCGGCGGCGAGGGTGAAATAGGCCTTGTCGCCGTCATATTGCTCGCGCGGGCGTTCGTCGCTGGCCGCGACGATCCGGCCCTCGGCGTCGAGCAGGAAGATCGAGCCGGCGCCGATCTCCTCGCGGAAGTCGGCGAGGCGCGCCTCGGCTTCCTCGTACTGGCCGGAGCGAAGCGCGATCATCAGGATCGGGTCGCGGGCAAGCAGCAACGGCACGACCGAATGGCGCTGCATCGCGCTCTGGATCGAGCCGGCGTAGAGCGTGGCGCGCAGGGTGGCGTCGGGCTCCTGGCTCTCGCTGAAACCGCGGGTGAGATAGATCTGGCTCGCCCAGATGACGAGCCCCATCGCCGCCACCGAAACCAAAAGCCCGAGCCGCATCCAGAATCGGCCCGGATGCGGGCGCGGCCGCGTCGCTGTGGGTGGCAGGCTCATCCGCTATCCGTTACGCCCCGGCGCCCCGGCGCTCAAGCGCCTTGCAGGGCCCGGACGGCGAGGCGATCGGCGAGGGTGGCGAACATCGCCGCGCCATCGGTGCCGCCATGGGCCGGATCGACCGCGCGCTCGGGATGCGGCATCAGGCCGAGCACCCGGCGGTTGGCGGACAGGATGCCGGCGATATCGGCGGAGGAGCCGTTGGGATTTTCGGTGTAGCGGAAGGCGATCCGGTCCTCGCCCGCGAGCCGGGCCAGCGTTTCGGGATCGGCGAAATAGTTGCCGTCGTGATGCGCGATCGGCAGCGCGATCCGCGCGCCCGCCGCGTAACCGGCGGTGAAGGCGCAGTCGGTCGTCGCGACCTCGAGCCCCACCGGCGCGCAGATGAACCTGAGGCCGGCGTTGCGCATCAGCGCGCCGGGCAGCAGCCCCGCCTCGATCAGCACCTGGAAGCCGTTGCAGACGCCGAGAACATGGCCGCCGGCGACCGCGAACTCCGTCACCGCGCGCATCACCGGCGCCCGCGCCGCGATGGCACCGCAGCGCAGATAGTCGCCGAAGGAGAAGCCGCCGGGCACCGCGACGAGGTCGAGGCCGGCGGGCAGCGACGCCTCCTTGTGCCAGACCATCGCGACCTCGGCTCCGGCGCGGCGCAGGGCGACCGCCAGATCCCGGTCGCAGTTCGATCCGGGAAACACCAGGACGGCGGCGCGGAGCGTCATGCGATCTCCACGCGGTAGTTCTCGATCACCGTGTTGGCGAGCAGCGCCCGGCACATCGCATCGACCGAGGCCTCCGCCGCCGCCGGATCCTCGCCGGCGATCTCGAGTTCGATCACCTTGCCCATGCGGACCTCGCCCACGCCCTCGAAGCCGAGGCCGCCGAGCGCGTGGCGCACCGCCTCACCCTGGGGATCGAGTACGCCGGTCTTCAGCGTCACGTGCACGCGGGCCTTCATGCCGGAAACTCCACCTAGTTCACCAGCTTCGGGCCGGTGGCGCGGCCGTTGGTGCGCGGCATGACGCCGAGGCGCCTGGCGACCTCGGTATAGGCGTCGGCGAGATTGCCGAGATCCTGGCGGAACACGTCCTTGTCGAGCTTCCTGCCGGTCTCGATATCCCAGAGCCGGCAGCTGTCGGGCGAGATCTCGTCCGCGACGATCAGCCGCTGGAAGTCGCCCTCGTAGACGCGGCCGATCTCGATCTTGAAATCGATGAGCCGGATGCCGACGCCGAGGAACATGCCGCTGAGGAAGTCGTTCACCCGCAAGGCGAGCGCGATCATGTCGTCGATATCCTGCTGGCCGGCCCAGTTGAAGGCGATGATATGCTCCTCGGTCACCAGCGGGTCGCCGAGCGCGTCGTCCTTGTAGTAGAATTCGATCACCGGACGGGGCAACTGCTGGCCCTCCGGAATGCCGAGGCGCTTGGAGATCGAGCCGGCCGCGTAGTTGCGCACCACGACTTCGAGCGGAATCATCTCGACCATGCGGATCAGTTGCTCGCGCATGTTCAGGCGGCGGATGAAATGGGTCGGAACGCCGATCGCATTGAGACCGCTCATGAAATGTTCGGACAGGCGGTTGTTGAGAACGCCCTTGCCCTCTATGGTGGCTTTCTTCTGGGCGTTGAAGGCGGTGGCGTCGTCCTTGAAGTACTGAATCAGCGTGTCCGGCTCGGGACCTTCGTAGAGAATTTTCGCCTTGCCCTCGTATATCATCCTGCGACGGGCCATGAATGTCTCCGAAAATGCCAAGGGGAAAGGGGGGCCGAATGCCCGCCTTTCCCGTCACCCGCTGTCTATACCCTGCCCGGAAAAGGAGCAAGCATTCTTCCGGCGGCACCTTGTCCCGCAAGGGCTGGAATGGTTATCTGCGAACAAGCATCGGATGCGAGGAGGATTCAATGAGCAACAGTTTCAAGGACCGCGAGACCGGTTTCGAGAACAAATTCGCCCATGACGAGGAGATGCAGTTCAAGGCCTTCGCGCGGCGGAACAAGTTGCTCGGCCTCTGGGCCGCCGGCGTGCTGGGCAAGTCGGGCGCGGATGCCGATGCCTATGCGATGGAGATCGTCTTCGCCGACTTCAAGGAAGCGGGTCACGAGGATGTGTATCGCAAGATCGCGGGCGACCTCGGCGCCGCCGCCGACGAGGCGACCATCCGCTCGAAGATGGCCGAACTGCTCGGGACGGCCAAGGAGCAACTGATGAGCGAGATCCGCTAGCCTGCCATGCCGCGGCGCCCCCTCTCCGGGCGCTCCGTCGTCGCGACGCGGTCCACGCGGACGGGGTTCATGGCTGGACGTCCGCGGGTTCGGGCGGAGCGCCGCTCCGCGCGCCCCGCGTCGCGGCTGGCGAGGGCGTCGTCATGAACCCGGAAATCGCGGCGCTGCGCGCGCTCTTCACCGCGAAGCCGCGACCGACGGACTGGCCCGAACGGCGCCAGCGCATGGACGAGATTTGCGCCGTCGATCCGCCGCCGGCCGATGTGGTCTATACCCCCGCCGGGGTTGGCGCGATCCCGGCGGAATGGTCGCTGGCGCCGGGCGCCGATGCCACGCGCGTCCTGCTCTATCTGCATGGCGGCGGCTATTGCTCGGGTTCGATCGCCAGTCATCGCGGCCTCGTCGGGCGGATCGGGCGGGAGGCCGGGATCCGGACCCTGGCGCTCGGTTACCGGCTCGCGCCCGAGAATCCGTGTCCCGCCGCGCTGCTGGACGCGTTGGCGGCCTATGGCTTCCTGCGGTCGGAAGGCTATGAGCCGGAGCAGATCGTGGTCGGCGGCGACAGCGCGGGCGGCGGATTGACGCTCGCGACGCTGCTCGCGCTGCGCGAGGAGGGATCGCCGATGCCGGCCGGTGCCTGGCTGGTCTCGCCCTGGGTCGATCTCGCCATGATGGGCGCGAGCATGGAGGAAGAGGATGCGATCGATCCGCTGATCCATGGCGACTATCTGCGCGGGCTGGCGGCGGCCTATCTCGGCGGACGCGACGCGCGGGACGAGCGGGCGTCGCCGCTCTACGCCGACCTCGCCGGGATGCCGCCGACGCTGGTTCAGGTCGGATCGAGTGAGACGCTGCTCGACGACGCGGTGCGCGTGACGCGCCGGCTCGGCGCGGCCGGCGCCCGGGTCGATCTCGAAATCTGGCCCGAGATGATCCATGCCTGGATGCTGTGGGCGCCCCGCCTCGAAGCCGGTCGCGCGGCTTCGACCACCGCCAGCGCGTTCCTCCGCGCGCGACTCAAGCCGGAAAAGCCCTAGCCTCGGGGCGGCGTCCGGTCCGGTGGAGCGTCAGGGATTGAACACCCGCTCGAAGATCGTGTTCACGTGCTTGGTGTGATAGCCGAGGTCGAACTTCTCGGCGATCTCCTCGGGGCTGAGCGCGGCGCGCACCTCCGGGTCGGCGAGGAGCTCGGTCTCGAAATCGGCGCCCTGTTCCCAGACCTTCATCGCATTGCGCTGGACGGCGGCGTAGGAGGCTTCGCGGCTGAGGCCCTTCTGGGTCAGGGCGAGCATGACGCGCTGCGAATGGATGAGGCCGCGGAACTTGTTCATGTTGGCGAGCATGTTGCCCGGATAGACCAGCAGCTTGTCGATGACGCCGGTCAGGCGGACGAGCGCGAAATCGAGGGTGATCGTCGCGTCCGGGCCAATCATGCGCTCGACCGAGGAATGCGAGATGTCGCGCTCATGCCAGAGGGCGACATTCTCCATCGCCGGCACCACCGCCATGCGCACGAGGCGGGCGAGACCGGTGAGGTTCTCGGTCAGCACGGGGTTGCGCTTGTGCGGCATCGCCGAGGAGCCTTTCTGGCCCGGCGAGAAAAATTCCTCGGCCTCCAGCACCTCCGTCCGCTGCAGATGGCGGATCTCGATGGCGATCCGCTCGATCGAACTCGCGATCACCCCGAGCGTCGCGAAGAACATCGCATGCCGGTCGCGCGGGATGACCTGGGTCGAGACCGGCTCCGGCCGCAGACCGAGCGCCTCGGCCACGTGTCGTTCCACATAGGGGTCGATATTGGCGAAGGTGCCGACCGCGCCGGAGATCGCGCAGGTGGCGACCTCGTAGCGCGCATTGACCAGGCGCGCGCGGTTCCGGCTCATCTCGGCATAGGCCTCGGCCATCTTCAGACCGAAGGTCACCGGCTCGGCATGGATGCCGTGGCTGCGGCCGATACAGACCGTGTCCTTGTGCTCGTAGGCCCGCCGCTTCAATGCCGCGAGCAGCGTGTCGAGATCGGCGAGCAGGATGTCGGCGGCGCGGGTCAGCTGGACATTGAGGCAGGTGTCGAGCACGTCGGAGGAGGTCATGCCCTGATGTGTGAAGCGCGACTCCTCGCCGACGATCTCGCCGAGATGGGTCAGGAAGGCGATGACGTCGTGCTTGGTCACCGCCTCGATCTCATCGACGCGGGCGACGTCGAAGGTCGCCTCGCGCGCCTTCCAGATCGCTTCCGCCGCCGACTTCGGGATGACGCCGAGCTGGGCCTGCGCGTCGCAGGCATGGGCCTCGATCTCGAACCAGATGCGGAACCGCGTCTCGGGCGACCAGATCGCCACCATCTCGGGGCGGGAGTAACGCGGGATCATGGGCTCGACGCCTTTCGAGGTTGAGGGTGCGGAGGCGTCTGATAGACTGCCCCTCCCGACGGCACAAGCGAGTGGGCACGGGGAAACATGCGGCTCATGGCCTTCGCCGGCCTCTGGCGAATCGAGCGGCGGATCGACGATCTGCGCGCTGGCGCGGAAGGCGCGTTTCGCGGCGAGGCGCGGTTCCGCCCGGCGTCCGGAGGCCTCGACTATGCCGAGACCGGAACGCTTCGGCTCGGCACCGCGCCGCCGCTGACGGCGAGCCGATCCTACTTCTGGCGCGAGGGCGTCGGCGACATGATCGAGGTCCGGTTCCAGGACGGGCGCTTCTTCCATCGCTTCGCCGCCGATGATCCCACTCCCTCGGCCGAGCATTCCTGCGACCCGGACCAGTACGCCGTCCGCTACGATTTCCGACGCTGGCCGAACTGGCGGGCCGAATGGCGCGTGGTCGGGCCGCGCAAGGACTATGCGATGGTCACCGACTATGGGCCGGCTGGACAGGGCGGGGCGTTTGGGGCATGACGAAAGTCAGAGTTCGCACCCGCGAAGACCCGTGACGAGAGGATCCGCATGGCCACGATCGCTTCCAAGCCCGTTCTGACCGAGACCGTCTGGGAGGCCGAGGGCGCGGCCCTTTGGGTGAAGCGGGCAGTGCTCGTTGTGCTTGGCATCGCGGCGCTCGTGATCTGCGCCAAGATCAAGGTGCCGGTCTGGCCGTCGCCGGTGGCGATCAGTCTTGGAACCTTCGCGGTTCTGACCATCGGCGCCGCCTATGGCCCGCGACTCGGGCTCGTCACCATGCTCGGCTGGATGCTGGTCGGCGCGCTTGGCTTCGACGTGTTCCAGAACTCCTCGGCCGAGAAATACGGCCTTACCTACATGATGGGCGCGACCGGCGGCTATCTCGTCGGCTATGTGCTGGCCACCCTGGCGCTCGGCTTCGCGGCGCGGCGCGGCTGGGACCGGAGCGTGGGCGGCATGGCGGCGGCGCTGCTCGTCGGCAACGTGCTGATCTATGTGCCGGGGCTGCTCTGGCTCGGCTATCTCGTCGCGGGCGGGCTGTTCGATCCGGCGAAATATGCCAGCGTCTGGGACCAGACGCTGACCTGGGGCCTGACACCGTTCCTGATCGGCGACGCGATCAAGCTCGGCCTCGCCGCTCTGCTGGTGCCCGGCCTCTGGAAGCTGGTGGGCAAGGCCCGCGTCTGACGCCACGTTCCGGCGACACGGTTTCATTGCGACTGACCGGCCGGGGCCATCGCCCCGGCCGTCTTCTTGTCAGGCCTCGAGATAGGCGGCGAAGGCCGCGGCGAACTCGGGATGCCAGCGCGACAGCGGTGGCCGGTTCTCGATGATGTCGCCGGCGGCCCAGGCGATGCGCTTTTCGTCGAGCGCGCGCGGCACGTCGTTGTCGGGGCAAAGAATGTAGAAATCGCGCTCGGCGAGCCGTTCGAGCATGAAATCCGCCGTCTGTTCAGGCGACCAGGCGCCAGCCGGCTTTTCGGTCCGGTTGCCCGCCGTCAGGCCGGTGAAGACGAAGCCCGGGATCAGGAGATGCGCGGTCACCGCGCAGTCGGGCGTCCCGCGCAACTCGTGCTGCAGCGCCTCGGTGAAGACCTTCACCCCGGCTTTTGCGACGTTATAGGCCGGATCGCCGGGCGGCGTGGTGATGCCCTGCTTCGAGCCGGTGTTGATGATGAGACCGGGCCGGCCGCGGGCGATCATGCCGGGGGCGAAGGCGCGGACGCCGTGGATTACGCCCCAGAGGTTCACTTCGAGGACCCGCGCCCAGTTCTCGACCGGACCGAAGAGCGCGCTGCCCGGCTGGATGCCGGCGTTGTTCATCAGGATGTCCGCCCCGCCGAAGCGGGCGCGGACGGCCGCCTCGAGTGCTTCGATCTCCCCCGGGCGGGATACATCGGTCGGAACGGCCAGCGTGTCCCGCGCCCCGGCGCGGGAGACCGCCTCGGCGGCCGTGTCGAGCGCCGGGCCTGGCAGGTCGGCGAGACAGACGGCGAGGCCGAGCCCGGCGAAGCGGCGGGCGGCGGCGAGGCCGATGCCCGAGGCGGCGCCGGTGACGACGGCGACCGAGCCGGGGACGAGGGCGGGATGGGTCATCGTCGGCTCCTGCGGATCTGCGAGGGCCAATCCATAGCGGCGCCGGCGCCGACCGAACAGGGTCGGTTTCAGGCGACGGCGACCGCTTCGCCGGAGCGTTGGACCTCAGGCGCGCTTGTCGCGGGTCACGGTCGGCTGGCGCACCTCGATCGGGTGGCCGTTTGGCGCATAGGTGCGCAGCTTGTCATGCGCGGCGGAGATGCGGCTGATTTCCTCGCCGGCCGAGCGCACCCCGGCGAGGCTCGCCAGCAGCAGGCGGCTGTTACGCTCGGCCTTGGCCTTCAGCGCGGTCAGGAAGGCTTCGGGCAGGACGTCTTCGGATTCGAGGATCTCGGCCATCGCCACCTCGCGCCGGTCGACGAGCGCCGGCAGCTCGGCGAGCGGCCCGTTCAGGATTACCTTGCGCTCCTGATCGAGCAGTTTCAGCACACGCTCGTAACGCACGGAATTCAGGATATTGGCGATCATGGTCCCGGAGCTTTCTGCTTGAGGGTTTCGAAGATCTGTTCGGCGAGACCGATCCCGCCGCGCTCGGACATCAGCCGCGCGTATTCGGTGGTGAGAAATCCGGAGAAGGCTTCCTCGCCGGCCCCGCCGCCACCGAGTTCGGTCGGCATGGCATTGAGCCCGGTGTCCTTCAGCATTTCGGCGAGGAAGGTCGCCTCGAAGGCCTTGGCCGCCGCGCGCGCCGGCGCGTCGGGGTCGCTCGCCACGTCCCTGGCGGATCGGGTCGCGGATTGGGCGGCGATGGCCGCGGACTTCGGGCCGAGGGGCGGCAATTCCATTGAGACCTCCGCGCGGGGTGTCGCTCGGCGGATCTATGGGGGGGCGCGGTAAATAATTCGTAATGCTTTCGGCCAATAAGGGCGCGATGTTCCTCGTTCCCTTGGAGCTTGCATGATCCTCCCGGACCTGGCCGCCGTCGGACCCCGCGCGTCCACGCCTGTCCCGACTGCCGGCCGAGCCGCCGCCGCGAAGGGCGACCCTGACGAGATCGCCGCGACGGACGCGCCGGTCGAGGAGGAGGGTCCGGAAGAGGTCCGGGAAAAGGACAAATCCCGAAAGAAGAGCGCGGCCAAGGATTTCGAAGCGGTTCTGGAAGCCGGGAAAGCGGACATCGCTCCGACTCCTCCCGCCGCCGCGCCGGTCCCCGAGCCGGCGGCCCTGGCGGTGCCGGTCGCCGAGATCGCCACGCCGGTCGCCGACCCGGTCCTCACGGTTGCCCCGCCGCCTGTCGTTCCCGTTCCCGAGATTTCGGCCGAAACCGCGTCCGATTCCAGTGTCGCGGCGGTCAAGACGGTCGAGGCGGGCGTGACGGGCGCCCTCGCGTCGGCCCTCGCGGCGGCTGTCGAGGTGGCACCGGACGCCGCCGCGACCCCGCCCGCTGGCCCGAGCGCGTCCGCGGCGAAGGCCGAGACCCCGGCCGCGCGGACGACGACCCCGGCCGAGGTCGCGCCCGAGCCCGAGCCCGACCCCGGGCCGGAAGGCCGCTCGGTAGCGGAGCCAGCCCCGGCCGACAGGGCAACCGCGGCGGACGCCGCCCCGGCTTCCGACACGGCCACCGATACCACCGGGCCGGCCAAGCCGCGCGAGGCCGGCATTGCGCCGAGCGCGGCGGCGGCGCCCGAATGGCGGCTCGCCGCGCAGGCGACGGCGCCGGCCCCGCGCGAATTGCCGCCGATCGTGCACGCCGCGCCGCGCGAGGTGACGCAGCAGATCACGCTCGCGGTCAGCACGGCGAGCAGCGGGACGGTGGAGATCCGCCTCGATCCGCCCGAGCTCGGCCGGGTGCATATCCACCTGACGCCGACCGAGCAGGGGGGATTGCAGGCGACGGTGCTGGCCGAGCGGCCGGAGACCCATGACTTCCTGCGCCGGCATGCTGAAGCGCTGACGCGGGACCTGAACGCCGCCGGCTACGAATCCGTGTCGCTCGACTTCGCCACCGGGGGACAGAACACGCCGCGTGACGGCGAACGCCTGCCGGAAGCGCGCAGCTTCACCCTCGGCGGCGGTCAGGTTTCGGCCGCTCCGCAAGCGCCCGTACCCACGCGCGCCGCTCCGAGCGGCTCACTCGACATTCGACTTTGAACCCGGGGAGACACAGATGGATGTGACTTCGACCAAGGCGGCCACCGCGGCCGCGACCAGCGCCAAGACCGGCGCGAAGACCGACGAGACCGAAGGCGCGACCTCGGCGCTGACCGGCGATTTCGACACCTTCCTGAAACTTCTGACCACGCAGATGAAGAATCAGGATCCGTTGCAGCCGATGGAATCCACCGAGTTCGTGGCCCAGCTCGCCGCCTTCTCCAGCGTCGAGCAGCAGATCGGCTCGAACACCCGGCTCGACTCGATCCTCGACGCGCTGGCCGGCCGAGGCGCCGACGGCTACGCCGCCTGGATCGGCAAGGAGGTGCTGGCCCCGGCGAGCGCGAGCTTCACCGGCGATCCGATCGAGATCACGGTGACGCCGAAGGACGACGCCGATTCCGCGACGCTGGTGGTGAAGAACGACTTCGGCCGGGTGGTCGATCGCCAGACGGTCGCGCCGACCAGCGGCACGGTGACCTGGGACGGCACCTTCAGCCTCGGCGCGCCGGTGGCGAACGGGCTCTATTCCTTCGCGCTGGAAAGCTATTCCGGCGAGACCCTGCTCGATACCCAGCAGGGTCAGGTCTATGCCAAGGTGGCCGAGGTGCGGCTCGACGACAAGGGCGCGGCGATGCTGGTGCTGGAAGGTGGCGGAAAAGTGGCGCCGGCCGACATCTCCGGCGTGCGCTGAGGCATCAGTTCGACCTCGGGACATCCGGGTCCAGCCGCTCCTTCGCGGCGTTGAGCAGCGCGGCGAGCGCGCTTGTGCCGCCGAGGTCGGGATGTACCCGCCGGATCAGCCGGCGATAGGCCGCGCGCACATCCTCGACACTGGCGCCGGGCGCGAGGCCGAGCACGCGATAGGCGTCGGCGTCGGTCAGCGCGCCGGCATCCGGGGGCGGGGGCTCGGCCTCCGGTCCGGGGGCGTCGCGGCGGCGTTCGAGATAGGCGAGGAGCAGGGCGAGGCTGTCGGTATCGGCCGTGGCTTCGAACGCTGTCATCAGCGCATTGATCTCCGCGAGAGAGAGACTGGACAGGCGCCGTCCGACGAATGGCCCCTTGAGCACCTCGCCGTCCATCTCGCCGCTGTCATGATCGAGGCTCATGGCGAGGGCGGCGCTTCGCGCCTCGCTGCTCTGGCCGCGCGCCGGGCCGGGGATCGGCGCCCCCCGCCGCCAGAGACCATAGGCGAAAAGCGCGACCGGCACCGCGAGCGCGACCTGGCGCAACAGGAGAAGGCCGGCGGCGATGGCGAAGGCCAGCGTCGCCAGCGCCCGTTCCCGCGTCAGCCGGTTCAGCAGGAACGCGAGCAGTGCGAAGATCGCGGTCGCTGCCAGAACTCCCGCCGCGAGGCTCATGGCCGCAGGTCGGCGAGCAGGCGCCGCGCGGCGCTTCCGCTGGCGGATGCGAGCGCGGCGCGGCCGCCGGCGGCGTAGGTGGCGATGGCCCCGAGCAGGCCGGCGAGTTCGTCGCCGGCGCGGGCATCGAACGGCAGGAACACCCCCCGCGTCAGCCGGGCGATCTCGCGGAATGCCCGCTCGGCCGCCGGATCGCGACCCTCGAGGAACATGAAGGCCCGCGTGCCGCGCAGGGCGAGCGCGCCCGCCTTGTGGCAGAGCGCGTCCAGATCCTCCTCCATCGCGTCGCCAACATAGACGAGCGCGGCGACCGGCGCCTCGGCGGCGGCCCTGGCCGCGTCGTCGAGCACGCGGCCGATCTGCGTCAGGCCGCCATGGCAGGCGATGCCGGTCATCAGGCCGCGCAGCGCGGCGGCGTCGCCGACCCAGCGCGAGGCGCGGGCCTCGCCGTGGCCGCGAAAATAGGCAAGCCGCACCTCGAGCCCGCCGACGCGCGACGCCGCGGCGAACATCGCCGCCTGTGACTGGCAGGCGAGATCCCAGGTCGGCTGGCGGCTCATGGTGGCGTCGAGCGCGAAGATCAGCCGGCCGCGCTGGGCGGGCGCGCGCGGCGGCCGGGCGGTCGCCTCGGCGAGGAAGGCGGCGATCTTCTCGGACGGCGCGGGCGCGCCCGGTCGGTGGGCGCCGGGCAGGTTCGGGCTCTTGGCCATGGCGGTTCCTTTGCCTGACAATCCGGTGCCCGACAATCTGGAGACGGACGCGCGCATTGCAAGCCGCGCGGCTCCCTGCTCCGCGGCGCCCCGCTCCTCGTTTCCAAGGTCAGGTCCACATCTCGCGCATCCGCGCCGTCAGGTCGCGCCGGGGGCCGTGAGCCCGCGGCGCCGGGTCGCCGGGGGGCGGTGGTGGCCAGGACACCTGGTGAAACCGGGGCAGGGCGCGGTCGGTCAGGAAGCGGCTGCGCGCGGCATAGACATGGCGATCGCCGCGCAACGGCTGACCATGCACATGGAAGCGCTGCGGGATGATGAGGCGCAGCGCGTCGCGGGCGCGGGTCATGGCGACATAGAGCAGCCGCCGCTCCTCCTCGATCTCGGCGCTGGTGCCGGCGCCGAGATCCGACGGCAGGCAACCGTCGACGCAGTTCAGCACATAGACCCGCCGCCATTCCCGGCCCTTGGCCGAATGGATGGTCGAGAGGACGAGGTAATCGTCATCCAGCAGGCCCGGCCCCGCCTCGGCGCTGGTCGCCCCCGGCGGATCCAGGGTGATCTCGGTCAGGAACCGCTCGCGCGTGGGGTAGCCGGCGGCGATCTGTTCGAGCTGGATCAGGTCGGCCTGCCGGGTGGCGGCGTCCTCGCGCAGCCGGTCGAGATGCGGCGCGTACCAGGCGCGGGCGAGGCCGACCTCCGCCGGCCAGCCGGCACCGCGGCGCAGCGCGGCGAAGGTCTCGACGAAGGCGGGCCAGTCGTCTGCGGCGCGCGCCGGCACCCGGGCGGTGGCGAGCGCGGCCGCGGGGTCGGCGGTGGTCGCGAGGTCGGCGAGGATCGCCTCGGCGCTGGCCGGGCCGATGCCGGGCAACAGCCGCAGCACGCGCAGCCCCGCCACCTGATCGCGCGGGTTCTCGGCCAGCCGCAGCAATGCCAGCAGGTCACGCACATGCGCGGTATCGAGGAATTTCAGGCCGCCGAACTTCACGAAAGGGATCTTGCGCCGGGTAAGCTCGACCTCGAGCGGGCCGCTGTGATGCGCGGCGCGGAACAGCACCGCCTGCTCGCGCAGATCGACCCCGGCCTCGCGCGCCTCCAGCACCTCGGCGCAGACATACGCGGCCTGCGACGCCTCGTCGAGCACATGGGCGAGAACGGGGGGCTCGCCCGCCGTCCGGTCGGTCCAGAGGTCCTTGGTATAGCGCTCCCGCGCCTCGGCGATCACCGCGTTGGCGGCGGCGAGCAGCGGCGCGCTGGAGCGGTAGTTGCGCTCCAGCGTCACGATCCGGGCGCGCGGGGTGAAACGCGCGGGAAAATCGAGGATGTTGCGGACCTCGGCAGCGCGGAAGGAATAGATCGACTGCGCGTCGTCGCCGACCACGGTGACGCCGGCGCCGTCGGGGCTGAGCGCGGCCAGAACTTCGGCCTGCAACCGGTTGGTATCCTGATATTCGTCGATCAGCACATGGTCGAACCGCGCGGCGAGGCCGGCGGCGAGCGCGGGGTCGGCCGCCATCTCGGCCCAGTAGAGCAGCAGGTCGTCATAGTCGAGCACGTTGCCCGCCTGCTTCGCCGCGACATAGGCCGAGAACAACTGCTTGAGGTCCGCCGCCCAGTCGGCGCACCAGGGGAAATACGCCAGCGCCTCCTCCAGGGTCTCGCGGGCATTGACCGCGCGGGAATAGATCGCAAGGCAGGTGGCTTTGGTCGGAAAGCGTTTCTCGCCCCGGCCGAGGCCCAGCCGGTGGCGGGCAAAGGCCATCAGATCGGCTGAATCCTCACGGTCGTGGATGGTGAAGGCGGGGTCGAGCCCGATCTCCGCCGCGTGGGCGCGCAGGAGCCGGGCGCCGATCGCGTGGAAGGTGCCGGCCCAGGTCAGGGCGGCGGTCATCGCTTCGGCCTTGTCGCCCATCACCTCGGCGGCGATGCGGCCGACGCGCGCCGTCATCTCGGCCGTCGCGCGGCGCGAGAAGGTCATGAGCAGGATCCGCCGCGGATCGGCGCCGGTGACCAGGAGATGCGCGACGCGGTGGGCGAGGGTGCTGGTCTTGCCCGAGCCCGCGCCGGCTATGACGAGCAGCGGCCCGGCGGCCGCGTCCTCGTCCGGGCCCACGCCGTGCAGCACCGCCGCCCGCTGCTCGTGGTTCAGCCGGTCGAGATAGGCGGGCGGCGGAAACGCGATCGTCATGGTCGCAGTGAAGCACTGTTTCCGCTTTGTTCGCAAGCGGGATCCGTCCAACCCGGGCGCGCGCCGCCGTCGGTCGCTCCAACACAATCCTTGCTCCCTCGCGCGTCCCGGAGGACAAGGCATGACGGAGCCTTAAAACGCAAGCACGCCGAACTGTCAGTCAACTGCCGGTTTCGCGTGGAATGACGGGGCCCATGTCAACCGGCCGGCGCGCACAAGACGCGTCGGCGCGCAAGGAGGAAACGAAATGAAACGAGTGATGCTCGCCGCCGCGATGCTGATGACCGCCCTTCCGGCGTGGGCCGCGGACTATACGATCATGGCGCCGGCGGCGCCCGGCGGCGGCTGGGACCAGACGGCGCGCACCATGCAGAACCTGATGCAGCAGGAAGGCATCTCGGGCAATGTGCAGGTGACGAACGTGCCCGGTGCCGGCGGCACCATCGGCCTCGCGCAATTCGTGAACCAGGCGAGCGGCGACCCGGAGGATCTGCTGGTCGGCGGCTATGTGATGGTCGGTGCGATCCTGACCAACCAGTCGCCGGTCGATCTCAGCATGGTCACGCCGATCGCGCGCCTCACCGGCGAGCAGGAGGCGATCGTGGTGCCGGCGTCGAGCGACATCCAGACGATCGCCGACCTCGTCGCCAAGCTGAAGGCCGACCCTGGCGCGGTCTCCTGGGGCGGCGGCTCCGCCGGCGGCACCGACCACATCGTCGCAGGGCTGGTCGCGAAGGCGGCGGGCGTCGATCCGACCAAGGTCAACTATATCGCCTTTTCGGGCGGCGGCGAGGCGCTGGCGGCGATCCTCGGCAATCAGGTGACGGTCGGCGTTTCGGGCCTCGGCGAGTTCGTGAGCCAGGTCGAGGCCGGTTCGCTGCGCCTGCTCGCGGTGTCGGGCGACGAGCGGATCGAGGGCCTCGACGCGCCGACGCTGAAGGAAGCCGGGCTCGATGTCAGCCTCGAGAACTGGCGCATGGTCGCGGCCGGTCCGGATCTGACGCCGGAACAGGTCGCGGCGATCTCCGCCGATATCGAGAAGCTTGTTACCTCGGACGCCTGGAAGCAGGAACTCGCGACCCGCGGCTGGAACGACCGCTACCTCGCCGGCGCCGACTTCCAGAAGGAGCTCGCGAGCGACATCGAGGCGACCAAGGCCATCCTGACCGATATCGGCCTGGTACAATGAGCACTCCCGGGTCACATCCGCGCCGCCCCGATGGGGCGGCGCTGGTCATCGCGGCGCTGCTCGCGGGGCTGTCGGCGGTGATCTTCTTCCAGACGCGGGCGATGCCGACGGCCGGCGCCTATGCCCGGGTCGGGCCGACGACGGCGCCTTACGTGATCTCTGGCTTTCTGGCGCTGTTGGCCATCGGCCATGTACTGACCGCCTTCCGCCACGGGCTGCCGCCGCGCGAGGCCGATCAGCCGGGGCCGATGCTCTGGATCATCGGCGGGCTCGTCCTGCAACTCCTGCTGCTGAAGCCCGCCGGCTTCGCGATCGCGACCGGGCTGCTCTTCGCCTTCTCGGCGCGCGCCTTCGGCAAGGGGCCGCTCTGGATGACGATTCCGATCGGTATCGTGGTCTCCCTCGTGATCTGGGCGATCTTCGCCGGCCTGCTCAACCTCGCGCTGCCCGCCGGGCCGCTCGAGCACCTGTTCCTGTGAGGGCCACGCCATGGATACCTTTGGTCTCCTCGCCCACGGCCTTGTCGGCGCGTTGCAGCCGACGAACCTGCTCTACGCGCTGATCGGCGTCACGCTCGGCACCGTCGTCGGCGTGCTGCCCGGCATCGGGCCGGCGCTGACCGTGGCGCTGCTGCTGCCGGTCACCTATCAGTTCGATCCGACCGCCTCGCTCATCATGTTCGCCGGCATCTACTACGGCGGCATGTACGGCGGCTCGACCACCTCGATCCTGCTCAACACGCCGGGTGAGAGCGCCTCGATCGTCACCGCGCTCGAAGGCAACAAGATGGCGCGATCGGGTCGGGGCGGACCCGCGCTCGCCACGGCCGCCATCGGCTCCTTCGTCGCCGGCCTGATCGCGACGATCGGGCTCGCCTTCATCAGCCCCTGGATGGTCAAGTTCGCGCTGTCGCTGGGGCCGGCCGACTATTTCGCGCTGATGGTGCTCGCCTTCGTCACCGTCTCGGCGGCGTTCGGCGACTCGGCCTTGCGCGGGCTGACCGCGCTGGTCCTGGGCCTGACGCTCGGCCTCGTCGGCATCGACCTGCAGACCGGACAGGCCCGTCTCTCTTTCGGCATCCCGGACCTGCTCGACGGCATCGAGGTCACGACGCTCGCCGTGGCGCTCTTCGCGATCGGCGAGGCGCTGAAGGTCGCGTCGCAGCCGATGGCCGACGAGAAGATCGAGACCGTCAAGGGCTCGGTCTGGATGAGCCGCGAGGACTGGTCGCGGTCGTGGAAGCCCTGGCTGCGCGGCACCGCCATCGGCTTTCCGATCGGCGCCATGCCGGCCGGCGGCGCCGAGATCGGCACCTTCCTCAGCTATTCGACGGAGAAGGCGCTGGCCACCAAGCCGGAGGAATTCGGCAACGGTGCGATCGAAGGCGTGGCGGGTCCCGAGGCGGCCAACAACGCCTCGGCCGCCGGAACGTTGGTGCCGCTGCTCACGCTCGGCCTGCCGACGAGCGCGACGGCGGCGATCATGCTCGCGGGCTTCCAGCAGTTCGGTCTTCAACCAGGGCCGCTGCTGTTCCTGACCAACGCCACGCTGGTCTGGAGCCTGATCGCCTCGCTGCTCGTCGCGAACTTCATGCTCCTCGTGCTGAACCTGCCGCTGGTCGGCCTTTGGGTGCGGCTTCTCGCCATCCCGAAGCCGTGGCTCTACGCCGGCATCCTGACCTTCGCGACGCTCGGCACCATCGGCGCCAATCCTTCGCCGTTCGAGCTCGGCATGCTGCTCCTCTTCGGCATCCTCGGCTATGGGCTGCGGCGCTATCACTATCCGATCGCGCCCGTCGTCGTCGGCCTGATCCTCGGCCCGCTCGCCGAGCAGCAGTTGCGCCGGGCGCTGGCGATCAGTCAGGGGGATCCGTCGGTGCTCTTGCATTCGCCGATCGCGGTGATCCTCTATCTTATCGCCGCCACCGCGCTGTTGCTGCCGATCGTCATGCGGTTGCGTGGCAAGGGTCAGGTACTGAACGCGCTGGCCGCCGACGAGGATTGAGAAGGGGCGCGGGCGTCGATCGGCGCCCGCGTCTTTCTTGCCTCGGGCTTCAGGCCGTTCCGCCGCGATTCCAGCCGCGGCCGTCGCCGCCGTAGAGATCGAAGCCCTGCTCGGTCACGGCGAGCGTGTCCTCGAGCTTGATGAAGCCGCGCCTCGGATGCAGCATCGTCGTCTCGACCGACAACACCATCCCCGCCCGCAGCGGGCGATCCGCGTCCGACCCTTCGTAGGTCACCGGATGGTTGGTCATCAGGAACGGCGCCTCGTGGGTGATGACGCCCATGCCGTGCGCGAAGAAATCGGTACAACTCCGGTTCGGCTGGCGCGCCAGCTCTCCCTGTCCGGCGACGATCACCTCGGCGCCGCGCGCACCGGCGCGGATCGCGCCAAAGGCCGCGCGCTGCACCGCCTCGATCTCGGCGAGCAGGTCCTCCAGTTCGGCGTCCGGCTCGCCGAGCACGCCCATCCGGCAGATATCGCCGATATAGCCGTCGAGATTGCCGCCGGAATCGATCGACATGACCTCGCCGGGGCCCCAGGCTCGCGGCGATCGCGCGCGGTTGTGCGAGGCGCCGAGAGTCAGCAGGCAATATTCGAACTGCAAGCCGCGCTCCGTTTCCTCGATGCGCAGCCGGTCGATGATCTCGCCCTTGGTCGATCCCTCGCGCGCCCAGGCGATCGTCGCGGCCATCGAGGCGCCGATCTTCTCCGAAGCCGTGCGCAGCAGGGTCAGTTCCGCCGGCGTCTTGACCGCCCGCAGCCGTTCGAGCACGCCGCGCGCATCCACCAGCGGCGCGTTCGGGAAAGCGTCGCCGAGGGCGCGGGCGGCGTCCAGCGGCAGGAAGCTCGGCTCGATGCCGATGCGCGGCGAGGCCGGCCCTTCGGCCTTCAGATGCGCGATCGCCGCCGCCATCGCATCCTCGGTGCCCCAGGCGACCGGCAGGAAGCGCGGGGTCCAGAATGGACGGTTGGCATGCTCGGCCCCCTCCATCCGGTTCGCGACGAAGGCGGTCCGCTCCGGCGCGCCGCGGGTATAGACGACGATCGGCAGGTAGCGGCTGTGGCCGATCGCATCCATCGCCGAGAAGAAGATGAAGCGATAACCGCCAAGCAGATACTGGACATTGTGCTTTGAGGTGACGAGCAGGACATCGATGCCCGCCTCCTCCATCAGATCGTCGAGATGCCCGAAGCCGTAGGGCAACGGGCTCGGCGCGAAATCTTCCATCCCTCAGCCTTCCCGCGCGATCAGGCGGAAATCGGGCAGATCCCTCAGCGCCTCTTCCGGCCCGGCCGGCGCATAGACGACGAAGATCCGCATCGTCCGCTCCCCGGTGTTCAGCGTCGAGTGGAAGCGGCTCTCGGGGATAAGGACCGCGCAGCCCGCGCGCACCGTCTGGGTATGCGGCGCGCCGGCCTCGTCCTCGACCATCTGCTCGCCCTCGCCTTCGAGGATATAGATGATCTCCTCGGAACCCGGGTGATTGTGCCGCGCGTGGCCCTGGCCCGGCGGCACCGTCACCACCGCGGCCGAGAAGCGTCGCGCGCCGTTGACGGTCGGCCCCAGCGTCACCGACAGCTGACCCCAGTCGAAGCCAAAGGCATCGACGTCGCCCGGGTATTTGTAGAGGTCCCTCACGTCGGTCATCGCTTGCTCCCTTCGCGCGTGAGCGCCTTGAAGGCGCGGGTCTGGTCGGCGATGGCGGTCTCGACCGGCAGGCGTTCCATCGAGCTCGCGCCATAGAATCCATGGCAGGACGGGCAGCGGTCGAGGATGAAGCGCGCATCCTCCGGCATCGCGATCGGCCCGCCGTGGCAGAGCACGATCACGTCCCGACGGACCGCCCGCGCCGCCGCCGCGATCGCCTCGATCTCGCCAACGCAGGTGGCAAGCGACTTGCCCGAACTCGCGCCGATCGCGCCGCCCGTGGTCACGCCCATGTGCGCGACGATGATGTCCGCCCCGGCCGCGGTCATCGCCGCCGCCTCGTCGGGATCAAAGACGTAAGGCGTGGTCAGGAGGTCGAGCGCGTGGGCGGCGGCGATCATCTCGACCTCGAGTCCGTAGCCCATGCCGGTTTCCTCGAAGCTGCGCCGCATCTGGCCGTCGAAGAGGCCGATGGTCGGGAAGTTCTGCACGCCGGAGAAGCCCATGTCCCGAAGCTCGGCCAGAAAGCGCGGCATCAGCACGAAGGGGTCGGTGCCGTTCACGCCGGCCAGCACCGGCGTCGATTTCACCACGGGCAGCACTTCGAGGGCCATTTCCTTGACGATCTCGTTGGCGTTGCCGTAGGCGAGCAGCCCGGATGCCGAGCCGCGCCCGGCCATGCGGTAGCGCCCGGAATTGTAGATGATGATGAGGTCGATGCCGCCCGCCTCCTCGGCCTTGGCGGAAAGGCCGGTGCCGGCGCCGCCGCCGACGATCGGCACACCCGCCGCGATCAGGCCTCGCAGCCGTTCGAGAATGCGGGCGCGGGGAATGGCTGCCATATGCGTCAGTCCTTGAGGAGGGATCGGAAGGTGGCGACCGCGGCCTCGGCGAAGGCCGGATCGTTGATGTGGAATGGCAACCGCTCGACGCGCCGCGCCTCGGTCCGCCTGATCCCGCGCTCCAGCGCGGCGAACAGGGCGGCGTCGGCTCGCGGGTCGTGGAACGGCTGGCCCGGCGCGTCGATCATCGAGACCCCGCCCTCGGGCAGCAGCAGGCGCACCGGTCCCTCGCAGAGGTTCAGCCGCGCGGCGATCCAGTCGCCGATCGCCGCGTTCTCCTCCACCGTGGTGCGCATCAGCGTCACCTGCGGATTGTGGTGGTAGAAGCGCCGCCCGGCATGGCGGGCCGGTATCGTCTCGGGCGCCCCGAAATTCACCATGTCGAGCGCGCCGACCGAGCCGACCCAGGGCAGGCGGTGCCGGGCGATGGCGCCGAACCGGTCCTCGGTCGCCGGCAGCGCGCCGCCGAGCAGCAGATCCGCGACCTCGGTCGTCGTGATGTCGAGCACGCCGTCGAGGACGCCTTCATCGGCGAGCTTCTCCATCGTCCGCCCGCCGGTACCGGTGGCATGGAAGACGAGGCAGTCGTATCTGTCGCGCAAGGCGGCGGCGATGGCGGTGACGCACGGGGTAGTGACGCCGAACATGGTGAGGCCGATGGCGGGTTTGCCGGCCGCCGGAGGCGCGGGGTGGGCGACCATCCCGGCCATCGCCTCCGCCGCGTTGTGGAGCACGATCCGGCTCATCCGGTTCAGTCCGGCGAGATCGGTGACCGCCGGCATCATCACGAGATCGGAAATGCCGACATAAGGCCCGACGTCGCCGGAGGCGAGCGTCGAGACCATGAGCTTCGGCAGTCCGTAGGGCAGGGCGCGCATCCCCGCCGTCACGATCGAGGTGCCGCCGCCGCCGCCGATGCCGATCACCCCGGCGACGTCCGACCGCCGGGCGATGAAGCTGGCGAAGGCCCGACCCATCGCCGCGACCGCCGCGCCCCGGTCCTCGCCGCCGAGCACCGCCGTCGCGCCGTCCGGGTGATGCGCGGCGACCTCCGCCGCCGGCACGTCCACCGCGATCGTCGGCGCGCGGATACCGATATCGACCATGGTGACGGCGACGCCGCGCGCGCGGAGGCAGTCCGCGAGCCAGGCCATTTCCTCGCCTTTGGTGTCGGCGGTGCCGACCACGTGCGTACGCCGCATCGCGCGGCCCTCCTCCCCCGACGGCCCTTCGCCGGGCCGGTCCCGTTTGTGCTTGATCCGATTTTGGGACATTAGTACCGTAATGACATGACTGTCCCGAGTCAACGTATCGAGATAGACCGTCCGGTCGCGGTTCCCGCCAAGGGGCCGCGCGCCCGGACGTTCCGCCTGATGGTCGAGGCGGCGAGCGAGATGCTGCGCGAGGGCGGCTCGCCCACGGTCAGCGAGGTGGCGGAGCGGGCCGGGGTCTCGCGCTCCACCGCCTACCGCTACTTTCCGACGCGCGACGTCATGGTGCGCGCCGTGGTGGCCGAGGCGCTCGGTCCGGTGCTCGACTGGACCCCGCCCGACGCGGGGCGGGAGGCACGGGTCGCCTCGCTGTTCGAGACCTCGTTCCCGCGGCTGCTCGCCAGCGAGGCCACGTTCCGCGCCGCGTTGCGCCAGTCGCTCGAGCACGGTGACGATGCGCCGCCGCGCGGGCGCCGGGGGCGCGGCCACCGGATCGAGCTGCTGGAGCTGGCCATCACCAACACGCGCGGCCGCCCGGCGGGAGCGGCGGAGCGACGACTCGCGCAGGCCCTGTCGCTGGTGTTCGGGGTGGAATCGATCGTCGTGCTCAAGGACATCTGGGGCCTCGGCGACGACGCGGTGTGCGAGGTCGCGCTCTGGACCGCCCGTGCTTTAACCCGCGCCGCCGCCGAGGAGAAGGTGGAGGTCCGTTCCGAGTAGTTGATCTGGTCAGACCAATAGGTGTCAATCCATCCCGAAACCCGGACATGCTCAAGAGGCAAGCTGGCGGTGAAATGATGATTTCGCCTTGCTTGTGACATTATTAGTTAATGCAATCAATGATTTTTGACCCGAAACAGCGCGCCGACCATGAACGGATCGCTTGACAGCGCATCCGGACTGGTAGTACCAAACTCCCTACGAAGCAACGGCCCGGGGGCGGCTGCTCCGGTGTGCGTCCCCCGCTGACCGACAAGAGAAGACGGTCCGAAGGACTGCGCGACGCGATAGGGAGGAATGCGAGATGACGAGACGAATGGTCGGCCTTCTGGCCGGCGGCGCGCTTGCGGCTCTGGCCGCCTTGCCCGCGGCGGCGCAGGAGCTGACGATCTTCTGGGCCGAATGGGATCCTGCGAACTACCTGCAGGAACTGGTGAACGAATACGAGGCCGAGACCGGCGTCACCGTCACCGTCGAGACCACGCCCTGGGCCGACTTCCAGACCAAGGCCTTCACCGAATTCAACGCCAAGGGCTCGGCCTACGACCTGATCGTCGGCGACAGCCAGTGGCTCGGCGCCGCCTCGACGGCCGGTCACTATGTCGACCTGACCGACTTCTTCAACCAGCACAAGGTCGGCGAGGTGATGGCGCCGGCGACCGTGAAATACTACGCCGAATATCCCGGCAACTCCGGAAAATACTGGGCGATCCCGGCCGAGGGCGACGCCGTCGGCTGGTCCTACCGCAAGGACTGGTTCGAGGATCCGAAGGAGATGGAGGCGTTCAAGGCCAAGTACGGCTACGATCTCGCCCCGCCGACGAACTGGCAGCAGCTGCATGACATCGCGGAATTCTTCTACCGCCCGGACGAGAAGCGCTACGGCATCGCGATCTATACCGACAATTCCTACGACGCGATGGCGATGGGCTTCGAGAACGCGCTGTTTTCCTTCGGCGGCGATCTCGGCAATGCCGAGACCTATCAGGTCGAGGGCTACATCAATTCGGACAAGGCGGTCGCCGCGCTCGAAGCCTATCGCGCGCTCTATGGCTTCACGCCGCCGGGCTGGGCCAAGACCTTCTTCGTCGAGGACAATCAGGCCATCACCGAAGGCCTCGCGGCGATGAGCATGAACTACTTCGCCTTCTTCCCGGCGCTCCTGAACGAGGCGACGAATCCGCACGCCAAGGAGACGGGCTTCTTCGCCAACCCGGCGGGGCCGGACGGCGACCAGTTCGCCGCGCTCGGCGGGCAGGGGATCTCGGTGGTCTCCTATTCCCAGAACCAGGACGAGGCGATGAAATTCCTCGAATGGTTCATCAAGGACGACACCCAGAAGCGCTGGGCCGAGCTTGGCGGCTATACCGCCTCGGCCGCCGTGCTCGAAAGCAAGGAGTTCCGCGAGGCGACGCCCTACAACGAGGCCTTCTACCAGACGATGTTCAAGGTGAAGGACTTCTGGGCGGTGCCGGAATATGCCGAGCTCCTCAGCCAGATGAACCAGCGGCTCTATCCGTATGTCGTCGGCGGCGAGGGCACGGCCAAGGAGGTGCTGGACGCGCTGGCCGCGGACTGGACCGAGACTTTCAAGAAATACGGCCGCATCAACTGACGGCCGCGAACGCCGGAGGAGGGCCTCGGCTCTCCTCCTTTCGCCATTGACGCAGTACCGACGTCCCGGAGGCCCGCCGTGGCAATCAATTCGCTGGCCACGGGCCAGGTCGAGACGGCCCGTGCCCCGCGCTCCCGGGGGATGAGCGATCTTGCGATCCGCAATCTCTTCATCATCCCGACGATCGCCTTCCTGATCCTCTTCAATATCTTCCCGCTGATCTATTCGCTGGGCTATTCCTTCACCGACTTTCGCGCCTCGACCAACGAGCCGGCGAGGTTCGTCGGCCTCCAGAACTATCGCGACCTGCTGTCCGACCCGTTCATCTGGCAAAATTTCACCATCACCGCGAAATACGTGATCATCTCGGTCACCGGTCAGGTGGTGGTCGGCTTCGGCGTCGCGCTGCTGCTCAACCGCCCGATCCCGCTGAAGGGGCTGCTCACGACGCTCCTGCTGCTGCCGATGATGCTGTCGATGGCGGTGGTCGGCCTCTTCTGGAAGCTGCTCTACGACCCGTCCTTCGGCATCATCAACTACGCCTTTGGCCTCGGCAATTTCGAGTGGCTGGCGAACCCGCGGATGGCGCTCTATGCGATCGCCATCGCCGATATCTGGATGTGGGCGCCGTTCGTCATGCTGCTCTCGCTCGCCGGCCTCTCGGCGGTGCCGAAGCATCTGTACGAGGCGGCGGCGATCGACCGCGCCGGCCCGCTCTATACCTTCTTCCGCATCACCCTGCCGCTGGTCGCGCCGATCCTGATGATCGCGATCATCTTCCGCACCATGGAGGCGTTCAAGACCTTCGACATCGCCTATATCCTCGCCAGCCAGCCGACGACCGAAGTGATCTCGATCCGCCTCTACAAGATGGCCTTCCAGCAATGGCAGACCGGCGTCAGCTCGGCCTTCGCCTATATCGTGCTGATCATGGTGCTGGCGATCACCAACATCTACGTGAAATACCTCAACAAGGTGAAGGAGCGCTGAGGTGGCCGCCGTTCGAGCCAAGGGCGAGGTGTTTCGCCACCGTCTCGCGATCACCGCCCTGCTGATCGTGACCTTCCTGACGCTGGCGCCGATCCTCTGGATCACCGCCACCGCCTTCAAGCCGCGCAACCTCGCCACCACCGTCCCGCCGACCGTGCTGTTCGAGCCCGAGGTCTCGGCCTTCGTCAAGCTGATGGTCAAGCGCAGCCAGCTGCGCGAGCCCGCGACGCCGGAGCAACTCGCCGCCGCGCCCTGGTGGGAGCGGCTGGTGCTGGAAGGCGGCGAGAAGGTGGTGCGTTCGGGCAAGGGCGTGGTGCAGCTCTCGGGCTATCCCAGCCGCTTTCTCAACAGTCTGATCGTCGCCACCATCTCGACGCTGCTCGCCGTCTCGATGGGCACGCTGACCGCCTATGGCTTCTCGCGCTTCCGGGTGAAAGGCGAACAGGACTGGCTGTTCTTCATCCTCTCGACCCGCATGCTGCCGCCCATCGTGGTCGCGATCCCGATGTTCCTCATGTATCGCGCCGTCGGGCTCAACGACACGCATCTGGGGCTGATCCTGCTCTATACCGCCTTCAACCTCAGCTTCGCGGTCTGGCTGATGAAGGGCTTCATCGACGAGATCCCCAAGGAATACGAGGACGCGGCGCTGGTCGATGGCTATACCCGGATGCAGGCGTTCTTCCGCATCGTGCTGCCCGAGGCGACGACCGGCATCGCGGCGACGGCGGTCTTCTGTTTCATCACCGCCTGGAACGAATATGCCTTCGCCCTGATCATGACCAACCGGCGCGCGCAGACCGCGCCGCCCTTCATCCCCTCCCAGGTCGGATCGGGACTGCCGGACTGGACGGTGATCGCCGCGGGTACCGTGCTCTTCCTGCTGCCGGTGGCGGTCTTCACCTTCCTGCTGCGCAACCATCTGCTGCGCGGCATGTCCTTCGGAGCGATCCGCAAATGACCTTTCCCGAGCTCAACCACCGCTGGCTGGTCCCGGCATCGGAGATCACCATGGTGTTCGGCATCATCGCACTCTGCCAACCCTGGAGCGACTTCCTGCATCGCTATGGCGTTGTCATCATCCTCGCCGGTCTCATCGCCTTTTCGGTCCTGACGAAGCTGCGCGCGCCGACGTCGCGCGACGAGGATCCCGCGTGAGCCCCCGGATCGAGCTTCGAAGCGTCGACAAGTATTTCGGCGCGCTGCATGTGATCAAGGACGTCAATCTGACGGTGGAGGAGACCGAGTTCATCGTCTTTCTCGGGCAGTCCGGTTGCGGCAAGACCACCACCCTGCGCGCCATCGCGGGCCTCGAGACGATCGACTCGGGCGAGATCCTGCTCGCCGGCCAGCCGGTGCAGGACAGGCGCCCGGAGGAGCGGGACATCGCCTTCGTCTTCCAGTCCTTCGCGCTCTATCCGCATATGACGGTCTACGAGAACATGGCCTTTCCGCTGCGCGCCGTCGGCCGGCCGCGCGCCGAGGTCGATGCCACAGTGCGCCGCGTGGCCAAGGTGCTCCAGACCACGCATCTCCTGCGCCGTCGCCCCTCGGCGCTGTCGGGCGGGGATCTGCAGCGCGTCGCGATCGGCCGGGCGCTGGTGCGCAACCCGAAGGCGATGCTGATGGACGAGCCGATCGGCAGCCTCGATGCCAAGCTCCGCGAGGAGATGCGCGCCGAACTGAAGCGGCTGCATGTCGAGCAGGGCTCGACAACGATCTACGTCACCCACGACCAGATCGAGGCGATGAGCCTCGCCGACCGCATCGTCGTCATGCATGGCGGCGTGCTGCAACAGGTCGGAACCCCGGCGGAGGTCTATGCCGATCCGGTCAATCTCTTCGTCGCCCAGTTCGTCGGCAGTCCGGTGATGAACGTCGCCGAGGCGACGCTGGCCGAAGTCGGCGGCGCCGCCTCGGTCACCGCCGCCGGCGCCGCGGCGCCGTTCGCCGTGCCGTCCGCGCTGCTCGGCCAGGTCGCGGCCAAGGGTGGCGCGGGCCGGGGCCTCGCGCTTGGTGTGCGGCCCGAGGCGATCGAGGTCGCGCTGGAAGCGCGCGACGGCTTCACCCCGGCCGAGGCGCATATCATCGAGCCGCTCGGCTCGCACGATATCGTCGATGCCAGGCTTGGTGGCGTCACCTTGCGCGCCCGCACCCGTTCGGGCTTCGTGCCGCGGCCGGGTCAGCCGGTCTGGCTTCGGCTCGATCCGTCGCGGCTCCATATCTTCGATAGCGCGACCGGCGCGTCTCTGGGGGTACGGCTCTGATGGCACGGATCGAGCTCAGGGGAGTGAGCGTGCGCTTCGGCGGTGTGTCCGCGCTCGAGGATGTCTCGCTCGATGTCGCCGACGGCCAGTTCTTCGTCCTGCTGGGCGAGACCGGCGCCGGCAAGACCACGACGCTGCGCCTCGTCGCCGGGCTGGAGAAGCCCGATGCCGGCCGCGTCCTCATCGACGGCCGCGACGTTACCGACTGGGGCGCCGCCGAGCGCGACGTGGCGATCGTACTGCAACATTATTCGCTCTATCCGCGCTATACGGTGCGGCAAAATCTTGAATTCCCGCTGAAATCGCCGATCCGCGCCACGCCGCCGGCCGAGATCGCCGCGCGTGTCGCCCGCGTTGCCAAGACGCTGCGGATCGAGCATCTGCTCGACCGCAAGACCGACCGGCTGTCGGGCGGCGAGATGCAGCGCGTTTCGATCGGGCGCGCCATCGTGCGCACGCCTCGCGCCTTCCTGATGGACGAGCCGCTGTCCGCGCTCGATGCCAAGCTGCGCGAGACGCTCCGGGCCGAGCTCAAGGACCTGCAGATGACGCTCGGCGCCACGTTCCTCTTCGTCACCCACGACCAGATCGAGGCGATGTCGATGGGCGACCGGATCGGCGTCCTTGACAAGGGGCGCCTGGTTCAGGTCGGCACCCCGCGCGAGATCTACAGCGATCCGGTCAGCACCTTCGTCGCCCGCGCCGTCGGCAGCCCGGCGATGAATCTCCTGCCCGGCGAGGCGCGGGGCGGGCGGGCGGTGATTGGCCCGGACGGCTTCGCGCTCGCGCTGGAAGGGGCGCCGCCGGATCGCCCGCTGATCTTCGGCATCCGCCCGGAGGATATCGCGCTCGGCGGCGCGGGCGTGCCGGCCCGGGTCGCCGATGTCGAGAATCACGGTGTCGAGCAGATCGTGACCCTGGAGGCCGGCGGCCACCGCCTGCGCGCCACCGCCCCGGTGACCCAGCGCCTCGTCGCCGACGAGATCGTCCCCCTCGCCTGGGTCCCGTCCAAGGTCATGGTCTTCGACGGCGAAACCGGCCGCAGCCTCCGCCACGGGTGAAGCCTGCCTCAGACCGGGAACCGGGTCCGATACAGCGCCTCGACCTCGGGATTGCGGAAATTCACCGGCAGGTGGTTGCCGAGAACGCGGATCACCTCGTCCGCGGCGCCGTCGCCCATCCGCAGCATGCTCTCCTCGGTGACGCCCGACATATGCGGGGTCAGGATCACGTTCGGCAGGGCGAAGAGCGGATCGTCCGAGGGCAGGGGCTGCGTCTCGAAAACGTCGAGCGCGGCGCTGATGCGCCCCGTCCGAAGCTCCGCCACCGCCGCCGCCTGGTCGATGATCGGCCCCCGCGCCACGTTGACCAGCGCCGCGCCGGGTTTCATCGCCGCGAGACGGCGCGAGTCGATGATGCCGCGGGTCTCCCCGGTCAGCGGGCAGCAGACGACCACCACATCCGCCCGCGCCATGAGATCGTCGAGCGCCACGCCCTCGATCTCCGGCGGCAGCGTCTCCGGCCGTCGCGTGGTCGCGATCACTCGCATGCCGAAGGCACGGCCCAGCCCGGCGAGCGAACGGCCGATATTGCCGAAGCCGAGGATGCCGAGAACCGCGCCGGCGAGCTCGCGATTGGTGTCGACCAGGTCGCGCGCCACCGTCCAGCCGTTCGCCCGAAGCTGGCCGTCGACGATCCGGAACCGCCGGCGGAGTGCTATCGCGGCGAAGATTGCAAACTCCGCGACCGTGGACGCGTTGGCGCCGGGCACATTGGCGACGAGCACCCCGGCGGCGGTCGCCACCTCCATCGGCACCATGTCGAGCCCGGCGCCATGCCGGACCGCGGCGCGCAACCGGCGTGCCCGGGCGAAATACTCCGCCGGCACCGGTGCGCGCACCACGATGACCTCGGCGCCGGTTCCCTCGGCGAGGATCGCCTCCGGTGTCGGCGCGCTGGCCACGAGATAGTCGCCGGCCGCTTCCAGCCGTGCCGTCACCGTCGGATGCAGCCGGTGCGTCGAGAAGATGAGCGCCATCGCCTATTCCGCCGCCGGCTCGACCCGGGCGTCCAGAAGCCCCTTCCAGTAGCTTTCGGCCCCCTGGAGATGGGCGTTCATCAACGCCTGCGCCAGATTGCCGTCCCGTCGCCGCAACGCGTCATAGATACCGAGATGCTCGGCATGAGACTGGGCGCAGCGGCTCGGATCGCCGAAATAGATCGGCAGCCGCCGCAGGCCGACCGCGTAATAGACGCCGCAGACATTGTAGAACACCGTGTTGCGCGTCGCCCGCACGATCTCGAGATGGAAGTCGCGATCCTCCTCGGCCAGCGGCTCTCCCGCCGCGATCCGCCGCTCGGACGCCGCGAGGATCTCTTCGAGGCGAACGAAATTTTCCTCCGTCGCGCGCTGACTCGCCAGCTCGGCCGCCTTTATCTCGTGGATCTTGCGCAGTTCGACCGCCTCGTAGATCCGCACCGGATCGAGCGGCAGGCCGGCCTGCGCGAAGAGCGCCATCGCATCGACCGAGGCCGAGCGCGCGGTCAGGAAGATGCCCGACTTCGCCCGCCGTTCGACGATGCGCATCGCCTCGAGCACCGCGAGTGTCTCGCGGATCTGGCCGCGACTGACGCCGAAATGCTCGGCCAGCTCCCGCTCGGACGGCGTGCGGCCGCTCTCCGCCGCGGAACTCGCGTAGAGATGGGCGGTCAGCTCGGGGAGCAGGTTCTTTTCCGTCATCCGCTCAACAGCTCTTCACGTGCGCGCCCAGGAAGCTCTCGGATATCGTGAAGCCCAGGCCCGGTCCATCCGGGATCGCCACCATTCCGTCGCGCGCCACCACCGGCTCCTCGATCAGGTCATGGATCATCGGATTGGCGCCGCAGGAAAATTCGATGGTGAAGCTCGCCGGGCTCGCCGCGCAGAGATGCAGCCCGGCGAAGAAGCAGGGCGCGCCGGCCCAGAGATGCGGCGCGAAGCGCAGATTGAAGCTCGCCGCCAGCGCCGCGATCCGCTGCGCCTCGGTGATGCCACCGCAGAAGGCGGGATCGGGCTGCAAGATGTCCGCGGCGCGCAGTGTGACGAGATCGCGGAAGTCAAAGCGCGTCGCCTCGGATTCCCCGGCCGAGATCGGCACCGAGGTCGCGGCCCGCACCTCGGCCATGCCCGGCTTGTCGTCGCCGATCACCGGCTCCTCGAACCAGGCGAGGTCGCAGTCCTCGACCATCCGCGCGAAGCGCTTGGCACCCGCGACGGTATAGGTGCCGTGCGCGTCGACCGCGATCTCCACGTCCGGCCCCAGCGCCGCGCGCGCCGCCCGCACCCGGGCGGCCGAGACATGCGGCGGGCCGTCCATCGCACCGACGCGCATCTTCACGGCGCCGAAGCCGCCGATGTCGATATAGGAGCGCAACTGCGCGCCGATCTCCGTCGCCGGCGCCCAGCCGCCCGAGGCATAGGCCGGCAGCCGGTCGGCCTTGCGCCCGCCGAGCAACTGCCAGACCGGCTGGCCGAGATGCTTGCCCAGAATGTCCCAGAGCGCGATATCGACCGCGCTGATCGCCGCGACGCCGAGGCCGCGGCGGGCGAGCGCCGGCATCGCATGGCCGGACCGCGCGGCGGTATCGGCGCGTGTCTCGTTATAGAGCATCTCCCAGATCGGCGTGATATCGCCCGCCCGCAGCCCGATCAGCCTCGGCCCCACCTCGTCGTTCAGCAGCCGGGTGAGCGCGCCATAGCTGCCGGCGCTGCCGGCCGCGTTCTTGCCCTCGCCCCAGCCGACCAACCCGTCCTCGGTCTCGATCCGCAGGATCGCCGCGTCGAAGGTGCGAAGCGTGCCGAAGTCGCTTCGGTGCTGACGGGCGGCCGCGATGGGGACGCTGATCCATCGGGCCTCGACGCTCTTGATGCGCATGGGGATCTCCCGCCCGGCGGCGCTACCGGATGAGCGGCAGGAGGGTTTCGGAGGTGATCCGCATCTGGCCGTCGTAGAATTCCTCGGTCAGCAGGCTCGAACCATGGTCCTGGATGAACTTCAACTGCTCGGGCGAGATATCGACCGGGTTACGCTCGACCATCTCGGGATAGATCGCCGCCGGTGTGCGATCGACCGGCGCCACGAACTCGTTGGTCAACGCCCCGTCATAGCCGATCTCCCTCAGCGTGCCGACGATCTTTGGCCAGTCGATATGCCCGAGCCCGGCGGCGAAGCGGTTGTTGTCGGCGACGTGGAAATCGTACAGCCTCTTGCCGGCGAGGCGGATCGCGTCGTGGACGTTACTCTCCTCCATATTGAGGTGATAGGCGTCGAGACAGACCCCGCATTCCGGCCCGACCGCGTCGGCCAGCGCCAGCGCCTGGGCGCATCGGTTGAAGAGATAGGTCTCGAACCGGTTCAGCGGCTCGATCGCGATCCGCACCCCGCGTTTCTGGGCATGGGCGAAGCATTCCCTGGTCGCCTCGACCACCCAACCCCATTCCTCTTCCTCGGTCGCGTCCGGCACCACCTTGCCGACCGTGGCCGGCACCAGCGTCACGATCTCGCCCTCAAGCTCGCTGACCATGGTGATCACCGATTTCACATAGTCGACCGAGCGCGCCCGCTGGCCTTCGTCCTTCGCCGCGAGATTGCGTTCGCCGAGCGTCAGCGTCACCGCGCCCCAGCAGCGGATCCCGTGCTCCTTCAGCAGACGTCGGGTCTCGCCGACCTCGTACTGCTCGGGTTCGCCGGAGATCTCGATGCTCTCATAGCCATATTTCCTGATCCGCCGCAGCGTCACTTCCAGCGGCTCGGCCCGCATCCAGTTGTGGGTCGACAGATGCATCGCGTTCCTCCCTGTCCTTGCCGAATCGACCCTGCGATCGGGCCGAGTCCGCCATCTGGTTCTACCAGATTGTCTGACCCAAACACCTAGTCCAAACAATCCCGTCACGCAAGTCGCCTCGCATCTGGCCGGGAGTGACGATTAACAAAGCAAAAACGGATATCATGGCGCGGGCCGGCGTGCGATCGCTTGCCAGCTGGTGGTGAGAATTGGTAATACCAAATCAGCGGCATGGAGGAAAAGAATGAAGGTCGGAATGTGCATGTTCCTCTGGACCACCCACGTGACCGGGGAGCACGAGGCCCTGATGCGCGACATCCGCGCCACCGGCTTCGACGGCGTCGAGATCCCGATCTTCGACGGCGAGCCCGACCACTACGCGCGGCTCGGCGCCTTGCTGGACGAGATAGGGCTTGAACGGACCGCCGTCTCGGCGATGGGCGATCCGTCGATGAACCTGATCGGCGACCGGGCGGAGCGCGCGGCGGGCATCGCCTACATGACCAGGGTGATCGACTGCGCGGCGGCGCTCGGCGCGACGCGGCTGTCCGGGCCGCTGCACTCGACGCTCGGCCGTTTCTCCGGCGAGGGGCCGACTTCGGAGGAGCGCGCCCGCTCCGCCGCCAGCCAGCGCACCATCGGCGATCACGCGGAGAACCGCGGCGTCGTCGTCGGGCTCGAGGCGCTGAACCGGTTCGAATGCTATCTCGTCAACACGATGGACCAGCTCGCCGAGCATCTGGCCGAGGTTGGCCATCCGAACATCCGGGCGATGTACGACACCTTCCACGCCAATATCGAGGAGACGGACCCGATCGGCGCCTTCACCCGCTACCGCGAGTTGATCGCGCATGTGCATCTGTCGGAGAACGATCGGGGCGTGCCCGGGCGCGGCAACATCCCCTGGGCCGAGACCTTCCGCGCGATCCGCGCCTCGGGCTATGACGACTGGCTGACCATCGAGGCCTTCGGTCGCGGCCTGCCGGCGCTGGCCGCCGCGACCAGGATCTGGCGCGACCTCGCGGAAAGCCCCGAGGTGGTCTATCGCGACGGGCACCGGCACATCCGCGAGGGCTGGGCCGCGGCCGAGGCCCCGGTCGCGGTGGTTGCCTGAGCGCGGCGGTTCGGCGCGAACGCTCCGAAACCGGCCCGAATTCCGTCCGGGCCGTCGCCTTCCGCGCTCATGAACCGGCGAGGAAGCTCAGGATCTGACGGCCCGGAAGGAAGAAGTAGCCGCCACCACGCATGGTGACGAAGCGCGGCAGCGGGTCGAGGCCGACGGGACCCCGGCGAGACGGGATGGTGAAGCCGCGGCGGCCCGCCACGGCGTTGCCCGCGATCGGATCGACCTCGGCGGTCAGCCCATGGAACTTCGCGCTGCCCATCCAGGTCTGCTGGATGAATTCGAACTGTCGCTCGATATCGCCATTGAGACACATGAACATCAGCCCGGCCGTGGTCTTTCCGTCCTCGCCGAGATAGCCGCGCCCGACGCGGATCACGCGGTGGCGGTTGCTGATGGCGATCTGGTCGTTCGAGCCGGGCGACAGGCTCTCGCGCGGGTTCACCCGGCGCACGTGCGAACCGTAGGGGCAGCGCACGCCCTGCGGGTCCTCGGTGCCGAACAGGAAGTCATTGTCAGGGGTTACGGTCGGCGCATCGGCTTCCTCCGGGTGGGCGATCGCCGCCTCGATCGTCGGTGCCGCCATGTCGGCCGGCCGGCTCTCCGGTCGCGAGGCGGCGGCCATCGGGTCGCGGCCGGTGATCCGCTTCAGCCGGCTCGCCGCGAGATAGGGGTTTCGGACGAGCGACGAGCCATCCTGCCAGCGGCCGATCATCTTGGCCCCGACATAGTCCGCCATGCTGTCCGCGTCGGTCAGCAGGGGCAGGTCCGGGAAGGCGCCGTCGAGGCGTGCCCCTTCCCGGCGGCAGAAGTCGCGGAACCCCGCGGCGTCCTGCTCGAGCTGGCGGATCACCAGAAACGAGCCGTTGTAGCCGACGAGGCGCGGGTTCTCGGCCACCGTCTCGGCAAAGCCTTGCGCGCGTCCCGAGATCGGCAGGCGCAGGCCCGGGTCGTGCTCGGCGGCCATCGCCGGGCCGGGGGGGATGTTGCGGTGGTTGTCGGGGTAGCCGAGCACGAATTCTCCCGGCTCGACCAGGTGGATGGGATCGTCGTTGCGCAGGCCGCGGTAGGTGCCGCGCATGGCCGGCTGGGACACGCCATCGACGAAGCCGAACGGCTCCTTCCGGTCGGCGAGATTGTCGGCGACGGGGGTGAGATCGATCGCGTGCGCGATATACCCACCCGCGGCCTTCGTGAGCTCGACGATCTCGCGGCCGAGTTCGTCGATCGGGCGGGGCGCGTCGCCATCGGGCAGGTCGCCATAGACGAGCAGGGCGATATCGTTGCCCTCCGCGCCCCAGGCCCAGTATTCGCGGCCGTTGGCCCCGACATCGCCGAGGATACGGTCGCGACCTTCGGCGTGCATCCCGTGCAGGAAAGCGGCCGGAAAGCTCTGGAGCGCGCCCGCTTCGAGCCCGAGCCGGGCGAGGCCCGACGGGCTCGCGGCGAAGCTGAGCAGCGCCGGCGCGGTGGCATAGCGGCCGTCGTTGAAGGCGACGCGCGGAAGGATCCGGGCCAGCCAGTTCTGGTTGGCGGCGATGTCCTTGCCAAGCTCGATCAGCATCAGGCGGCCGTCCGGCTTGAAACCCATGCCGCCGAAGACCAGGCTCTGGATCTGGGTGGTCTCGAGCTTTTCCGGCGGTCGCGGGGCCGAGCCGAAATGCGTCAGCCATTCCACGGCGTCCGCTTCGGTCATGGCGGCGGAAATCCCGCGCCGGATGAGCTGGTTGGCGCGGATGTTCGCGGTGGTGAGGTCGGGATAGGCGCTGTACCAGAACGGGGTGTGAACCATGCTGGCACGAGCGTAGCGCTTGAAACGCTCGCCATCGGTGGCGCCGTCGGAGAACAGGTTGCGCGTCCGCGGGAAGCCGACGGTGTTCGACCAGACCGCCGTCAGGCCGGCATGCGCCTTGGTGATGAAGTCTTCGAGATAACTCTCCCAACTGCCGCCGAAATTCGAGAAGAACAGCAGATCGCGCGTCCCGGGCAGCGTCACCCAGCGCGCGAAGTGGATGGTGCCGATATCGCCGAGATGACCAGGCTTGGGGTTGAGCGCCGTCAGCCGTGCGATCGCCCAGAATGCCAGCCGGATGGTGAGCTTCCGGATCGGGCCGGGCTTAATCACCGTCTGCGAGACCATGTGGTTCTGCGCGAAGCCATCGGCGTTCTCGCGTCGGAACATTTCCGCCAGCTCGCCGCGATCGGCGCTTCGGTCGGACAGCCAGTCGCGCGCTTCCTGCCGTGCGAAGATCAGGTAGAGGGCGCCGAGGGTGACGACCAGAAACAGGATGAGAAGGCCGAGGAGCGCGGCGAGAAAGCCGAGGATCTGCTTGAGGGCATCGAACCAGTGGGCGGAGCCGGGGGGCCAGTAGCTCCAGGCATCCGGCCAGGCGAACCAGGCGCAGAGCGGAAGGAAGACGAGGATCAGCGGCCAGAGGAAGGTGGCGACGAAGCCGGGGGCCAGCCGGACCACCTTCGCCAGCGTGCCCGGCTCCTCGGCGATGGCGAAGACCGGCGGCGGCGCGGGGTCGAGCGCCCAGCGGTGCGTGTCCGAGGCGGCGAGCGCGCGGCGCACCGCGTCGATGCGGCGCAGCGGGGGCGTCTCGGAGGGCAGGGTCGCGAGGATCCGCCCCGCCTCCTCCGCCAGCGCATGCTCGGCCTGGATCGTCGCCACGCCCTGCCGCGGGGTGCCGCCGAAGGCGAGGCCGACGGTATCGAACAGGCCGTGCCCGACCCGAAACCGGTGCGCCCGCCAGTAGCCGGCGATGCCCTCGCCCGGCCGCCAGTCGGTCGCGCGGGCGAAGATCGGCTCGAACAGGCGGCCGGCGCGGCGGGCCAGTTCGTCGATCACGAAATCCTCGCCGCCGTCGGCGGAGATTTCGAGCACGAGGTGGCCGCGGCGGCCGTCGCCGCCGGCCAGAGCGTGCAGGCTCGCGAAATGCAGGAACGGCGCGCCATCCTCCACCGCCGCGCGCAGGGTTGCGTCGGCCGGGTTGCCGAGCGCCGCGTCGATCTGGGCGCGGACGACCTCGACCTCGCCGATCGCGATGGGCGCGGCGATCGTCACCATGGACTGAATGGCGGCGGTGGCTGTCATCGCGCGGCTCCCTTGTCGATCCTGACCGGCATCCTGTCCGGGAACGGCCCGACCCATTTCATCGCGCCGTCGGGCCTCGCGCCGGCGTCGAGCAGCGTGCCGACCAGCAGGGGGATCTGGATCGCATTGACCACGCGCCCGGCGCAGGGGTGCAGTCCGCCGCCGAAATGCAGATAGGCCGCCATTGGCCGGTCGGGCCGCGTCTCGCCGGGATCGGGGAAGGCGTCGGGATCCTGCATCGCCGCCTGGGTCCAGGCGATGACCCGCGTACCGGCCTTGATCTCGACGCCGGCGAGCACGGTGTCGGCCGCCGCCTCGCGCAGCAGGATCGGATTGTGCGGCCAGCGGCGCAGGGCGTCGAGGCAATAGCCATGGATGTCGAGGCCCGAGCGCCAGCGTTCGAGCATCCGCCCGGCGAGCCCCGCATCGTCGCGGACGACGCTGAACACCCGCGCGAAAGTCGATGTCGTCGTATCGACGCTGCCGACGAGCATCCCACCGAGCGTGCGCCGTACCGCGTCGTCGTCCAGTGCTCCGTCCGCGAGCAACGCTCCCATGAGGTCGGCCCCGAGATCGCCCGAGCGCCGTCGTCGATCGATCTCGACGGTGAACCAGTCGCGCATCAGCGGGGCGGCCGAGAGGGCGCGCGCCTCGATCTTCGCGTCGCCGCCGATGTTGAGAAAGGTGTGATGGAAGATCGCCCGGACCACTTCCGCGAAGAGATCGCGGTTCGCGGGAGCGATACCGAAAATCGCGCTGGCGGTGGAAAGGGCGATCGGCCGCGCGTAGTCCGCGATGGCGTCGAAGCGCGGCGCGCCCGCCGCGACACTGTCCCGAGCCGCCGCCCTCGTCTTGTCGGCGATCGTCGCGAGGTCGATCCTGCCGAGCGCGCGATAGAGCGCGGCGCGTTCGCGCGTCAGTTCGGGCGAGCGATCCATCCCGAGGATGAAGGCGCCGCCGTTCACCGCGTCGATCCGGGAGGCGTTCACCGGAGCGATGGAAAAGTCGAGGTCGCGGCGCAGGACTTCGACGACGTCCGCGTGCCGGATCGCGAAAACCCGCCGGCCGAGCCTCAGTGGCCCGCCCTTGCCTCGGGCGCCCCGCACGCCGAGCCGTGCGAGCAACGACGGAAGGGTCCTGCCGCCGAGAAGACGGCCAATCGGGGACAGGCCGCGGGGCGGGGTCCCCACGGCGTCGAACGAATCTTGCATGACAAACCGGCCAAAATTGCCTGGAAGTCACATTATACTTAAAATCCGAGTGAATGCACCACGGAACATAGCGGGCGACCTTCGCCGAGCCCGGTGGAACGCCGGACGACCGCGGGCGTCGGCATGCCGGCGGCGCGGTGCATCCGTTGAGGGGGTGCCGGACCAAGGGGGCCGGCACCCGAGCTTTCAGCCGACGCGGCGGACCGCCGGGATCGTCCAGGAGCCGTCGAGGATCGACGGGGTGCCCTCGTCGGGCCAGTAGAGGCGGAGCATCAGGACGAAGCGGTCCTTCGGCGCCGGCAGCCAGTTCGACTCCTTGTCCTTCCCCGGACTCTCGTGCTGGATCAGGATATCGACCGACCCGTCCGCGTTCGCCTGCAGCGACTGGCGCTCGCTGATCGAATAGCGGTCAATGGGATTGGCAACGAAGAAGTACTTCTCGTCGTACATCGTCAGCGACCAGAAGCCCCGCACCGGCGGCAGAGCACCTTTCGGGAAGGTCAGGACCCACTTCTCCGACCCGGTATAGTGCCGGAACGGCAGGAGGCCGGCGGGGGCCGTCGAGGTCGGATAGACCGCGTCCTGCGGGCGGTTGGCGCCGAGGCCGATCGCCGCGATCAGCGCCCGCTGCAGATATTCGGTGCCATAGAGCCCGGTCAGCAGGGTAAAGCCCCAGCCGTCGATGTTCTTCACCTGTCCGCCGCTGTCCTTGAAGTGCAGCATGATCCGCGCGAACCCCAGGTCGGGGATGCGCTTCTTCAGCAGCGGGTCGAGCTTCGAGACGTCGAAGTCCTTGCCGGCGACGATGCCGATGTCGGCGAGCTTGTCGAGGAGCGGCGCGTCGGCGGCGGCCGGCGGGTTGTGCTTCATCAGCTCGCAGGCGAGCGTGAAATAGGCGTCGATGTCGAGGGCGTTCACCTGGTCGCGCACCGGCGTCTTCATGTCGATCTTCGGATCGACCACGCCCGCCGGCGCCGTCCAGTCCTTCTTGTCCCACGCGCTGAGCGGCGCCAGCCGGATCTCGTCCTGCAGCTTGTGGACGGCGGCGTAGTCCTCGGGCGTCCCGGTGCAATAGATGCGACCGAGGAGCCAGACGAGGCTCGTCGGCGACTTGTACTCGACCACCCCCTCGGGGAGCGTGCCGCTCCACCCCGGGCCGGTGATCGCCCAGGTCTGCGGGCCGGTGCCGGTGGTGCGCTTGCCCGGCACGTCGAACACCGTGGTCCAGGCGTCGAGCATCGGGAAGAGCGCGTAGCGGTCGGCGAAGTCCGGCAGCGAGACGAGCCACGGCTCCGTGCCGACATCGACGAAGCTCGTGGTGTAGAGCGTGTCGGCGTTCGGCGCGGTCACGTCGCGGAAGCTCGCGTCGGGATACTCGCGGAGCTTGATGAGATGGCCCATCGGGCCGTGCGTGCCCTTGACCTCGGCGGCGTTGGTGATCACCCGCCTCGTCATCTCCATGGTCACGAGCGGGTAGAAGTAGGCATAGGCTTCGAGCGCGAGCCAGAGGTCCGCGCCCCCTTCGCGCAGGTCGTCGAGCGGGCCGTCCTGGGCCGCGGCGAGGCCGACTTGGGAGACGCCGGCGAGAAGCGCGGCGGTCCCGAGGAGGTTGCGGCGTGAAAGCATCATGTCAACAGGATTCCTTGTCAGTAGCACGGCGGATAGGGCGGATAGCCGCAGGCCGGGCGAGGGGCGGCCGCGGCGGCGGCGCCTGCGTACCACGCGCCGCGATAGGCGGTGCGGCGGGCGACGCCCGCGAAGGACAGCGGCGTGAGCGGGCGACCGATGATGTCGATGAACACCGCCGCCGGACCGTTGGCGCCGGTCAGGCTGCCCTCCAGCACATCGACGTCGAAGACGAGGTCGGCGCCCTGCATGGTCGGGTTCTTCAGGGTGACGACGGCGTCGAGGATCGTCTTGTCGTCGTCGCCGAAGACCGAGACGGTGGCATTGGGCGGGTCGGCGTGGAAGCTGTCGGGGTAGCTCGGGTTCCACTCGTCGAGCAGCGTGCTGGTCAGCGCGTGGCCGGCCGCGCGGACCGGCCGGTCGGCGAACACGATGGAGTTGCCGGCGATGTTCTTCAGGGTCAGCGTCGTCCCGTCGAGCACGGCGCCGCCGGCGTTCATGACGATGAGCGAGGGCACGACCTCCGGGCGAGCCTGGCCGATCGTCTTCTCGAGCGGCTGGTGCGGCGGCGCCGCGGGCTGGGACTGGGCGACGCCCGGCGCGGCCGCGAGGAAGGCGGCGGCGAGCGGGACGAACAGGGAGGCGAGGCGGAGCATGGTGGGTGTCCTCGGAAGATGCCGCGGATCGAAGCAGTCAATCGGGGTCCTGGCGATCAGTGCCGGACCCCGCCTGACGGGAGCGGCTACTTGCCGGTGGCGATGTCGATGATCAGGACATCGACCTTGTCCTTGCACTCCGCCGCGAGCTTCTCGTGGATCTGGTCGGCGGTGAGTTGCACTCCGCCCGACATCTGCGAAGTCTCCGACTCGATCTTCGCGATCGTCTCCATCTGCGTGGCGTTGTCCATCAGGCTGTAGTCGCCGCAAGTCACCTCCATTTGCGCGAACGCGGGCGCGGCGAACATGCAGGCGATGCCCGCGGTCATTGCAAGGCGTTTCATCATCGTCTTCCTCCGGACGACCGGAAACCCCCGGTCAGGGTGGCCCCGTTTCGGGGCATCTCTCTGGGGTGGCGGACCGTCGCAGCCGACAGATCCCGGCGCGCGGCGAGCGAGCGCGCCGGCGAGCCGCGAACGCCCGGGGCGGGGGAAGCCGTCACCACGGCGCCCGGCCGGGCGCCGCCGACTGGCGCAGGGCTTCCGTCATCTCCTCGACCAATCGGACGATCCAACCCTCGCATTCCTCTCTCCGCGCCACTTGCGCGGCACTCCGGCCGTCGCCGAGCCCGATCAGCGCGACCTCCGCCGCCGCGAGCTCCTCGCACATGTCGCGAAACGCCTCGTCGCGCTCGGCAAGTCGCGCCACCTGCGCCGCCCACTCGGGGAATCTCCTGATCGCCGGCTCCAGCTCGTGCATTCGCTCCAGCCCGTGGCTCGTCGTGGCCTCCCGCTGGAGAGATCGCACCCGCGATCCATCGGGAAACAAGGGCCACGGGGTTATTAACCCCGTGGAAGCCGGTAAATTGCGCGTTTCCGACGTCTCGGCGCGCTGGTCCGAGCGCGCTCCGGAGGCTATAGCGGCGTGACTGGAACGAGACGGTCGGGGAAAGATGTCAGAGGATTCGCCGCCGCGCGCCATGGTGCCGGATGCCGAGGTCTGTCGTGCCCAGCTTCGGCGCGTGCTCGACAGCCCGGATTTCGACGCGACCGACCGCGACCGCCGCTTCCTCGCCTATGTCGTCGAGGAGGCGCTCGCCGGCCGTGCCGACCGGATCAAGGCCTACTCGATCGCCACCGAGGTCTTTGGCCGCGACGCCTCCTTCGATCCCCAGACCGACCCGATCGTTCGCGTCGAGGCCGGACACCTGCGCCGAGCGCTCGACCGTTACTACCTCGGCGCCGGCCGTGACGACCCGCTTGCGATCGGCGTGCCGAAGGGCAGCTACGCGCCGAGCTTCGCCCCGCGCGCGGTCGCCACCGCGTCGGTGGCCGCCACTCCACCCGCGCCGCCGCGTTGGCGCGTCGGGGCTCTCGCGAGCGTGCTGGCGGCGGTCGCCTTGGTCGCGTCGGCCACCGTCTGGTCGGCCCGCCGCGACCCGCCCCAACCGGCCGAACCCGATGTGCCGCGTCTCGCCGTCTCGCCGATAGCGGCGATCGGCGGCGATGCCGAGGTCGCGCGGATCGCCGATGGCCTGACCGCCGAACTGATCGGCGAGATCGCCCGCTTCCGCGACATCGTCGTCGTCGTAACCCCGTCCGACGGCGCGGTCGCCCCGCGTTACCTGCTCGACGGCGGCGTGGCGCGGGAGACGGACGAAATGCGCGTCCAACTGAAGCTGCGCCGCGCCGACGACGGCGCCGTCGTCTGGGCGGAGAGTTATTCCGTTCGCCTCGACACCGAGAAGCCGCTGGCCGCCGAGGGCCGCATCGCAAGCGCGGCGGCGACCGCCATCGGCCAACCCTACGGTGCCGTCTTCCAGGCCGACGCCAGCGACGGTGCCCGCCGGCCCGCGGTCGATGGCGACGCCTATGCTTGCACGCTCGCCTATTTCGATTTTCGCGCCCGCCTCGACGCGGCCGGCTACCAATCCGTCCGCGGCTGCCTCGAGGCGGCCGTCGCGCGCTTCCCGCGGTACGCCACCGCCTGGGGCCTCCTCGCCGAGATCCGCGTCGATGGAATGCGCTTTGGTCTCGACCCGTCGCCGGATCTGGAACAGGCGCTCGCGGACGCGCGACACGCGCTGATCCTCGATTCGGGCAATGTCCGCGCGCTGCAGGCGAAGATGATGGCGCTCTACCTCGCCGGCGACTTCGACGGCGCGCTGCGCGTCGGCGCCGTCGCCGTCGCCACCAACCCGAACGACACCGAGGTTCTCGGCGAGTACGGCTACCGCCTCGCCCTCTCCGGTCGCTGGGACGAAGGCTGCCCGATCCTGCAGTCCGCCGTCGCGCGCAATCCCGGCCCGCTGCCCTATTACGAGACCGGCCTGGCACTCTGCGCCTATATCGCCGGCGATGCGAAGGAGGCCGCGGCCCGCATCCGCGCCGCGGCTTTCCCGCAACTCCCGATCTACCATCTGATCGCCGCCGCCCTCTTCGCGGAAGCCGGAGAGATCGAGGCCGCGCATGTCGAGCGTGACTGGCTCGTGGCCAACGCGCCCGATCTTCTTGCCAACCTCGATAGCCGCGTCGGAACCCGCGTCGGCCGCCCGGAGGACTTCGCCCGCTTCAAGAAGTCGCTGCGGCTCGGCCTGGGCTCAGGACTCATACCCGGAAAATGACGGCCGCGCCGCCGCGGATGGCGCTCATGAATGTATCGGCGGATCGGTCGTATCGGGTGGCGATGCGGCGCCAGCCCTCGAGCCTGCCGAACATGCGCTCGAAGCGGTTTCGTCGTTTGTAGCGTCCGGTATCACAGTCGACGGGCTGCTCGCGGTTCTTTCGGCCGGGGGCGGGGGGCTCGCCGCGCCCGTGCCCGGCGTCGGTTGATCAGCTCCGGTCGGGTTCCCGCAACGCGACCTTCAACATTCCCGCGAGCCACTCAGTGTAGCGCTCGGTGGAGTATCCCCCGACGCCGGTGAGCAGGGTGAACATCTCCGGGCTGGCGAGCGGCCAGAGGATCTCTGTTACTGATTCGACGGACAGGGCAGTTTTCGATCCCCCCTCGCCAAGGATCGATTGCGCGACGCGGCTCAGGTTGGCGCGCCGTCCGCGGTGCAATGCCCGGTAGAGTTCGGCCATTTCCGGCTCGGCCTCCGCGCCGGCGCGCACCACGGTCATCAAGGGCGAGACGCGCTGCATGATCTCCGTGAGATAGGCGGCCCAGAGCTCGATCCGACGGCCTGGATCGACCGTGGCGCCTATGGCCTTCGGCCGTTCCTGGTCGAGGAAGTGCTCGCCCGGCACCGCCTCGGCGACGCTCGCCTTCACCATCTCGCCGATCACTGCGACCTTGGTCCCGAAGACGGCATAGATCGTCTCCTTCGAGACGCCCGCCTCCTTGGCAATCGCGACGATCGTGGCGTTCGGCCATCCGCCGGCGCGGCAGACCACGCCGGCGGCGGCGATGATTGCACGGCGCGTCGCGTCCGCCTGCGTTGCGCGCAGGCCTGAACGATAGGCGCGTTTCGGGGTCGGGGACATATTTCACTCTTGCGTTGATGTATTGAATATGCCTATAATGCATCGAAATTTGCTCTCATGCAAGCCACCTTGAAAGGGGACGTCCGATGTTCGTTCGCCTGCGCGACAACTGGGTCTACGGCGGGTTTCTCGCCGCCATCATGCTCCTCGCCCTCACGCCGGTCCTGACCAGCGGCTGGTCCCTCCCGCTGCTGCTGATCTGGCTCCAGCTGCCGGTCTATATGCTCCACCAGTTCGAGGAACACGACGACGACCGCTTTCGCAAGTTCATCAACGCCACGATCGGCGGCGGCAAGGAGCTGCTCTCGCGGTTCGACGTCTTCGTGATCAACATCGTCGGCGTCTGGGGCGTCGATACCGTCGCCATCTGGCTGGCGGCGCGGCTCCATCTCGGGCTCGGCCTGATCGCCGTCTATCTCAGCCTGGTGAACGCGCTCGCCCATTGCGGCCAGGCCGTGGCCATGCGGCGCTACAATCCGGGCCTGATCACCGCCATCCTGCTGTTCATCCCTCTCGGCGTCGCGACCCTCTGGGTGCTGGCGCGGACGGGCGCCGTCACCACGACGGACCATGTCATCGGCCTCGGCGCGGCGATCCTGATCCATGCCGCGATCATTGTCCGGGTCGTGACGCAGCGCCGGAAGCTTGCCAGGCCGGCGGTCGTGACCGCCTGAGCGAGAGACGGCGGGGCGGCTGGACTGCCCCGCTGACCGAGACCGCAGCCTCTAGCCCCGTCCGCGCGCCGACCGCGCCGGACCTTCAAGTCTTCCCCCAGATCGTTGGAGAAAACCCATGCAGCCTGCATTCCCGCCGGCGCGCGCCGCGCTCGCTTGTCTTCTGATGACCTCCGCCCTCGTCGCGCCCGCCGGCTTCGCCGCGGCGCAAGGCATCGGGGCAACCTGCGTGATGACGGGCGAGGCCTGCGCGATCAGCTTCACCGGCGCGACGTCGACCATGAGAACGGCGGCGCCGGCGGGGCGGGCGGCGCCGGTGGCTACATCGATATCGCCGTCTCCCCGGTGGTCAGCGGAGCGTCGGCCAGCGTCGCGAGCGGCTTGACCGTCTTCTCCGCGGGCGGCGTGGGGGGCGCCGGCGGTTCGTCGGTCGAGGACGGAAACATCGGCGTTACCAGCGCCGGGGGCGACGGCGGCGACGTCAGCGTCACCGCGGGGGGATCGTTCACCTCCGCCTACGGGCGCGGGGCGGACATCCGGTCCATCGGCGGAACCGGCGGGGCCGGGCCTTGGGAGGCGAGCTCCGGTTACCCGAACGGCGGCGACGGCGGCGCGGGCGGAAACGGAGAGGCGACCTGGGCCGAGATCACGGGCCGCTACCAGGGCCAGACAGTGGGCGTGCACGTGGCGTCGGCCGGCGGCAGGCGCGGCGGTGCCGCCTGTGCCTGGTCCAGTCGGGCGGGCGCGGCCGCCGGTCGTGGCGAGCAGGCGAGGCCATCCGGCACCGCCGGCCGACGCTGAAAGATCCGCCACGGAGCGGGCATTTGCCTCGCAGGCAATGAGCCATCCCGTTGGTTGCCGGTTTGAACCGTTCCGAACAGGCCTTTGGTCACGTGGAACGAGGGACTGCGCAGGATCCGCGCGCAATGAACTGGGAATCGAACTTCCGGCGCGCCTCGGGAACAGGCTTTCCCGTCAAACGAAGCAGCAAGGCTTCCGCGGCGTGCTGGCCTTGATGTCTGGCGTCAATGCGGACCGTCGTGAGAGGAGGGGCCATGAATCCGGCGAATGGCAGGTCATCAAAGCCGACGACCGAGACGTCGCGCGGCACCGACAGTTTGAGCTGGGCGAGCGCGCCGATCACGCCGAGGGCAATCGTGTCGTTCCCCGCGAAGATTGCCGTGAGGTCGGGTCGGGCAGCCATGAGTTCGAGCGTGGCATGATATCCGCTCTCTGCGCTGAAGTCGCCGCGAACGATCGCGTCGTCGCGGAGTTGCACGCCGTTCCCGGCCAGAAATGTCCGCAGCTCGGCGAGACGATGGTCCGCCGCCGCAAATCCTGGAGGCGAGAACGGTACCGAACCTATGTTGCGATGACCGAGGCCGACGACATGATCGACCGCGGCTCGAAGGCCTTCGGTGCTCAGGGTGCCGACCGAGATCTCCTTCGGATGCCCGATCGAGCCGAGCAGCACGATCGGATAGTCCGACTCGATGAGCTCGATCAGCGCGGCATCATCGGCGCGCGGGCTCAGCATCAGCAGGCCGTCGATGCGACGCGACTCCACGAGGTCGGTGTAGGGGTTCTTGCCCCGGGTCGGGGACAGCGTCTCGAGCAGGACATGATATCCTCTCCGCCGCAGGACGCTGCCGATGCCGTCGAACAGGAGCGGGATGTAGCCATCGACCAGCAGTGACCGGCGCTCGGTGATGAGCAGGCCGACGGTCTCGGTCAGACCGCTCTTGAGCATTCGCGCCACCGAGTTGGGGCGATAGCCTAGCTCCGCCGCGACCGCCTGCACGCGCTTGCGCGTCTCGTCTCCGATCACCGCGGCGTTGGAGTGGTTGAGAACGATCGATACTGTCGCGCGCGATACCCCGGCGGCCCGTGCAACGTCGTGACTCGTAACCTTCCCGCGGGCCATCCATAACCTCCGCCAGCCATGTGACACGTGTAACCCAGTCATGCGCGCTTGACAACTCCGCTACGATTCGCGTAAACTAACACGTGTCAGTAATGACGCCGCGTAGATATAACACGTGTTATGTCGCGCAAGGCGTCGAACATGGGGGGATTTCATATGGCTGCCGTGGCAGACGCGCCCGCTCGGGCGCGACCGGGTAACTCACGCCAATCGATGCGTCGAAGGGAGGCCATCGTCGGCTATCTCTTCATCCTGCCCGCGCTGATCGGGCTCCTCGTCTTCTTCGCCCTGCCGACGGTGCGGGCGCTGACGATCAGCCTCACTGACTGGAACCTGCTGCGGCCCGGGAAGTTCGTCGGCATCGATAATTACGTCCGGCTCTGGGGCGACGGGAACTTCTGGGAATCTCTGCGGATCACGCTGGTCTACGTCGTCTGGAACATCCCGCTCCAGACCGCGCTGGCACTGCTGATCGCGGTGCTTGCCGACCGCTTGGCCAAGTCGGTCTGGGTGCGGGCCGTGATCATCGCGCCATACCTGATCTCGAACGTCGTCGCCGGCCTCATCTGGTTGCTGATGCTCGACCCTCTGATCGGCATCACCAACGCCTTCCTGTCGATGATCGGCGCTTTGCCTCAGCCGTTCCTGTCGTCGCCCGATCAGGCGATCGTCTCGATCGCGGGCATTTCGATCTGGCGACACGTCGGCTTCACGGCGCTTCTGTTCTATGCCGGCCTGCAGTCGATCCCGAAGGATCTCTACGAGGCCGCGCGGCTCGACGGGGCGTCGGAGTTCGCGATGTTCCGGCTCATCACCATGCCGCTGCTGCGTCCGGTGATGGTCTTCATCCTCGTCACCAGCGTCATCGGCTCCTTCCAGATCTTCGACGTGATCGCGGTCACAACGCAAGGCGGTCCGGCCAACTCCACCCGCGCGGTGCTCTGGTACATCTACGAGAACGCCTTCAAGTTCAGCCGCATGGGCTATGCCTCGGCGATGTCGATGGCCCTCTTCGCCATCCTGATGCTCGTCACCCTGCTGCAGATGCGCCTGCTGCGCGCCGACGATTCGGACCTCGGGTGAGCGGAGAAACACGATGACCAAGAACCTCTCGATCAACGCCGTCGTCGGCTACGCCGTTCTCGCAGTCTTCTGCTTCTTCTCGCTGCTTCCGCTCTGGATGGCCTTCAAGATCGCCCTGACCTGGCCGGCCGACGTGTTTGCCAGTGCGAGCAATCTCGGGCTCGGCAACATCACCTGGGGCAACTTCCTGCGGGTGCTCGGCCTGCCCTCGGAGGTCGTGCTGACCAGCGCCTCCGGCTCGCCGATCAACTTCATGCTCGCGCTGCGCAACAGCGTGATCTACACGGGCCTGCTCGTCGGCGGACAGCTCTTCTTCTCGTCGCTCGCGGCCTATGCCTTCGCCCGGCTCCGCTTTCCCGGACGGGACGCGATCTTCTATGCCTTCATCGCCGCGACGATGATCCCCTCGATCGTGCTCTTCATCCCGAACTTCGTGCTCATCCGCCAACTCGGGCTGCTGAACACCTTCGCCGGCATGGTGGCGCCGAACATCCTGATGATCCCGTTCGCGGTGTTCTTCCTGCGCCAGTTCTTCATCTCGGCGCCGCGGGAACTCGAGGAGGCGGCGCGTCTCGACGGCCTCAGCTGGTTCCAGATCTTCTGGCACGTCGCCCTGCCGCTGCAGAAGGCCCCGGTCGCGACGCTCGCCATCTTGCTCTCGATCAACGCCTGGAACGACTTCTTCTGGCCCTTCCTCGTCGGCCGCGACGAGAGCGTACGGGTGATGTCGGTCGCGCTCCAGGCCTTCCAGAGCCAGTCCGGCCAGGCCCAGCCCGACTGGACCGGACTGATGGCCGCCGTGATGCTCTCGATCATCCCGATCATGATCCTGCTCGTCTTCTTCGGCCGCCGGATCGTCGAGTCGCTCCAGACGAGCGGCATGAAGTAACCGCCCAATCAAGACCACCCACAAGACCACCCCAAAAGGAGAGGAAACCAGAATGCGCACGTTCACGTCCGTCCTGCTCGCCGCGACTGCCCTGACGCCGGTCGCCGCTCATGCCCAGGACATCACCTACTGGATGTGGGACCAGCGCCAGGTCCCGGTCTACCAGCAGTGCGCCGACGCCTTCACGGCCGAGAACCCCGACGTGCGGGTCAAGATCGTGCAGGAGGGCTGGGACAACTACTGGACGACGCTCACCACCGGCCTTCTGTCGGGCGAGGCGCCGGACGTCTTCGTCAACCATGTGAGCCGCTATCCGGAGTTCCTGGCGAACGGCATCATGACCGACCTCACGCCGCTCATCGAGGCCGACGGGGTCGACATGTCCGGCTTCCTGCCCGGGCTGACCGAAACCTGGACCCGTGACGGCGCGCAGTACGGCATGCCCAAGGACTGGGACACCGTGGCGATCGTCTACAACAAGGCGAAGCTCGCCGAGGCGGGACTGACCGAGGCGGACCTGCGGAACCTCACCTGGAACCCGCGGGACGGCGGCAGCTACGAGAAGCTGATCGCGCACCTTACCGTCGACACCAGCGGCAAGCGTGGCGACGAGGCGGGCTTCGATCCGAAGTCGGTCGAGACCTACGGCCTCGTGTTGAACCCGATCAGCGAATTCGGCCAGACGGAGTGGAGCTATCTCGCGGCCTCCACCGGCTGGCGGCCCCTCGACCAGCCCTGGGGCACCACCTACCACTACGACGACCCGCGCCTCGCCGAGACCTTCGCCTGGCTGCGCGACCTCGGCACGGTCAAGGGTTTCACGCCGACGGCCGACCAGCAGGGCAAGCTCGGCGGCGAGACGCTGTTCGTTTCCGGCAAGGGCGCGATGGACGTCCACGGCTCGTGGATGATCAACTGGTTCATCGACAACGCGTCCTTCGACATCGGCTTCGCGCCGATCCCGGCCGGCCCCGAGGGCCGCGAGAGCATGTTCAACGGCCTCGCCGACTCGATCTGGTCGGGCTCGCCCAACCAGGAGGCCGCCTGGAAGTGGGTGAAGTTCCTCGGCTCCGACGCCTGCCAGGAGATCGTCGGCAAGTCGGGCGTGGTGTTCCCGGCGCGGGCCGACGCCGTCCAGGCCGCGATCGCATCGCACGGTGCGAAGGGCGTCGATGTCAGCGCCTTCACCGATCTCGCGAAGCCCGAGACCACCTTCGCCTTCCCCATCACCGACTACGGCTCCGAGGTCGCGACCATCTTCAAGGGCGCGCTCGAGCAGGTGATGCGGAGCGAGGGTGATCCTGCCGAGATCCTGAAATCCGCGAACGACGAGGCCAACAACCTCTTCTGAGCGGGGCAGGGCGGGGCGTCCTCCCCGCCCGGCGCGCAAGTCTTTCTCCCCCCAAGCCAATGGAACCAATGCAAATGCGCTCTCCCAAGATCACCTTCATCGGCGCGGGCTCGACCGTCTTCGCCAAGAATCTGATCGGCGATCTCCTCAGCTACCCGGAGCTCGCCGCCGCCAAAATCACCCTCTTCGACATCGACGAGAAGCGGCTCACCGAATCCGAGATCATCGCCCGGCGCATCAACCAGGCGGTCGGCGCCCGCGCCGTGATCGAGGCGACCACCGACCGCTCGAAGGCCCTCGACGGCGCCGACTACGCGATCAACATGATCCAGGTCGGCGGCTACAAGCCCGCGACGGTCACCGATTTCGCGCTGCCGTCGAAGGCGGGGCTCAACCAGACCATCGCCGACAGCCTCGGCATCGGCGGCATCATGCGCGCCGTCCGCACCGTACCCGTGCTGCTCTCGATGGCCCACGACATGGAGCGCCTCTGCCCTGACGTGCTGCACCTGAACTACGTCAACCCGATGGCGATGAACTGCCTCGGTCTCAACCGCGGCTCGAAGATCAGGACCGTCGGCCTCTGCCATTCGGTCCGGCACACCGCGGGCGAACTCGCCGCTGACATCGGCGTGCCGGTCGAGGAGATCGACTATGTCGTCGCCGGGGTGAACCACGTCGCCTTCTACCTCAAGTTCGAGCGCGACGGTCAGGACCTCTACCCGCTGATCCAACAGGTCATCGACGAGGGCCGCGTCCCGGACACGAACCGCGTCCGCTACGACGTCTTCAAGCGCTTCGGCTACTTCGTCACCGAAAGCTCGGAGCACTTCGCCGAATACGTGCCCTGGTACATCAAGCGCGACCGGCCGGACCTGATCGAGAAGTTCAACATTCCACTGAACGAGTACCCGCGCCGCTGCGAGAGCCAGCTCGCCGAGTGGGAGAGCATGTCGGCCGACCTCAAGGACGCCTCGAAGCCGATCGAGGTCCGCCGCAGCGTCGAATACGGCTCGGAGATCATTCACTCGATCGAGACCGGCCAGCCGCGGGTCATCTACGGCAACGTGATGAACAGGGGCGCGATCTCGAACCTGCCCGCCGACGCCTGCGTCGAGCTGCCGATCCTCGTCGATCGCCAGGGGCTGCAGCCGACGATGATCGGCGATCTGCCGATGCAACTCGCGGCGCTGATGCAGACCCAGATCAACGTGCAGAAGCTGACCGTCGAGGGCATCCTGACCGGCCGCCGCGACCACATCCACCACGCGGCGCTGCTCGACCCGCACACCGCGGCCGAACTCGATACCGACCAGATCGTCCGCCTCGTCGACGATCTGCTCGACGCCCATGGCGATTTCGTGCCGGCGAACCTGCGCCGGCGTAGCGACAAGGTCGCGTGAGGCCGAACGCCGCGGCCGAACCTGGCCGCGGCGTAACCACCATAAATCTGAGGAGGAAGCGAATGTCGGGTCTCGAACTCAAGAATCTGCAGAAGCGCTACGGCGACGTGGTCGTGATACACGGCGCCGACCTGAAGGTTGAACCGGGCGAGTTCTGCGTTTTCGTCGGCCCGTCGGGGTGCGGGAAATCGACGCTGCTGCGGATGATCGCCGGTCTCGAGGAGATCTCGAGCGGGACGCTGGAGATCGGCGAGACGGTCATGAACGACGTCGATCCGTCGGAGCGCGGCGTGGCCATGGTTTTCCAGTCCTACGCGCTCTATCCGCACCTGACGGTGCGCGAGAACATGGGCTTCGGCCTGCGCTTCGCGAAGACGCCCAAGGACGAGATCGAGACGCGCGTGAACCAGGCGGCGAAGGTGCTGGAACTCGCCCACCTGCTTGACCGCAAGCCGAAGGCGCTTTCCGGGGGCCAGCGTCAGCGGGTCGCCATCGGCCGGGCCATCGTGCGCAAGCCCGATGTCTTCCTGTTCGACGAGCCGCTCTCGAACCTCGACGCCGAGCTCCGCGTCAACATGCGCGTCGAGATCGCCCGCCTCCACAAGGAGCTCGGGACGACCATCGTCTACGTCACCCACGACCAGGTCGAGGCGATGACGCTCGCCGACAAGATCGTCGTGCTGCGCGCCGGCCGGATCGAGCAGGTCGGCTCGCCGCTCGCGCTCTACGACGACCCGGACAATGTCTTCATCGCCGGCTTCATCGGCAGCCCGAAGATGAACCTGCTCACGGGCGAGGTCGTCGGCAACGACGGCTCGGGCGTGACGGTACGGCTCGACGGTGTCGAGGCCGATCCCTTCATCCTCCCGCTCGCAGGCGTGCAGGCCCCGGCCGGGGCCAAGATCACGGTGGGCATCCGTCCGGAGCATTTCACCCAAACGGGTTCGGCCCGCCTGAAGCTCGACATCGACATCGTCGAGCACCTGGGCGGCGAGTCCTACATCTACGCCCGCAACCGCACCGGACAGCGCGTGGTCATCAAGGCGACCGGGGTGCGCGAGCTGCGGTCCGGCCAGCCCGTCGCGCCGGCCTTCGACCCCGCCGCCGCGCTGCTCTTCGACGCCGACGGCCTGCGCCTGCGTGGAACGGCCGTGGCCGCCGAGACCATGCTCGTCGCCGGCTGAGCCATGACCGGGACCAAGCCCTCCGCGCCCACCCTCGTCGCGCTCGACTGGGGTACCACCGCGCTTCGCGGCTGGCTCCTCGACAGCCGCGGGCACGTCCTCGCCACCTCCCGCGCGCCGCGCGGGATCATGCAGATCGAGGGCGGCGACTTCGCCGCCGCCCTCGCGGAGATCACCGCCGGCTGGCCCGATCTGCCCGCCATCGCGGCCGGCATGATCGGAAGCGCGCAGGGCTGGGTCGAGGCGCCCTATCTTGCGTGCCCGGCGAGCCTCGACGACCTGGCCGGCGGGCTGACGCGGGCGCCGCGCGGACGCCTCTGGATCGTGCCCGGCGTCCGGCGGCCCGGTGACCTGCCGGACGTGATGCGCGGCGAGGAGACCCAGATCGCGGGGGCGCTCGCGTTGCGTCCGGAGCTCGCGGCCCGCGCCCGTCTCGTCCTTCCGGGCACCCATTCCAAATGGGCGCATGTCGCGGAAGGCCGGATAGAGAGCTTCGCGACCTTCATGACAGGGGAGCTCTTCGCGATCCTGCGTGACCACTCGATCCTCGGCCGCGCCGCCGGTCCGGACGGCGGCGGCGACGGCGCCGCGGCCTTCCTGCGCGGCGTCGACGCCGCCCGCCATGCGGACGGCATCGCGGCGCTTCTCTTCTCGGCCCGGGCGTTGGCGCTCACCGGCGGGATTGCCGCGTCGGAGGTTCTCGACTACCTCTCGGGCCTGCTGATCGGCGACGAGATCCGCTCGGGCCTCGCCGAGCCGGGTCCGGCGCCGCTGCTGATCGGCGAACCGGCGCTCTGCGCGCGCTATGCCCGCGCGTTCGCCCGCTTCGGGATCGCCGGCGCCGAGATCATCCCGGACGCGGCCGTCGCGGGCCTCTGGCGCATCGCCGCTACCGCGGGGCTAGTGAAGAACACGGAGGACGCATGATCGATCTGCAACCCTACCTCGACCGCCTGCCGCTGGTGGCGATCCTGCGCGGCGTGACGCCGGACGAGGCGCTCGACATCGGTCGGGCGCTGGTCGACGCCGGCTTCGCGATCGTCGAGGTGCCGCTGAACTCGCCGGAGCCGATCGAGAGCATCCGCCGCCTCGCCGCCGGGCTGGGGCCCGAGACGCTGGTCGGCGCCGGCACCGTGACCGCGCCCGCCCAGGTGGACGCCGTGGCGGCCGCCGGCGGACGGATCATCGTCATGCCGCATGCCGACACGGCGGTGATCCGCGCGGCCAAGGCGGCGGGACTGGCCTGCGCGCCCGGCATCGCCACGCCGACCGAGGGCTTCGCCGCGCTGGCCGCGGGGGCGGACGCGCTGAAGCTGTTCCCCGCGGAACTGACCGCTCCGGCCGTCCTGCGCGCGATGACGTCGGTCTTCCCGCGCGGTACCCGCTTCCTCCCGGTCGGAGGCATCACCCCTCACACCATGGCGTCCTACCTCGCGGCCGGAGCAGCCGGCTTCGGTCTCGGCTCGGCGCTCTACAGGCCCGGCATGACCGCGGCGGAGGTCGGCGTCACCGCCCGCGCCTTCGCCGACGCCTGGCGTGGCCATGTCGAAGGAGCTCGCCCATGAAGATCACCGGCCTCACCACCTTCATCGTTCCGCCGCGCTGGTGCTTTCTCAAGATCGAGACCGACGAGGGCGTCTCCGGCTGGGGCGAGCCGGTCGTCGAGGGCCGCGCCCACACCGTCGCCGCCGCGGTGGAGGAGCTGGCCGACTACCTGATAGGCAAGGACCCCCGGCTGATCGAGGACCACTGGACGGTGATGTATCGCGGCGGCTTCTACCGCGGTGGCGCGGTGCATATGAGCGCCATCGCCGGCATCGACCAGGCGCTCTGGGACATCAAGGGCAAGGCGCTCGGGGTGCCGGTCCACGCGCTCCTCGGCGGCCAGGTGCGCGACCGCATCCGGGTCTATTCCTGGATCGGTGGCGACCGGCCCGGAGACACCGCGCGGATGGCGAAGGACTGCGCCGACCGCGGCTTCACCGCGGTGAAGATGAACGGCACCGAGGAGCTGCAGATCGTCGACACCCACGCCAAAATCGACGCGGTGCTCGAGCGAGTCCAGGCAATCCGCGACGCACTCGGCCCGAACTTCGGCATCGGCGTCGATTTCCACGGCCGTGTGCACCGGCCGATGGCCAAGGTGCTGGCGAAGGCGCTCGAGCCCTTCAAGCTCATGTTCATCGAAGAGCCGGTGCTGTCGGAACACGCCGAGGCGCTGAAGGAGATCACCAACCACTGCTCGACCCCGATCGCGCTCGGCGAGCGGCTGTTCTCGCGCTGGGACTTCAAGCGCATCCTCGAGGACGGCTACGTCGACATCGTCCAGCCCGATCCCTCGCACTCGGGCGGCATCACCGAGACCCGGAAGATCGCGGCCATGGCCGAGGCCTACGACGTGGCGGTGGCGCTGCATTGCCCGCTCGGGCCGATCGCGCTCGCCGCGAACCTCCAGCTCGACGCGGTCTGCTACAACGCCTTCATCCAGGAACAGTCGCTCGGCATCCACTACAACACCACGAACGACCTGCTCGACTACCTGGTCGATCCGTCGGTGTTCGCCTACGAGGACGGCCATGTCGCCATTCCGCAGGGCCCGGGCCTCGGGATCGAGGTGAACGAGGACTTCGTTCGCCGCGCGGCAGCCGAAGGTCACCGCTGGCGCAACCCGATATGGCGGCACAAGGACGGCAGCTTCGCCGAGTGGTGAGGAGCAAGGATGACACTGAAGCTCGGCCTCGTCGGCCTCGGCAAGATCGCCAAGACGCAGCATCTCCCGGCCATCGCCGCGACCGAGGGTGTGGCGCTCGCCGCTATCGCCAGTCACCACGCGCGCCTGCCGGACCTCCCCGGCTATCCCGACATCGACACCCTGCTCGCGAACGAGCCGGGGATCGACGCAATCTCTCTCTGCACGCCTCCAGCGGGGCGCTTCGACCAGGCCCGCGCAGCCCTCGCCGCCGGCAAGCATGTCATGCTCGAGAAGCCGCCCGGATCATCCATTTCCGAAGTGCGGCTCCTCTCGGCGATGGCCGAGGCGCGCGGACTGACCCTCTTCGCCAGCTGGCATTCGCGCATGGCGGGAGCGGTGGAGCCCGCACGCCAGATGCTCGCCGGGCGAGCCATCCGCTCGGTCGCGATCGAGTGGAAGGAAGATGTCCTTCGCTGGCATCCCGGGCAGGAATGGATCTGGCAGCCGGGCGGACTGGGCGTCTTCGACCCCGGCATCAACGCCTTGTCGATCGCAACCTACATCCTCCCCGAGGGGTTCTTCGTCGAGGACGCCGATCTCTACTTTCCGGCCAACCGTGCCGCACCGATTGCCGCCAGCCTGCGAGGCCGCACGGCGAGCGGAGTGCCGGTAACGGCCGACTTCGACTGGCGCCAGACCGGACCGCAAACCTGGGATATCACGATCCAAAGCGACGAGGGCCCCGTGATACTCTCAGGGGGCGGCAGCCACTTTACGGTTGACGGTTACCCCCGGGTTTGTAGCGAAGACGGGGAGTACCGGAAGCTCTACTCGACCTTCGTTGCGCTGGTGGGGAAGCGTGCTTCGGACGTGGACTTGTCGCCACTGGTTCACGTGGCCGACGCATTCTTACTCGGCCGTCACCGTCAAGTTGAGCCGTTCGGATGAAGATCGCCTACGCCCCACGGACGCTTCGACGGAGCTTCCTGATCCGCCAACCTTCCCAAACCCGTTCTTGACTCGGCTAGAGTATCCGTAATGATCAGGGCTTGGCAGGGCTCCACGTTCGATCGTCCTTGAGAAGAGCGTTGGCGAGGACGATGAGCTTCCGCATGACAGCGGTGAGAACGACCTTCGCGGGTTTGCCGGCCTCTTTGAGCCGGTCATGGCAGGCCTTGAGGTCCGGATTGAAGCGGACCACGACAAGCACCGGAATGAAGAGGGCGCTCCGGACATGTCGATGAGCAGGGCAAAGGCCGTGAGCTTCGCCCGGGATACTGACGAGAATGTCGAGGCGCCGCGACAGCGGGGGGTCTGCCCGGATCCGTCGCAGGGATCTCGGCGTCGAGCTCCGCGATCTTCAGCCGCTCCGCGCTCTGACGCCGAAGCAGGGGCAGGTTTCGCGACTTGGAGGATCGAGAAGCGCGCCCATGCGGGCGAGCAGCGCCGCGTCGAGCCTGGCGCGGGTTGACCTTCACCAGGTGGGACGCCCGCGGCCGCCAGGGACCGGCGGCTCGAGACCTTCGCTCGCCTCAGGCAGTAGACTTAGGAGCGTGATGCCAGCGACGCAGCTTGGGCGGCCGTTGTCAGCGCGGGCAGGAGGTGCGGTGGGGAGCAGCTTCATGTGTGGCGCCGGGATGAGATGCTTGGGGCAAGCGGTGAGGTTGCCGGCACCCCCGCGGATGGACGGACATCGCCAACTACACTGCAGATTATCTGCACGGTAAGACGGCCATCGGCAGAATTGTTCTATTGCTTCGACGGACGTCTCGACTTACCCGCCAGAGCGTGGAGCGAGACGTAACGCGACGAGCAGGAAAACGATGGACAACGAGACTTCGACCGACCGCAACGAACTTCTCGCCCTCACGGCCGAGATTGTCTCGGCTTATGTCGGGAACAATGCCCTCGACACCGGCACCATGCCCGACGTGATCGGCGCGGTCTTCGCCAAGCTCACCGAGCTCTCGACCGACGA
>NZ_CALAGI010000059.1 GCF_937891315.1 uncultured Amaricoccus sp. | reverse complement strand
CCAGCGTCGACATGCCGTCCTCTACCGGACCGGTAAGAAAGATGATGCGCTCTTTCAGCAGTCGCGAGAAAATGTCGTAGGCGCGTTCGCCGCGATTGGTCTGCTCGACGACCATCGGCACGAGGTTCATGTAGGTTTCAACGGGATCGCGCATGGGTCACCTTGAGTGATGCTGGGAAAGACTGATGCCAAGTGAGGCTGTCGCACAGATATGGGTCAAATCACCGGCGGCAAGCCCGGATCATTGCTCCCCTACCACACGCCAGTTCAAGCTGATTCGGAACCGCAGGCCTAGCGACGGAAAGCCGCCGCCCGGCCGGATTTGCCGTTCATCCTTAATGCCAACCTATCGCAATCAGGCGGCCGTCTTGTCGTCTTCCTCTTCCTTGAAGAGATCCTCGCGCGTGACCTTCGTCTCGGTCACGCAGTCCTTCAACACGACGACATCCATGGGCCGGCTGACCCTGAACATCCTGCTCAGCTTCGCGCAGTTCGAGCGCGAGGTCACGGCCGAGCGCATCCGGGACAAGATCGCCGCCTCCAAGAAGAAAGGCATGTGGATGGGCGGCGCGGTGCCCTTCGGCTACCGCGTCGAAGCGCGCAAGCTGGTGCCGCGTCCCGAGGAAGCGGCGCGGGTGCGCGCGCTCTTCGAGCGCTACCTTGCCCTCGGCACGGTGCCGAAGCTCCAGGTCGAGCTGGAGCGCGGCGGGCAGCGCTCGCCCGTCCGGGTCAGTGCCGACGGCAAGCGCTCGGGCGGGGCGGTGTTCTCCCGGGGCAATCTCTACGCGCTGCTGACCAATCCGCTGGTGATCGGCCGCGTCCGGCACAAGGATCAGGTGTATGCCGGACAGCCTCCGGCCATTGTCGAGACGGCGCTCTGGGACCAGGTCCAGACGCGGCTGACGGCGAACCGCGTCACCCGCTCGGACCAGCCGACCGGCGATATCACCAGTCCGCTGGCCGGGCGGCTGTTCGATCCCGATGGAAATCCGATGCGCCCGAGCCACGCCAACAATGGCAAGCGCCGCTATCGCTACTACGTCTCGCGCGACCTCATCGAGAAGACCGTCGGCGCCGGAGCCAAGGGATGGCGCATCCCGGCCGCGGAGATCGAGGCAGTGCTCGCGCGCGCCGTCGTCGCCCGGATCGAGGATCCGGCGTTTGTCAGCGCGGCGCTCGGGCATGGCGATGGTGACCCATCGCTGGGCGCGCGCGCCATCGCCGCGCTGCGCGGGATCGCGGCCGACCTGCGCGCGCCCGGGACCGCCTCGGGCCGCGCCACGCTGCGCCGCGTCACCCGACGCATCGATCTCGGGGAGCATCGGCTGCGCGCCGAGATCGACCTCGGCGCGGAAAGGACCATCGATGGCGCCGACGGCCTCGCGGGCATCACGCACCTGAACCTCGATCAACCGATCGCCGTCAAGCGCCGGGGCAAGGCGCTTCGGCTGGTCCTGGCGGGCGCTTCGGCCGAGCGGAGCAGCCCCGACGCGCCAGGCATGGCATCGATCCCGGCGACGTCTCGCGCGTGATCCAGCTCGCGTTTCTCGCGCCAACGCTCGTCGAGAGCATTCTCGACGGAACTCAGCCCGCCGCGCTGACCGCGACCCGATTGAAGCGCATGGGCGATCTGCCTTTGCTCTGGGACGCGCAGGCCGCCGCCCTCGCCTGACCCGCCTCGCGTGATTCATCCAGGTCTTGAGACTGCGAGGTTCGCGGGGCTCGTGTGAGCTCATCGAGCCGGCGTCGCCTCGCAAGCGGGTCCGTTTGCCAGCATCCGGATTATCTTGGATTTCGCCTGAGGCGCCGGTCGCGCCTTGCGCGGACAGGCCCGGGAACTGACCGAAAGCCGCGGAAAACTGGTCTCAGCCGGAGAGGCATCCGGCTAACCCACCGAAGTCGCGCCACTATCTTGGCGCTACCTGCTGGATCGGAGTTTCGCTGGATGTTGTGGTGGGCTCGGAGAGATTCGAACTCTCGGCCAATTGATTAAGAGTCAACTGCTCTACCGCTGAGCTACGAGCCCCAACAACAACCGTCCAGCCTGGTGAGCCCGGCGGGATTCGAACCCACGACCCACTGATTAAAAGTCAGTTGCTCTACCGACTGAGCTACGGGCCCTTAGGCTGCGGGGACGTTTAGGAGCCGTTCGCAGCGCGGTCAAGCAGGATTCTAAACCGGCGCGTCCAATGTGGTCCGCGCCGCGCCGTTCGCATATATAGCGCGAATGGCGCACGATTCTCAACAGTCAGGGGACTCTCGACCGACGCGGGGCGATGGCGGGGCCGGCCTCCGGTTCCTGAAGATGCACGGGCTCGGCAACGACTTCGTGGTCATCGACGCGCGCGGCGCGGGCGACCCGGTATCCCCGGCGCTGGCCCGCGCGATCGGCAACCGCAATCGCGGGGTCGGCTTCGACCAACTCGCGGTGATCCGCGACGGCGGCGTGGTCGAGGGGCGGAGCGTCGCCGCGTCGGTCGATTTCTGGAACGCCGACGGCACGCCGGCCGACGCCTGCGGCAATGCCACCCGCTGCGTCGCGCGGCTGCTGATGGCCGAGGCGGGCACGGACGGCCTCGATCTGCGCACCGGACGCGGGGTGCTGCGGGCCGAGGATGCCGGGAACGGCCTGACCCGCGTCAACATGGGTCAGCCCCGGCTGACCTGGGACGGCGTGCCGCTGTCGCGCCAGATGGAGCTCGACGAGATCCCGCTGCCGGGGCGACCCGGCGCGGTCGGCATGGGCAATCCGCATTGCGTCTTCGTGGTGGCGGACGCCGAGGCGGTGGATCTGGCCGAGGTCGGGCCCCGCGTCGAGCATGACCCGCTTTTTCCCCAACGCACCAATGTCGAGTTCGTGCATGTGATCGATCGGGGCACCATCCGCATGCGGGTCTGGGAGCGCGGCGGGATGATCACTCAGGCCTGCGGCTCCGGCGCCTGCGCGGCGGCGGTGGTAACGGCGCGGCGCGGCCTGACCGAGCGCGCGGTGACGGTCCGCCTCGACGGCGGCGACCTGCTGATCGACTGGCGCGCGGACGGGGTCTGGATGACCGGCCCGACCGCGCTGGTGTTCGAGGGCCGGCTTTCCGCCGATTTCATGGGCGTGGACGGTGCCGGCTCGAACGGGGCGAGGGTGCGATGAACGCGCCCGCCAAGCCCCCGGTCTTCGCCACGCTTGGCTGTCGGCTCAATGCCTACGAGACCGAGGCGATGCGCGACCTCGCGCGCGGCGCGGGGATCGAGGAGGGGCTCGTCGTCGTCAATACCTGCGCCGTCACCGCCGAGGCGGTGCGTCAGGCGCGCCAGCGGATCCGCAAGCTCCGCCGCGACAATCCCGAGGCGCGGATCGTCGTCACCGGCTGCGCCGCCCAGACCGAGCCCGGCCGCTTCGCCGGCATGGAGGAGGTCGATCAGGTGCTCGGCAACGGCGAGAAGCTGCGGCCCGAGGTCTGGGACCGACTCGCCGCCGGGCAGGCGGCGCGGGTCGAGGTCGGCGACATCATGGCCGAGCGGCGCACCGCCGCGCCGATCGTCGATGGGCTCGGCACTCGGGCGCGGGCCTATGTGCAGGTGCAGAACGGCTGCGACCATCGCTGTACCTTCTGCGTGATCCCCTATGGCCGGGGCAATTCGCGCAGCGTGCCGGCGGCGACCGTGGTCGAGCAGATCGCGCGACTGGTCGACAAGGGCTTCAACGAAGTGGTGCTGACCGGCGTCGATCTGACGAGCTGGGGCGCCGATCTCGAGGGCGCGCCGCGGCTCGGCGACCTGGTGGCCGAGGTCCTGCGCCGGGTGCCCGACCTGCCGCGGCTCAGGATCAGCTCGATCGACTCGATCGAGGCGGATCCCCGGCTGATGGAGACGATCGCCACCGAACCGCGGCTGATGCCGCATCTGCATCTGTCGCTGCAGGCCGGCGACGACCTGATCCTGAAGCGGATGAAGCGGCGACATCTGCGCGCCGATGCCATCGCCTTTTGCCGCGAGGCGCGGGCGGCGCGGCCGGAGATCGTGTTCGGCGCCGACATCATCGCCGGCTTTCCGACCGAGACCGAGGCGATGTTTCAGAATTCGCTGCGGCTGGTCGAGGAATGTGGCCTCACCTGGCTGCATGTCTTTCCCTACAGCGCGCGCGCCGGCACGCCGGCGGCGCGGATGCCGCAGGTCGATGGCGCCGTGGCGCGGGAGCGCGCCGCGCGTCTCCGCGCGGCCGGCGCGGAGCGGGTCGTGGCGCATCTGGCCGAGATGCGCGGCCGGCCGGCGAAGTTGCTGATGGAGCGGCCCGATATCGGCCGGACCGAAGGCTTCGCCCCCACCCGCCTCGCCACCCCGGCCGCGCCGGGCAGTATCGTGACCGCCCGTATCGTCGGGCATGAAGCCGGCCAGCTGCTGGCCGAGGCGGTCTGAGGCATCGACGCCGGATTGCCACGCTCGGAAGTGTTCGACGAAGCGAGGCTTTGCGCGGGCGGATTCCTGACTATATCATCGCGGCAGGAACCCGCCGCCGGAGGACACGTCCGCATGCCCGCCCCGATCGCCCTCACCCCCCTCGCCTGGATGGCCGTGCGCTATGGCACGGTGGCGGCGCTGGCGCTGATCGCCGCGCGGAACCGGGCGTCCCATCCGAAGGACCCGGCGCATGACGCCGTGCTCGACGACCTGCCGGAGGGCATTCGCGCCAAACCACACCGGGCGGAGGCCGAGAGCGGGTTGCATGGCGACGGCCGGGTGCGGCGGGTATTCAGGCTGCGGCCGGGCGGTCCCGGCATCGAGCTCGAGGCCGCGGGCGTCGGAAGGCTGCGCGTGCGCCGGGTGGAATGATGCTCCGCCTCTACCATTCACCAACCTCGCCCTTCGTGCGGATGGTGACGGTCACGCTGCATGAGACCGGACTGATCGACAAGGTGGCGCTGGTGCCGTCGGGCGGCACGCCGCTCGATCCCGGGACCAATCCGGTCAATCGCAACCCGCTCGGCAAGATCCCGACGCTGGAACGCCCCGACGGTCCGGCGCTCTATGACAGCCGGGTGATCTGTCGCTACCTCGTCGATCTCGCGGGGGGTGGGCTGTATCCGCCGGCGCCGCGGCTCTGGGAGACGCTGACACTGGAGGCGACGGGCCACGGCATCGCCGAGGCGGCGGTGCTCGCTCTCTATGAAACCCGCCTGCGCCCGGAAGAATTCCGGTTCGCGCCGTGGGTCGAGGGGCAATGGTCCAAGGTCGCCCATGCGCTCGACGCACTCGAGGGCCGCTGGATGTCGCACCTCGCCGCCCCGCTCGACTGCGGCCAGATCGCGGTTGGCTGCGCGCTTGGCTATCTCGATTTCCGCTTCGCCGACCGGAACTGGCGCGCCGGACGACCGGCGCTGGCCGTCTGGGAGGCCCGCTTCGCCGCGCGGCCGTCGATGGAGGCGACCCGCCCGGTCGGGTAGCGCGCCTGTCGGGCGGCGATCCTGACCCAGCCGGTGGACGAGACGCGGCGCGGTGCGATCCGGTTCGGAAGCTGATCCGAAAGCGCGTCTCCCGATCCTCGAATCCGTCGTTGCCGCGCCGCAGCATTTTTATCGCCATTGCGAATGACCTCTGGACATTTCGCAGGCGCGATATATTATCCGGGGTGTCGCGATGGTGACAAGGTCCGCGCCTATGAATATCCGACCCTGGCACGCCGATGCCGGGAGCGGGGGAGCCGATATCGCGGCGCCTGTACATGAGTGGTCGGCAGGTTCTCGGTTGGTTGTACTTGGTCAAGTTGTACGTGTCTGGCTCGTAAGTCTATCCGAGACTTTCGGTGTCGAAAGCGCGGTCTGAGGGGAGAGGGGCCTTTTCTTCAGACCGCCGCTATTCGAAGCCCGTTATTCGCCACGGGGCGGAATAGACATATTCTTCCAGATTGACCTCCGCGCCCGCGACCCGGTCGATGATCAGGAACGGCGCCGCGCGCCCGAGCGGGGTCAGCACACCATGCCAGACGGCGCGCAGGTAGTTCACCCCCTGCCCCGGCGTCGTCAGGAACGCCCGGGGCCGTCCCGGCACGCCACCTTCATCCGGCGCGACGATCACGAGGAACGGATCCTCGGTCATCGGCACGAAGGCCTGGCTGCCATAGGGATGCCGCTCCACCAGGGTGAGGTCGAGCGGCAGCGGATAGGGCCGCCCGTAGCCGACGCTGATCCCGAGACGCGGCGCCGTCCCCGCCAGCTCGACGCGGGCGAGATCGTGAAACCGGTCGCACATTCCGCCATTGATCTGAAAACTCGGCGTCCCCCGCGCCTCGATGACGTCGCCGAACGGTCGGAACGCCTCGGCGGTCAGCGGCTCGACGACGAGGTCGCGCGCGAGGTTCATCGTCCGGCCAGCATGCCGCGGCCGGCCAGCCGCGGATGGCGGTTCACGTCCTTGTAAAGCAGGTAGCGGAAGCGCCCCGGGCCGCCAGCGTAGCAGCCCTGCGGGCAGAAGGCGCGCAGCCACATGAAATCGCCCGCCTCGACCTCCACCCAGTCGCGGTTGAGCTTGTAGATGCCCTTGCCCTCCAGGACGTAGAGGCCGTGCTCCATCACGTGGGTCTCGGTGAACGGGATCTCGGCGCCCGGGTGCAGATTGACGATGGTCACATGCATGTCCATGCGCATGTCGTCGTGATCGAAGAACCGGGTGGTCGTCCAGCGGCCCTCGGTGTCGGGCATCGGCGTGTTCTTGATCGCCCGCTCGTTGCCGATGATCGGGTCGGGCAGGCCGAGGCCCTCCACCGGCTCGTAGGCCTTGCGGATCCAGTGGAACCGCGCCGGCTCGGCGCCGGTGTTGCGGACCGTCCAGACCACGCCCGGCGGGATGAAGGCGAAGCCGCCGGGCTCCATCTCGTGCGTCCCGCCCGCCAGGGTCAGTGTCAGGCCGCCCTGCAGGACGAAGAGGCAGCCCTCCGCCCCGGGGTCGAGCTCCGGCCGGTCGCTGCCGCCGCCGGGCAACACCTCCATGATGTATTGCGAGAAGGTCTCGGAGAAGCCGGACATCGGCCGGGCGATGATCCAGGCGCGGCTCCCCTCCCAGAAAGGCAGCGCGCTGGTCACGATATCGGTCATCACCCCGCGCGGGATGAAGGCATAGGCCTCGGTGAAGACGGCGCGGCCGGACAGCAGTTCGTGCTGACCGGGAAGGCCGCCCCAAGGCGCCCAATAGCGCGGCAGCGACTTCGAGGGGGTGTCCTTCACGGGCATGTCGGTCACGGACGCGTCCTTCATGGCAGCATTTCCTTCAATCGCAGGAGCGCGATACGTTCCACCTGGGCGCAGGCGGTGGCGAACTCGGTCGCGCGGTCGTTGCGGATGCGATGGCGGAACGCCGCCAGGATATCCGACTTGCCGAGCCCCCGCACCGCGATGATGAAGGGGAAGCCGAAGCGCGCGACATAGGCGTCGTTGAGCTCGGTGAAGGTCGCCCGTTCCGCGTCGGTCAGCGAATCGAGTCCCGCGCCCGCCTGTTCCGCCGTTGATTCCGGCGTCAGCCGGTTCGCCGCCGCCAGTTTGCCGGCAAGATCGGGATGCGCGGTCAGCACGCCCAACCGCTCCGCCTCGCTGGCCGAGCGGAACATCCGCGCCAGCGCGTTGTGCAGGCCGACCGCCGTGTCATGCGCGGGCCCGAGTTCCAGTTCCCAGGCGCGTTCGGCGATCCAGGGCGAATGCTCGAAAACGCCGCCATAGCGCGCGACGAACGCGTCTCGCGGCAGGGTCGTCGGCCGCGGGGCCTGCGCCGGGGCCGGATGCCGTGCGCGCCAGTGCCGGGCGATGTCGATCCGCTTCGCGATCCAGACCTTGTCATGTCCGAGTACATAATCAATGAATCGCGCGAGCCCGGCGGCGCGGCCCGGCCGGCCGACCAGCCGGCAATGCAGTCCGACCGAGAACATCTTCGGCCGCCCCGCCGCGCCCTCGGCAAGGAGCATGTCGAAGCTGTCCTTGAGATAGAGATAGAAATCCTCTCCGGTCGAGAACGTCCCGGCCGAGAAGCGCATGTCGTTGGTCTCGAGCGAATAGGGCACGATCAGCTGCTGGCGCCCGTCATGTTCCCGCCAATAGGGCAGGTCGTCGTCATAAGTATCCGATATATAGTCGAAAATCCCTGCCTCGGAGGCGAGATCGACGGTGTTGATCGAGGTCCGCCCGGTGTACCAGCCGCGCGGCGCCTCGCCGACCACCTCGGTATGCAGGCGGATCGCCTCGGCCATGTCGGCGGCCTCGGCGGCGCGGTCGTAGTCGCGGTAGTCGATCCATTTCAACCCGTGGCTCGCGATCTCCCAGCCCGCGTCCTTCATCGCGGCGAGTTGCACCGGCGAGCGCGCCAGCGCGCTGGCCACGCCATACACCGTCAGCGGCACGCCGCGCCCGACGAACAGGTCGCGCAGCCGCCAGAAGCCGGCGCGCGCGCCATATTCATAGACCGATTCCATGTTCCAGTGCCGCTTGCCCGGCCAGGGTTGGGCGCCCGGTATCTCGCTGAGGAAGGCCTCGGAGCCGGCGTCGCCGTGCAACAGGCAGTTCTCGCCGCCCTCCTCGTAGTTCAGCACGAATTGCACGGCGATGTTGGCGCCGCCGGGCCAGTCGGCGGCGGGCGGCTCGCCGCCGTAGCCCTGGGTGTTCCTCGGATATCGCGACAACCGCACGTCCCTCCTGACTCGCCGCTCCGCCTTCGCCGGCGCGGCCCTCACTTCACTCTAGGGGAGATGAATCGCCTTGCCTTTCAAAATCTTCTTGAAAGAATTCCGGTGGCTCCCGGCTGGTGCGCGGCCGCGCCGGGAGGCAAGGACAGGAAAGCGACCGGAGGACCGATGAGCGAAACGGCGGGATATCTGACGACCCATGTGCTGGACGCGGCCCGGGGCTGCCCGGCGGCGGGGATGCGCATCGATCTCTACCGGATCGAGGGGGAATCGCGGTCGCTGACACATTCGGTGGTGACCAACGCCGACGGCCGCACCGATGCGCCGGTGATCGGCAAGGGCCGGATGGCGGCGGGCGTCTGGGAGTTGCTGTTCCACGCCGGGGACTATCTCGACGCCAGCGGCGCGCCGGGGGAAAGCCCGCGGTTTCTCGACCGGATCCCGATCCGCTTCGGCATCGCCGATCTGGAGGCGCATTATCATGTGCCGCTGCTGCTGGCGCCGTACAGTTATTCGACCTATCGCGGAAGTTAGGGCGGCGGGGGATTAACCCGTTCGGATCGCTCGGAAATCTTCATGCGCATCGCATGTGCGAAGCATGTGCGACGCATGCGCATGATTTTCGCGGCTTCGCGGATGGTTAACGCGGATGTGGCAGGATGGCGGTTTTCACCGGACCGGATTGCCCGCGATGACCAATGACCGCAAACGCACCAAGCTCGAGGAGCGCGCCTATGCCCGCGCCGTCCGCGAATTGCACGAGCTCGAGGAATGGAGCCGCCAGCGCAAGCTGCGCGAGGCGCATGTGCCCGAGGAATGGTACCGCATCGAGCGCGAGGTGCCGGTGCGGGCGAAGAAGGCGCGGGTCACGGCGGCCTTCGACGCCGATCTGGTGCGCTGGTACCAGAGCCTCGGCCACGGCTATCAGGCGCGGATGAACCGGGTGCTGCGGACCTACATGCTGCTGGTGATCTCGAAGGAGATCCGGGGGCTAGGATCTGTGGACACTTACCGTATCCAGAGTACGATAGCGGCGATGGTGACGA
>NZ_CALAGI010000058.1 GCF_937891315.1 uncultured Amaricoccus sp. | reverse complement strand
TCCCCGCCGCATGCAAGTCCGCGACAGCAGCGGCCGCCGTGGCGCCAGCCCCGATGCGCCAATTGTCGATATTGCCGCCATGCACGCCCGGCGGAATGGTCGAGACCCGTTCATTCACCGCAGGCGCCACGCCCGCCGTGCCCAGGAACTGCCGGCGGTCCAGGTCGCTCGCCGAGACGGGAGCCTTCTGTCTCTTGCTCATGTCGGCCCTCCTTGCGAGTTCATGATCGCACCGCGTTCCTTTGAGCCACAAGGGTCTGGGGCCCCCAATTCTCCGCCGACACGCGGCGATCCGCGGGACGCGCGCCGATCCGCCCGCGGGGTGTCAGATCACCCGGGCGGCCGCGAGAACTTCGTCTGCGTGGCCCGCGACCTTCACGTTGCGCCAGATCCTGGCGATCCGGCCTTCGCGGTCGATCAGGAAGGTAGCCCGCTCGATGCCCATGAATGTCTTGCCGTACATCGATTTCTCGCCCCAGACGCCATAGCGTTCGGCGACGTCGCCCGCTTCGTCGGAGAGGAGGATCACCCCGATCTGGTGCTTGTCGCGAAACTTGTCGTGGCTCTTGACGCTGTCCTTCGAGATGCCGATCACCACCGTCTCGGCGGAAGCGAAGGCTGGCAGCTCGCCGGAGAATTCCACCGCCTCGATGGTACAGCCCGGGGTATCGTCGCGCGGATAGAAATACACCACCACCCGCTTGCCGAGGAAGTCCGACAGCGAGGTCTCACCACCGCCATCGCGGGGCAGGGTGATGGCCGGCGCGGCGTGGCCGATCTCGATGGCCGCGGCCTGGTCCGTCATGAACTCCTCCGATCGCGGACGTTGTGGCCCGCCTCCGCGCAAACTATACGGCGGCGACCGAAGGACAAGTGATGCGCCTCGCCGATTTCGATTTCGCCCTGCCCGAGGACCTGATCGCGCTGCGCCCCGCGCGCCCGAGGCCCGCTTCGCGTCTGCTGGTCGCCGGTCCCGAGCGGATCGAGGATTCCACGGTCGCGGCGCTCGGGACCTGGCTGCGCCCGGGGGACCTCCTCGTTCTGAACGATACGAAGGTGATTCCGGCGCGGCTGACCGGAACCCGCGCGCGGCCGGGTGGCGCGGTGGCGCGGGTCGAGACGACACTGATCGCCCGGAGCGGCGACGGCCTCTGGCGCGCGCTCGCCCGGCCGGGAAAGCGGCTCGTCGCCGGCGATCGGATCGACTTCGGGGCGGAGCTGTCGGCCGAGGTGCGCGACAAGGACGGCGCCGAGATCCTGCTCGCCTTCGATCGCGACGGCGAGGCGCTCGAGGCCGCGCTGCTCGCGGTCGGCGAGACGCCGCTGCCGCCCTATATCGCCGCCCGGCGGGCGCCGGACGCCCGCGACCGGGAAGACTATCAGACCGTCTTCGCGACGCATCCCGGCGCGGTCGCGGCACCGACGGCGGCGCTGCATTTCGACGCGCCGCTGCTGGCGGCTCTCGAAGCGCAAGGCGTACGGCGGACGCGGGTGACGCTGCATGTCGGGGCGGGGACCTTCTTGCCGGTCAAGGTCGAGAATCCGGACGAGCATCGCATGCATGCCGAATGGGGCGAGATCAGCGCGGACGCCGCCGAGGCGGTCGCCGCCACGCGGGCCGCGGGCGGGCGGGTGATCCCGGTCGGAACCACCGCGCTCCGTGTGCTGGAAACCGCCGCCGCCGGCGGCGGCATCGCGCCCTGGCGTGGCGAGACGGCGATCTTCATCCGCCCCGGCTACCAGTTCCGGGTCACCGACGGACTGATGACCAACTTTCACCTGCCGAAATCGACGCTGATGATGCTGGTCTCGGCGCTGATGGGCGCGCGGCGGATCCACGCGATCTACGCCCATGCGATCGCGGAGCGATACCGTTTCTTTTCCTATGGCGATGGCTCGCTGTTGCTGCCGAACGGCTGAAATGGCTTTATGATGTCGCGGCTGAGCGGTTCGGAACCGTCGGCGCGTCGGATGCTCGGCGACAAGATTCGGACAGCCCGCGATGCTCTTCATCCTGAAAAATTCGTGGGCCCTGCTGCTCGGCATGATGCTTCTGATGGTCGGCAACGGCCTGCAGGGGACTCTGCTCGGCATTCGCGGCGCGATCGAGGGCTATGACGCCACCACCATGGCCTGGGTGATGAGCGGCTACTACCTCGGCTTTCTGGTCGGAACCCGGCGGATCGCGGCCATGATCCGACGCGTCGGGCATGTGCGGGTCTTCTCTGCCCTGGCCTCGCTGGTCTCGGCGGCCTTCATCCTCTACGCGCTCGACCCGAGCCCGGCGCTATGGGTCGCCATGCGGTTCGTGATCGGCTTCTGTTTCGCCGGCATCTATGTCGTCGCCGAGAGCTGGCTGAACGAGGCGGCGACCAACGAGACGCGGGGACAGGCGCTGTCGCTCTACATGATCGTGCAGATGGTCGGCATCATCTCGGCGCAGGCGCTGCTCAACTTGGCCGATCCCGCCGGCTATTCGCTGTTCATCGTGATGTCTGTGCTGGTCTCGGTCTCCTTCGCGCCGATCCTGCTGACCGTCAGCACGGCGCCCGCCTATCTGACGACGAAGCCGATGACGCTCCGCCAGCTCTTCGCGATCTCGCCGCTCGGCTGCGTCGGCACCTTCGCGCTCGGCGGCGTCTACGCGGCGATCTTCAGCATGGCCTCGGTGTTCGGCACGCAGAAGGGCCTCGATGTCGGCGAGATCGCGAGCTTCGTCGCCGCGATCTATCTCGGCGGGCTCGTCTGCCAGTTCCCGATCGGCTGGATCTCGGACCGGATCGACCGGCGTGTGCTGATCATCGGCATGACGGCGGCCGGCGCGGTGGCGAGCTTCGGGTTTTTCTTCCTGCCGGACCGGGGGGCCTTGCTGCTGGTCGGCGGCTTTCTGGTGGGCGGGATCGCCAATCCGCTCTATGCGCTGCTGATCGCCTATACCAACGACTTTCTCGATCCCGCCGACATGCCGGCTGCCTCGGGCGGACTGCTCTTCATCAACGGGCTCGGCGCGATCTCCGGCCCGTTCCTGATCGGCTGGCTGATGACGCGTTTCGGGGCGGATACCTATTTTCTCTATCTGGCGGGGCTGTTCGGGCTGGTCGCGGGCTATGGCGCCTATCGCATGTGGCGGCGGCCCTCGCGCCGGGCCGGCAGGGCCTACGCGCCCGTGCTGCCGCAATCGTCGCCCGTGGCGCTCGAAGTGGCGCAGGGTGTCGCCATCGACTGGGCGGCGGGCGCCGTGCCCGCCGATCAAGGGGAATTGGAAGACGACGCCGCGCGGGCCTGATCTCGCGCGGTGAAGAAAGAAAGGGACGGAAATGGACCAGACGGCCGAGGATATCCTGAAATTCTGGCTCGACGAGGTGGGTGAACAGGGCTGGTTCGATCCATCCGACGGGCTCGACGATCTGATCCGCGAGCGCTTCGGCGCGTTGTGGGAGCGGGCGCGGCGTGGAGAGTTCGACGGTTGGACCTGCGAGCCGCGCGCCTGCCTCGCGCTGCTGATCCTGCTCGACCAGTTCCCCCGCAACATGTTCCGGGGCGACCCGCGATCGTTCGCCAGCGACGGCAAGGCGCTCGCCATCGCCACGCGCGCGATCCGGCGTGGTTTCGACCGACGGGTCGGGGGGCGGGAGCGGCCGTTCTTCTATCTGCCGTTCACGCACTCGGAATCGGTCGCCAATCAGGAAAAGGGCATGCGGCTGACCCTCCTGAGCGCCGGCGACCCCGAGCAGGTCCGCCACTCCCGGGCGCATCGCGCGGTCATCCGCCAGTTCGGGCGCTTCCCCTACCGGAACGCCGCGCTCAGCCGTCGTTCGACGCCGGAGGAGGCCGCGTTCCTCGAAGCCGGAGGCTATCGCCTGGCCTATGGGCAGGCGGCGGGCTGAGCCGGTCCGCCGATCCGGCCCGGCGGCTCTGGCCGGGTCGGGACAAATCGGCTAACAGCGGGCGAAAGCGACGTATTCTCCGGGGGCTAGGCGCATGGTTGGCAAGACCTACGACGTGGCGATCATCGGCAGCGGCCCCGGAGGCTATGTCGCCGCGATCCGCTGCGCGCAGCTCGGCATGAGCGTCGCGATTGTCGAGCGCGAGAATCTCGGCGGCATCTGCCTCAACTGGGGCTGCATCCCGACCAAGGCGCTGCTGCGCAGTTCCGAGGTGTTCCATCTCATGCACCGGGCGAAGGAGTTCGGGCTGAGCGCGGAGAACATCGGCTTCGATCTCGAAGCGGTGGTCGAGCGTTCGCGTGGAATCGCGAAGCAGCTGAATTCCGGCGTCGGCTTTCTGATGAAGAAGAACAAGATCGACGTGGTGATGGGCGCGGCGAAACTGGCCGGCGCCGGCCGGATCGCGGTCGCCACCGACAAGGGCGAGCGGATCGTCGAGGCGAAGGCGATCATCCTCGCCACCGGCGCCCGCGCCCGCGATCTGCCGGGGCTCGAGGCGGACGGCGCGCGTGTCTGGTCCTATCGGCATGCGCTGGTGCCGCCCCATATGCCGAAGAAGCTGCTGGTCATCGGTTCGGGAGCGATCGGCATCGAGTTCGCGAGCTTCTACAACACGCTTGGCGCCGAGACGGTGGTGGTCGAGGTGCTCGATCGCGTGCTGCCGGTCGAGGATGCCGAGATCTCGGCCTTCGCGCGAAAGCAGTTTCAGAAGCAGGGCATGACGATCCTGGAGAACACCACCGTGACGGCGCTCGACCGCGCGCCTGACAAGGTCGTCGCCCATATCGAGGCGGCCGGCAAGATCGAGGTTCGGGAGTTCGACACGGTCATCTCGGCCGTCGGCATCGTCGGCAATGTCGAGGGTATCGGCCTCGAGGCGGCCGGGGTGAAGGTCGAGCGGACGCATGTGGTGGTGGATGCATACTGCCGGACCGGCGTGCCCGACCTCTACGCGATCGGCGACGTCGCCGGCCCGCCGTGGCTCGCGCACAAGGCGATGCACGAGGGCGTCATGGTGGCCGAACTGATCGCGGGCCTCGATCCGCATCCGACGCGGCCGGGCGACATCGCCGGCTGCACCTACTGCTATCCGCAGGTGGCGAGCGTCGGCCTGACGGAGGCCAAGGCGAAGGCGCAGGGCTATCAGGTCAAGGTCGGGCATTTCCCCTTCATCGGCAACGGCAAGGCGATCGCGCTCGGCGAGCCCGAGGGGATGATCAAGACCGTGTTCGATGCGAAGACGGGCGAACTGCTCGGCGCGCACATGGTCGGGGCCGAGGTGACCGAGCTGATCCAGGGCTATGTCATCGGCCGCGCGCTGGAGACGACCGAGGTCGAGCTGGCGAACACCGTCTTCCCGCATCCGACGCTGAGCGAGATGATGCACGAGGCCGTGCTCGACGCCTATGGCAAGATGCTGCACATGTAGCGCGTCGCGGGGCGGGGCGCCGGGGCGCCCCGCCGGATCGTCTATTCGGCGAGCTTCAGCAGGGTGTCGCGGCCGCCGCCGGTCAGGCGGACGGTATCGGCGCCGACGGACGCGACCTGAACGCCCGACAGGTTGTCGCCAGCGCGTACCCGTTTCACCTTGCCGTTCGGCAGGCGGACCAGCGCGTGGCGCTCGCCCTCGACGCCGAAGACGCCGAGCAGCGAGACGCTGCCGCGCGACAGGCCGGCCTTCTCGACCGTCGGCCGGGCCGCGACCATCTGCTTTTGCGGAGCCGTCTTGGCCGGGGCGAGGCTCGCCTGGCGGACGGTCGGCGCGGCGGGGCGCTGCGCCACCACCTTCGGCGCGGGAGCCATGACCGGCGCGCGCGTGGCGACGGGCTTCACCGGGACAGCCTTGGTGGTGACGGTTCTGGTCGGGACGGTCGTTACCGGGACCGGCTTCGCCGCGATCGGGACCGGTTTCGCGGTGATGGGCGTCGGCTTTTCCGCCAGCGGCGCGCGGGTCGCCAGAACGGCGGGCTTCGGCTTGACGCGCACGGTCACCGGCTGGGCCTTCACCGGCTGGATGGCCGCGGCGCGGACCGGCCTCGGCTCGGGCGCGGCGACGGTGGTGGCGGCGACGGTGGCGGCGACCAGCGCGGCGGCGTCGGTCGCCGTGCTGAGCGAGGCGACGCGTACCGGCTCGGCGGTGGCCTTGTTGACCGCTCCGGTGATCGCGGCGGAGAGCGCGGCCGGCGGCGCGCCGAGCGGGCGTGCCCGGGGACGAAGGCCGTCGGCGACCGGCGCGGGCCTTGTCGCGAGGGCCTTCGGCGCGACCGTCGCGACCGAGGCCTGGGAGGGGCGTGGCGCGGGCCGGCCGGCCGCGTCGAAGGACGCCACCGGCGCGGCGGAGCCGGGACGGCGGGGCGGCGCCGGAACGGGCAGGATGCGCGCCGCGATCCGGTCGGCGGAGAGATCGTCCGTGGGCTTCAGCCCCGCGAGTTCCGGCATGTCGCGCGTCCCTTGCGTCACCACCGGCCCGAGCGGCGCCGGCGCCTTCGGCGCGGCCTCCGCCACCAGCCGCGGCGACGGCGCATGGCGCGGCGGGGCGATGGCGACGACAGGCGCGGCGACCGTCGAGGCCAGGGGCGCGGCCACCGGAGCGGTCTCGACGCTGGCCACCACCAGCGGCGCGACCGGCGCGGCGAGGGCCGGGGCGAGCGTGTCAGGGGCGGCGGCGAGGGTCGTCTCGGGTTCGCCGGCGCCGAGCAGGAAGGTCAGCGCGAGGAAGACCGCCGAGGCCGCGACCGCGCCAATGGCAAGGCGCGTCCGGGGCGGGGCGGAGCGCGTGACGTCGCGCCAGATCGGCGGTGTCAGGCGGGGCGGGGCGGCGAAGCCCGGAAAGGCGCCGGCGCCGACGATCGCGGCCGGCCGCAGTCCAGCCCGCCGCAGGAAGCCGCGCGTTTCGGCCAGCGTCGAGCGGCGCACCGCCACGACGGGCGTGCGGCCCGAGGCGTCGCGGGGGCCAAGCACCGCGGCGAGATCGCCCGGCGGCACGAGCTCGAGCAGCGACGCACCGCTCCGGATCGACACGGCGCGCGCCGCGAGGTGTTTCGGGCTCGCGCGCAGTGCCACGTCGCGGGGCGGACCGTCCAGCACGAGGAGGTCGTGCAGGCCGTCGCCGTCCTCGTCCGCGCC
>NZ_CALAGI010000057.1 GCF_937891315.1 uncultured Amaricoccus sp. | reverse complement strand
CCTGGGCCTATGCCACTGCACCGCTCAAGGCCGTGGCCTGACAACACCGCTTACCATCCGTCCGGGCCGTTGGTATAAGATCGGTCCGCGGGAATATCTCGATCCGGCCTCCGGCCCTCCGGCGATCGGCCCGGCCGAGGCAGTGCCTCGGCTTGGTCGGACCCGCGTCGCGCGTGCCCGCGGCACGCTTGGTCGGAAAGTCAACGAGGTGGGCCGTTGGTACTACGGCACCGGCCAGGCGACCGGCCCCATGCCCTTGAAATGCTCGGCGAGGAAGTCGATGAAGGCCCGCAGCTTCGGCTGGGTGAACTTGCCTTCGGGATAGAGTGCGTAGATGCCGATGGTATCGCCGGCGCGCTCGGCCAGAACCTCGATCAGGCGGCCCGAGGCCAGCGCGTCGCCGAGCACGAAGGACGGCAGCAGCGCGATGCCGATGCCGGCCTCCGCCGCGCGCATCAGGGAATCGCCATTGTTCGCGGTCAGCCGGCCGCCGACCCGGATCTGGCGCTCCTCGCCCGACGGACCGCGCAGCCGCCAGAAGTTTCCGGTGGCGAGATGGGTGTAATGCAGCAACTGATGCTCGTGCAGGTCGTCGAACGTCACGGGCGTTCCCATCCGCGCGAGATAGTCGGGCGCGGCGACGAGGATACGCGTCGTCTCGGCGAGCTTGCGCGCCTTGAGCGAGCTGTCCTCCAGCACGCCGACCCGGATCGCCATGTCGTAGCCCTCGGCGATCAGTTCCACGAACCGGTCGTCGAGCACCATCTGGATATCGACCTCGGGATAGGCGAGGAGGAACTTCGCCACCGCCGCCGACAGCTGATTGATGCCGAAGCTGACCGGGACCGAGATGCGGAGCGAGCCCTTCGGCGTCGCCTGCATCGCCGTCACCATGCTGTCGGCCTCGGAGGCGTCGGTGAGCACGGTGCGCGCCCGGTCGTAATAGGCGAGACCCACCTCAGTCGGGCTGACCCTGCGCGTGGTACGATTGAGCAGCCGGACGGCGAGCCGTGATTCCAACGCGGAGACATGTTTCGAGACCGCGGATTTCGACAGGCCCATCTTGCGGGCCGCTTCGGTGAAACCGCCGTGATCGACCACCTGGACGAACGCCTCCATCTCCGTCAGACGGTCCATGGCACCCCCACTGTTTCCGGCTCATGGACGTTAGGGCGGGTTTTCGGGGACTGTCAATTGCCAGGCCCGTGAACGGGCGTCAGCCCGGGATGGGACAGGATTGGAGCTGCTGCGCGTAGCGCACGGACCAGGCCTGAACGTCGCGCGCGACGCCCGGCAGCCACGCCTTCTTCTTGTAGCTGCCCTTGGCGAAACCGGCCTTGCCCTCGTGATAGGCGAGATACTGGTTGTAGGCGTCGCCCAACGGCACGCCGTTCACGCGGCTGTTGAGGTTCATGTACCAGCCGATGAAATCGGACGAGTCGGCGAAATCGTCGCGGTCCGCGCCGGTCTGTCCCGTGTCGCGCATGTACCATTCCCAGGTGCCGTCGAGCGCCTGCGAATAGCCATAGGCGCTGGACCGCGGCACATGGCGCGAGAAGATGCCGCTGCCCACCTTCTTTGTCGGCCGGGCATCCGCCTCGAAGCTCGACTCGCGCGAGATGGTGGCGAGCTGCACCGAGACCGGGACGCCCCAGCGCGCTTCCGTGCGGCTCATCGCCTTGAACCAGTGGGGGCGTTCGGTCTGCATCCGGCAGGCATCGGTGACCGTGCTGGGCGGCTTTTCGCCCCCGCCGCACGAACTCAGAAGGACAAACGCCGCAAGGAGGGCAAACCGCCGCATGCGATTGAAACCTGTCAGATCGAAGACTGCTCAACGTGTCTTGTCGCACGTGTCGAGCGGATAATGCCTGGATTCCAGTTTTTTGCAAGCAGAAGCTCACGGTCCCCGCGCATCGGCCGCGATCAGAGCAATGTCCAACCGGACGGAATCGCCCGGTGGTCAAGACATTGCGCGAATTCAGGACTCTGGAGCGGACGAGCCGGCTCTGCCGGGTCGTCCGCTCTAGATGAAGAAGGCGAGCGTCGCGGGGATCGCAATCATCGAAATGGCGGTCGAGACGACGACGAGGCCCGCCACCTCGTCGGGTCGCGCCTGGTACTTCGCGGCGAGCATGTAGGAGGTGACGGCCACCGGCGTCGAGAGCTGCAACACCAGCACCCCGAGCGGCAGGCGCGACAGGCCGAGCAGGAGACCGATCGCCAGCGGCGCCGCCGTGCAGAGCGCGAGTTTCACGACGCAGAGCCAGAAGGCCCGCCCCAGCGCCCGCGGCCGCAGGCGCGAGATGGCGACGCCGAGCGTGATCAGCATCAGCGGAATCGCCATCTGCCCGACGAGATCGAGCGCCGAGCCGAGCCAGACCGGCACATGCCAGCCCAGAACCAGAAAGACCGAGCCGAGCACCGTGCCCCAGACCAGCGGCTCGCGGATCGCCCGCGCGGGCGAGCCGCCGCCGGCCACCACCCAGACCCCGAAGGTGAAGGACAGGATCGCCATCACCGCGAAGACGACGACGGCGAGGTCGAACCCGAGCTGGCCAAAAGCGAAGAGCGCGATCGGCAGGCCGAGATTGCCGGTATTGCCGAAGGTGATCGGCGCCCAGTAGGTCTGCGCGTCGAGGCCGAGCGCGCGCACCAGGCCCCAGGCGATCAGGCCGACGAGCACATAGGCCAGCAGCGAGGCCAGCACCGTGTCGCGCAGGAGGGCGGGATCGACCTTCGACCGGGTCAATGCCATGAAGATCAGGCACGGCACCGACAGGGTCATCGACAGGCGGGTCACGAATTCGACATCGTAGTTCCAGCCGAGGCCCCGGACCCAGGCGTAGCCGATGGCGGCGAGCAGGAAGACCGGGGCGACGATCTGGAATACCTGGAGGATCAGGGCCATCGACATTTCCGTCACTGCCGCCGCGGAAAGCCCGACCGCGCGGGTCGGGCTTGCCCGTGTTGTGGACATAAAGTCAACCGCTCTGTATGATGCGCTGCACTCTAGTCTTGACAGGTTCGCGGCCATGCTTACCGCCTCGGCAAAATTCACCGTCGGCCAGGTCGTTCGGCATCGGGTTCACCCGTTTCGCGGCGTGATCTTCGACGTCGATCCCACGTTCAGCAATACCGACGAATGGTGGGAGTCGATCCCCGAAGACAGCCGGCCGCGCAAGGACCAGCCGTTCTACCATCTGCTCGCCGAGAACGAGACCTCGTACTACGTGGCCTATGTGTCGGAACAGAACCTTGTCCGCGACGATTCGGGCGAGCCGGTGGATCATCCGGAGGTCGCCGAGATGTTCGGCCCGCTGCTCGAAGGCGGCCGCTACGACATGGACGGCCATCTGCATTGACCGGCGCCCCGGAGCCGGCGTCCCGGAGTCGGACGCGGGTCACCTCGGGCGCCGATTAACCAGCGCGGCCCGAACGATCCGGGAGCCGCTTGCCAAACCCGCGCGGCGCGCCCATTGTCTCGGGATGGACCAGAGTGCCGAGATCGCGCCCTTTCCTCGCCTCCCCGATCAGGTCAGCTTTCATCGCGTGGAGCTGTCGGCCATCCTCGGCCTCTATGGGCGCATGGTCGCCGCCGGGCTCTGGCGCGACTACGGCATCTCGATGCTGCGCGAGGCCGCGGTCTTCGCCGTCTTCCGGCACACCGCCGAGCATCCGCTCTATCGGATCGAGAAGCGCCCCCGCCTTGGCCGGCAGGGGATCTACGCGGTGATCGGCATGGACGGCCGCGTGCTCAAGCGCGGCAATGACCTCGCCTCCGTGCTGCGCGTGCTGGAGAAGAAGCTGATCCGCGCGATCTGATGGCGCCCCAACTCTGACCGGGTCTCTGACCGGGCGCCGCTCCGAAATCCCGCGTTCATTGAACCCCCGAGCCGGACTCCGGCCGGCGCATCGCCGTCCACAAAAAAAACTCCCCCGACCGTCGCCGGTCAGGGGAGCTTGATCCGTCTCGCGCCGCCCGGGCCGAGCCCGGAACGCGCCTTATTCGGCGGTCAGAAGCGGCGGCTTCTTGGTCGCGATCCGCGGCGCCGCGGCGGGCTCGAAGCGCAGCTCGATCTGGCCGTCCCGCACGAGAACCTCGACGAGGCCGCCCTTGGCCAGCTTGCCGAACAGCAGCTCCTCGGCCAGCGGCTTCTTGATGTTCTCCTGGATCACGCGGCCGAGCGGCCGGGCACCCATCTTGCTGTCATAGCCCTTGTCCGCCAGCCATTCGGTGGCTTCCGGGGTCAGCTCGATCTGGACGTTGCGGTCCATCAGCTGCGCCTCGAGTTGCAGCACGAACTTCTCGACCACCTGCAGGATCACCGATTTCGGCAGCGCGCCGAAGCTGATCACCGCGTCCAGCCGGTTGCGGAACTCGGGGCTGAACATCTTCTCGACCGCGATGGTATCCTCGCCCTCGCGCCGCTCGCGACCGAAGCCGAGCGCGTTCTGCGCCTGCTCCTGGGCGCCGGCGTTCGACGTCATGATCAGGACGACATTGCGGAAATCCACCGTCCGGCCGTTGTGGTCGGTCAGCTTGCCGTTGTCCATCACCTGCAGGAGGATGTTGTAGACGTCCGGATGCGCCTTCTCCATCTCGTCGAGCAGCAGCACGCAATGCGGATGCTGATCCACGCCGTCGGTCAGCAGCCCGCCCTGATCGAAGCCGACATAGCCCGGAGGCGCGCCGATCAGGCGGGAAACCGTATGTTTCTCCATGTATTCCGACATGTCGAACCGCAGCAGCTCGACGCCCAGCTGCTGCGCCAGCCGCTTCGCAACCTCGGTCTTGCCGACGCCGGTCGGGCCGGTGAACAGGTAGTTGCCGATCGGCTTCTCCGGTTCGCGCAGACCCGCGCGGCTCAGCTTGATCGCCGAGGCCAGCGCGTCGATCGCCTTGTCCTGGCCGAACACCACGCGCTTCAGCGACTTGTCGAGGTCCTTCAGCACCTCGGCATCGTCCTTGCTGACGTTCCTCGGCGGGATGCGGGCGATCTTGGCCACCACCGCCTCGATCTCCTTCGAGGTGATGGTCTTGCGCCGCCGGCTCTCGGGCAGCAGGTGCTGCGCCGCGCCCGCCTCGTCGATCACGTCGATCGCCTTGTCGGGCAGCTTGCGGTCATGGATATAGCGCGCCGACAGATCGACCGCCGAGCGGATCGCATCGAGCGTGTAGCGGATGTCGTGGTGATCCTCGAAATAGGGCTTCAGCCCCTTCAGGATCTTGAACGCATCCTCGACCGACGGCTCGTTGACGTCGATCTTCTGGAACCGCCGCGCCAGCGCGCGGTCCTTCTCGAAATGCTGGCGATACTCCTTGTAGGTCGTGGAGCCCATGCAGCGCAGCGTCCCCGACTGCAACGCCGGCTTCAGCAGATTCGACGCGTCCATCGCGCCGCCGCTGGTCGCACCGGCGCCGATCACCGTGTGGATCTCGTCGATGAACAGGATGGCGTTCGGATGCTGCTCCAGTTCCTTCATCACGGCCTTCAGCCGCTCCTCGAAATCGCCGCGATAGCGCGTTCCGGCCAGCAGCGCGCCCATGTCGAGCGAATAGATCGTCGTGTCGGCCAGCACGCCCGGCGTTTCGCCGTCGATGATCTTCCGCGCCAGACCCTCGGCGATGGCGGTCTTGCCCACGCCGGGATCGCCCACGAGCAGCGGGTTGTTCTTGCGCCGGCGGCACAGGACCTGAATGCAGCGTTCGACCTCGCCATCGCGGCCGATCAGCGGATCGACGTCGCCCCGGCGTGCTTTCTCATTCAGATCAACACAATACTTGTGCAACGCGGTCTCCTCGGCCTCCTTGCCGGCCTGGGCCTGGGCCTTGGGCTCGGGGGCAGCCTCCGCGCCCTTCACCGGCCGGGCCTCGCCATAGGACGGATCCTTGGCGACGCCGTGGCTGATGTAGTTGACCGCGTCGTAACGCGTCATGTCCTGTTCCTGGAGGAAGTAGGCGGCGTGGCTTTCGCGTTCGGCGAAGATCGCCACGAGAACGTTCGCACCCGTCACCTCCGACCGGCCGGAGCTCTGGACATGGATCGCCGCGCGCTGGATCACCCGCTGGAAACCGGTGGTCGGCGCGGCTTCGGAACCTTCGATATCGGAAATGAGCGCGTCGAGCTCCTCGTCGAGGAAGGCGAGGATCGTCTTGCGCAGCTTCTCGAGATCGACCCCGCAAGCCTTCATCACCCGGGCCGCCTCGGGCTCGTCCAGCAACGCGAGCAGCAGGTGTTCCAGGGTAGCCAGCTCGTGCTTTCGCTGGTTGGCGTGGCCAAGGGCGTTGTGGATCGCAGCTTCCAGTGTACTCGAGAATGAGGGCATAGTCCGCGTCCTTCCGTCTGAACCCGTCGGCGGGCAGCCGACGCGGGCAAGGAACTTCAGTCTTACCCGTTACCTGTTAAACTTCGGTTTTATTCCACGCGCTTCAAGGGCCAGTATGCCGGCCCGCGGCTCAAAGCGCAAAAAAAATGCAGGCCCCGCCTCGGGGATTTCCGGAGTGTTGCTGCAAGTGCTCAGTAAGCATCCTTGCGCTTCCGGATCTCGGCGAAAACTTGGGCATCAGGCGAATTGGGCAGGCCGAGCCGCGCTTTCAAGGCCGGATCTCGCGCCCGCAGGAAAGGATTGGTCGCAAGCTCCAGATCGAGCCGCGCCGGCACCGTCGGCGAACCGTTCGCCCGGGCCGCCTCGATCTCGGCCGCGCGCGCGGCGAGGGCCGGATTGTCACCGTCGATGGAGAGTGCGAAGCGGGTGTTGGCCTGGGCGTATTCATGCCCGGAATAGACCCGCGTCTCGCCGGGCAGCGCCGCCATCCGCGACAGGCTGCGCCACATCTGGTCCGCCGTGCCCTCGAACAGCCGGCCGCATCCCATGATCATCAGGCTGTCGGCCGAGAACAGCGCTCCGGCCCCCGCGAAATAATAGGCGACATGCCCGACCGTATGGCCCGGCACGTCGATGACCTCGCCCATGCTCGCACCGACCGCCACCGTATCGCCGTCCTCGACGGCGATATCGAGCGCGGGCAGCCGGCGCCGGTCGGCGGCCGCGCCCACGACCGTGGCGCCGTAGGTCTCGCGCAGCGCGTCGACCCCGTCGATATGGTCGGCGTGATGGTGGGTGATCAGGATCATGTCGAGCGTCCAGCCCCGCGCCGCCAGCGCCTCCTCGATCGGCTTCGGTTCCGGCGCGTCCACCACGGCCACGCGCCGCCCGGCGACATCGCGCAGCAGATAGGCGTAGTTGTCCCGCAAGCAGGGCACGACGACGATTTCCAGCCCCATCCCGATCCCCCCCGCGCCCGCCCGGCCGCCCCGCGGCCGGCCACCTTGCGATTGCCTTGGCGCCAGTCTGTCGGATCGGCTAGTTTGGCGCAATGCATCTGGATGTGCTCGACCTGCGCGCCTTCTACTACCGAACCAAGCTCGGGCGCTCGACGCAGCGGAGCTTGCAGCAGGCCTTGCGGCGGCTCTGGCCCGACACGCGCGGCATGACCGTGGTCGGTTTCGGCTTCGCGGCCCCCGTGCTGCGGCCGTTCCTCAACGACGCGCGTCGCGTGCTGGCGCTGATGCCGGCCCAGCAGGGGGTGATGCCCTGGCCGCCCGGCGGTGCCAATGTCAGCTCGCTGGTCGAGGAAACCCGCTGGCCGATCGCCGCCGGCACCGTCGATCGCCTGATCGTCGCGCACGGGCTCGAGACCTGCGAGAGCCCGGACGCGCTCCTCGCCGAGCTCTGGCGCGTCCTGGCGCCGGGCGGACGGGTGCTCTTCATCGTCCCGAATCGCGCCGGCATCTGGGCGCGACGTGACGTCACACCCTTCGGCTATGGCCGGCCGTACAGCTTCGGCCAGCTCGAGAAGCAGCTCGTCAAATCCCGCTTCGTCCCGGAACGGCACGCGGCGGCGCTCTATGCTCCTCCGTCGCACCGCCGATTCTGGCTGCAGACCGCGCAGTTCTGGGAACGGCTGGGGCGACGGTTCGATCCGCAGTTCATGGCCGGCGCCCTGCTGGTGGAGGCTTCGAAGCAGGTCTATGCCCGCCCGCCGGCCGAAGGCGCCCCCGCCGCCGTGCCCGGCCCGCTCGATGTTCTCGGCGGACTCGCCCGGCCAAAACCCGAACCCGTCGTCAGCCGGAATCGCGATCGACTCCGGCCCGATGCCGGGTTCGTGAGGGCCTCGTGAACGGGATCCGAAAAAATGAAGCGGGGCCATGCGAATGGCCGCTCACGGAACCTGCTCCGAACCGGGCGCAATGTATTGCCACCCAGCGATCCCTCTGCTATCACCGCGCCGATTTCACTTGGGTGCGCGCAGCTTTGCCGCCAGAGTGACACACGGGCCGCTCGTGGGGGGCGGATTTAGCCGAGAACGAAAGGGTGGTCGTGGCCAGCTCAGCATCTCTGACCTCGGGCGTCGCGGGACGCTACGCCACGGCGCTATTCGAGATCGCAAAGGAAAGCGGTCAGCTCGACAAGGTGGAGGCGGATCTCGCGACCGTCCAGACCGCCCTCGACGGCAGCGCGGACCTTCGCGACATGATCGCCTCGCCGGTATTCAGCCGTGAGGACCAGGGTAACGCCATCCGCGCCCTCGCCGGGAAGATGGACCTTGGTCCCGCCGTTACCAATACCCTGCTGCTCATGGCTCAGAATCGCCGGCTCTTCGTCGTGCCGGGTCTGATCGCCGGGGTCCGCGCCCTGATCGCCGACGCGCGCGGCGAGGTGACGGCCGAGGTGACGGCGGCGAAGCCGCTCACCCAGGCCCAGACCCAGGCGCTGGCCGACACGCTCAAGGCCAGCGTCGGCCGGGACGTGAAGCTCGATGTCACTGTTGACGAAAGCCTGATCGGCGGCCTCGTGGTCAAGGTCGGGTCCCGCATGATCGATACCTCGATCCGCGCCAAGCTCGCCAATCTCCAGAATGTCATGAAAGAGGTCGGATAATGTCGATCCAAGCCGCTGAGATCTCCGCGATCCTCAAGGAACAGATCAAGAATTTCGGCCAGGAGGCCGAGGTCGCGGAAGTGGGTCGCGTGCTGTCCGTGGGGGACGGCATCGCCCGTGTCCACGGGCTCGACAATGTCCAGGCCGGCGAGATGGTCGAGTTCCCGGGCGGCATCCGCGGCATGACCCTGAACCTCGAAGTCGACAATGTCGGCGTCGTGATCTTCGGGTCGGACCGCGAGATCGGCGAAGGCGACGTGGTGAAGCGCACGAAGTCGATCGTGGACGTGCCGGTCGGCAAGGGCCTGCTCGGCCGCGTTGTCGACGCGCTCGGCAATCCGATCGACGGCAAGGGTCCGGTCGCCGCGACGGAGCGCCGAATCGCCGACGTAAAGGCCCCCGGCATCATCCCGCGCCAGTCGGTGCATGAGCCGATGGCGACCGGCC
>NZ_CALAGI010000056.1 GCF_937891315.1 uncultured Amaricoccus sp. | reverse complement strand
TCTACACAGGCGAAGACACTCTTTCCCTACACGACGCTCTTCCGATCTCGGCATCCACCAGGCGCCGGGACCGATCCTCGCGGTGCAGCCGACGGTCGATCTCGCGAAGCGGCTCAGCCAGCAGCGGATCGAGCCGCTGATCGAGGAGAGCCCGGAGCTGCGCGAGCGGGTGCTGCCGAGCCGGGCGCGCGATAGCGGCAACACGATCCTGGGGAAGCGCTTTCCGGGTGGCCAGCTGATCCTGACCGGGGCGAACAGCGCGGTGGGCCTGCGCTCGATGCCGGCGCGGTGGGTCTTTCTCGACGAGGTGGACGCCTATCCGGGCGACGTCGATGGCGAGGGCGACCCGATCGCGCTGGCCGAGGCCCGGACGATCAGCTTCGGCCACCGGGCGAAGCTGTTCCTGGCCTCGACGCCGACGATCAAGGGCCTGAGCCGCATCGAGCGGGAGTGGGAGTTGTCGGACCAGCGTCGGTATCACGTGCCCTGTCCGCATTGCGGGGCGCTGCAGTGGCTCAGGTTCGAGCGGCTCCGCTGGGAGGCCGGGCGACCGGAGACCGCCGCCTATGTCTGCGAGCATTGCGAGGAGCCGATCGCCGAGCGGCACAAGACGGCGATGATGGACGAGGGGAACGGCGCCTGCTGGATCGCGACGGCCGAGCCGGAGGTCCGCGAGCTCGCCGAGGCGAGCGGCACCGTCGGCTATCACATCTCGGGGCTCTACTCGCCGCTCGGCTGGCTGTCCTGGGAGGAGGTCGCCCGGGGCTGGGAGGCCGCGCAGAAGAACGACGCCGCGCTGAAGACGCTGAAGAACACCATCCTCGGCGAGACCTGGCAGGAGCGCGGCGAGGCGCCGGACTGGCAGCGGCTCTACGAGCGCCGCGACAGCTGGCAGCTCGGCCAGGCGCCCGAAGGAGTTCTGGTGCTGACCGCCGGCGCCGACGTGCAGCGCGACCGGATCGAGATCGATGTCTGGGGCTGGGGGCGCGGACTCCGGTCCTGGCTGGTCGATCACATCGTGCTCGACGGCGACGTCGCGCGGCCCGAGGTCTGGGCGGCGCTCGACGCGGTACTCGGCCAGACCTGGCCGCATGCCTCCGGCGCGCGAATGAGCCTCGCCCGGCTCGCGATCGACACCGGCGACGGCGTCACCGTCGACGCGGTCTATGCCTGGGTGCGGCGGGCGGGGCGCGGGCAGGTGGTCGCGGTAAAGGGCGTGGGCGGTTTCGATCGGTCGATGCCGGTCGAGGGGCCGACCTATGTCGAGGTGACCGAAGCCGGTCGGAAGATCCGGCGCGGGCTGCAGCTCTGGAAGGTGGCCGGCGCGGTCTTCAAGTCGGAGCTCTACCGCTTTCTGCGGCTGGCGCGCCCGACCGACGAGGAGCTCGCCGCCGGCGCCGGCTGGCCGCCTGGCTACGTGCATATCCCGCGCGGGACGACGGCGGAGTGGCTGCGGCAGCTGACGGCCGAGCAGCTGGTGACCGTGCGGTCGAAGGCGGGGTTCGCGCGGCTCGAATGGCAGCAGCTCCGCGAGCGGAACGAGGCGCTCGATTGCCGGGTCTATGCCCGGGCGTGCGCCTTCCTGATGGGGATCGACCGCTGGGACGATCCGCGCTGGGAGACGCTCGAGTCGCAGCTCGACGCCGGCGGCGCGGCCGAGGCGCGGCCGGCCGGACAGCCGAACCGGCCGCGAACGGAGAAGGGAGCGCGGCGGTCGTCCGACTGGATGGGACCTCGGCGCGGGAAGTGGTTCTGATGATGACAGGGATGAACTGACATGGCCTGGACACAGGCGCAGCTCGAAGCCATCCGGAAGGCGTATGCCTCCGGGGTCACCCGCGTGGCGTATGATGGGAAAATGACCGAATACCGCTCGCTCGCCGAGATGCGCACGATCATCTCGGAGATCGAGACGGATCTCGCCGAACAGGCCGGGACGCGGCGCCGCCCGGTCGCCGGGTTCGCCGGCTTCCGGAGGCGGTGAGCGTGACGGCTCGTTCGAACACCGCCGCGCCGTCGCCCTCGGTGCGCTGGGGCTTCTACGACCGCGTGCTCGCCGCCGTGGCGCCGCAGGCCGCCGCGAGGCGCCTGGCGGCGCGGATGGCGATCGAGCGCATGCGGGGCTACGACGGGGCCCAGCGCGGCCGCGAGACCGACGGCTGGCAGGCGGCCGGCACCTCGGCCGACAGCGAGATCGCGATCGCCGGGCCGATGCTGCGCCAGCGGATGCGCGACCTCGTCCGCAACAACCCGTTGGCCGCGCAGGCCGTGCAGGTGCTGGTCAACAACATCGTCGGGCCCGGGATCCGCCCTCGCGCGGCGAGCGGGGATCCCGGGGTGAACGCGCGCGCCGACGCGTTGTGGGCGGCCTGGTCGCGGCGCTGCGACCGCCACGGCCATACCGACTTCCACGGGCTGACCGCGCTCGCGGTCCGCGAAATGGTCGAAGGTGGCGATGTCTTCGCGCTGCGCCGCCCCGGCCGCGCCGGCGACGGGCCGGTGCCGCTGACGATCGAGCTGCGTGAGGCCGACCACCTCGACGCGGCCCGCTTCGACAGCCGGGCCGACGGGGTCAGGATCGACCAGGGGATCGAGTACGACCGGAGCGGCCGCCGCGCCGCCTTCTGGATGTTCCCTGACCACCCGGGCAACCGGTCGCCGGTCTTCGGACGGACGCTGGAGTCGGTGCGGCATCCGGCCGAGGGGGTCGCGCACCTCTTCGAGCGGCAGCGGATCCAGAGCCGCGGCGTGCCCTGGGGCACGGCGGCGATGCGGCCGATCCGTGACGTCGATGACTGGCAGCGGGCCGAGCTCGTGCGCAAGAAGACCGAGGCCTGCCTCGTCGGGATCGTCTTTGGCGCCGACGAGGCCGAGCAGTCGATCGCGCCGGTGGTCGAGGACGGCGAGGGCAACCGGATCGAGCAGTTCGAGCCGGGCCTCGTCGCCTATGCGCGGAACGGGAAGGACATCAAGTTCAACCAGCCGGCATCGACCGGCGGGGTCTACGAGTGGCATCGGGTGCAGCTGCACATCGTCTCGGCGGGCTTCCGGGTGCCCTATGCCCTGATGACCGGCGACCTCAGCCAGGCGAACTTCGCCAGCTCGCGCGTCGGCCTGAACGAGTTCCGTCGCATGGTCGACCAGCTGCAGTGGCAGACGGTCATCCCGATGTTCTGCGACCCGGTCTGGGACTGGTTCGTCGCGCTCGCGCAGACCGGCGGGCAGCTGCCCTCCGGCGTCGCGATCCCGGCGGAGTGGGCGCCGCCGCGGTTCGAGAGCGTGAACCCGCTGCAGGATGCCCAGGCCGACCTGCTCGAGGTCCGCGCCGGCTTCTCGACCCTGAAGCAACAGATCGCCCGGCGCGGCTACGACCCGAATGCGACGCTGGTCGAATGGGCGGAGACGGCCGCGGCGATCGACGCCCTCGGCCTCGTCCTCGACAGCGACCCGCGCAAGGTGACCAAGGCCGGGCTCGTCCAGACGGGCGACACCGGCGATTCCGCCGCCCCTCGGCGCGAAGCCGACCAGTAACGGAGAGACCAGTGGATCCGGAAGATATCCTCGACCTGCCCCTGCAGGGGCGGGAGGCCTCGGTGCGCCTCGTCTCGCCGAAGGCGAGCGTACCGCCCGACGGCGCCGGAGCGACGGCGATCGACGGCACGCGCACGATCGAGATCGTATGGACGACCGGCGCCCGGGTGCTGCGCCGGCGCTGGGAGGGCTGGGACGATCTCCGCGAGTACGACGAGGAGCTCATCGTCACGCCGCAGGCGATCCGCCTCGACCGCATGAACTCGGGGGCCGCGCCCTTTCTCGACACCCACGGCTCCTGGTCGCTCGAGGACGTGCTCGGCACCGTGGTCGAGGGCTCGGCGCGAATCGAGAACGGCGTCGGCACAGCCACCGTGCGGCTGACGGCCGCGCCGGACGCGGCACCACTGGTGCAGCGGATCGTCGAGGGCACGGTCCGCAGCGTCTCGGTCGGCTATCGCGTGCACCGCTACGAGATCGAGAAGCGCGAAGGCCAGCGCGAGATCTGGCGCGCCGTCGATTGGGAGCCCTACGAGGTTTCGGCGGTGCCTATGCCCGCCGACCCGGGCGCCCGCATCAGATCGGAAGGCGCGCTCGATGCGCCTTCCGCGGAACTCCGCCTCCGGCGGACCCCCTGCGCCGTGACCCGGCGCACCCCTGCCGCGTCCGCGGCGAGCACGACCCCTGCCGCGTCCGCGGCAATCAGGAAAGGACAGGGCATGGACCCCGAAGACCAGCTGGCGCCGGAGCAGACCCGCGTCGAATCGCGAAACGCGGAGACCCCCGCCACGGCACCGGTGGCTGCCCCCGATGCCGACGCGATCCGCGCCGAGGAGCGCGCCCGCGTCGCCGAGATCACCTCGCTCTGCGGTCGCCACGGCCTCGACGCCGGCCTGCGCGACCGGCTGATCCGCGAGGGCACCGGGCTCGATTCCGCCCGCGCCGCGATCCTCGACGCGCTCGTCGCCCGCGACCCGGCCGGCCGCACCGTCGAGCCGTCGCCGGCCGTGGCGCGGGACTCGGCCGACACCGCCTACCGTGACGCGATGAGCGCGGCGCTGATGCACCGCCACGCGCCCTCGACCGCCCTGCCGGCGGAGGCGCGCGAGTTCCGCGGCCTGTCGCTGATCGAGCTCGCCCGCCACGCGCTCGAGCGCGGCGGTGTCTCGACCCGCGGCATGGCGAAGATGGAGGTGGCCGGGCTCGCGCTGTCGGCGCGGGCGGCGGGCTACATGGGGACGAGCGACTTCGCCGCGATCCTCGCCAATGTCGCCAACAAGACCCTGCGCGCAGGCTACGAGAGCACGCCGCGGACCTTCAGCGTCTGGGCCCGCCGGGCGACGATCACCGACTTCAAGCAGGTCAGCCGCGCCCAGCTCGGCGGCGCTCCCGACCTGCAGAAGGTGCTCGAGGCCGGCGAGTTCAGCTACGGGACGATCGGCGAGGGCAAGGAGGTCTATGCGCTGGCGACCTACGGTCGCATCGTCGCGATCACCCGCCAGACGCTGATCAACGACGATCTCGACGCCTTCACCCGGGTGCCCGCCGCCTTCGGCGCGGCGGCGGCCGACCTCGAGTCCGACGTCGTCTACGGCATCCTGTCGGCGAACGCCGCGATGTCGGACAGCGTCGCGCTGTTCCACGCCAACCACGGCAACCTCGCCGCCGCCGCCACGGCGATCGACGAGGCCAACCTCGCGATCGCCTATCGCGCCTTCGCCGCCCAGAAGGGCCTCGAGGGACGGGTGATCTCGATCCTGCCGCGCTTCGTCCTCGTGCCGCCGGGCAAGCGCTCGGTCGAGGCGCGCAAGCAGGTGACCGCGACCACCCCGGGGAGCACGGCCGAGGTCAACACCTTCGCCGGCCGCCTCGAGGTCGTCGAGGAGCCCCGCCTGATCCCGGCCGGCGGCAATGACCCGTGGTTCCTCGCCGCCGACCCGTCGCGGATCGACACGGTCGAGTACGCTTACCTCGACGGCCAGGAGGGTGTCTTCACCGAGACCCGCACCGGGTTCGAGGTCGACGGCATCGAGATCAAGGCGCGGCACGATTTCGCCGCCAAGGCGATCGACTGGCGCGGCCTCTTCAAGAACGCCGGCGCGGCGTAGCCCTGCCCCGGCTCCTGACACGGAGCCGGGGCCGCCCGGTCCCGGCTCTCCCATTCATTCAACGGGAGAAACCCCATGAAGAACTTCGTCGCCAACGGCCACGCGATCACCATCACCGCCGGGGCGGACATCGCCTCGGGCGCCGGCGTCCTCGTCGGCTCGCTCTTCGGCGTCGCCGCCGGCGCGATCGCCAACGGCGCCGACGGCGTCATCAACCTCGAGGGTATCTTCGACCTGCCGAAGGTCGGTTCGCAGGCCTGGACGGTCGGCGTGCCGGTCTACTGGACGGGCTCGGCCTGCACCACCACCGCCTCGACCAACAAGCTGATCGGCGCGGCCGTCGCCGCGGTGGGCAGCGGTGCTGGCGAGACGGTTGGCCGGGTGCGGCTGAACGGCGCCGCGGTCACCGCCTGAGTCCTGGCCGGTGTCCGCTTTCGCCGTCGCGGTCGATGTGCTGTTCGAGGATCCGAACCTCGCCGTCGATGCGATCTGGCGCGCCGGCGGCGCCGGTGCCGGGATCCCGGTTCGGGCGGTGCGCCGCGATCCCGATACCGTCGTCTCCTACCGCGACGGCCGCTACCTGGTCGACACGGTCTTTCTCGATCTGCGGATCGCGGAGGTGCCGGGGCTCGCCCAGGGTGACACGCTCGAGTCCGACGGCGCGGTCTATACGCTGATCGGGGCTCCGGTACGCGACCGGGATCGACTGATCTGGACAGTCGGCGCGCGGGAGGAGCCCTCGTGAGGATCAGCATCGATATCGCCGGCGATCTCGAGGAAGACCTCCTCACGGAGATCCGCGCCGGCGAGGCGGCGGTGACCACCGGCGTCACCCGGGTCGGGATCGGGCTGAAAACCGCCTGGCGCGCCCAGGTGACCGGCGCCGGCCTCGGCCAGCGGCTGGCCAACACCATCCGCGCCAACCGCTACCCACGCACGGGCGAATCGATCAACGCGGCGAGCCTGGTGTTCAGCCGCGCCGCGAAGATCGTCGATGCCTTCGACCGGGGCGCGCTGATCCGCTCCAAGGCCGGCTTCTATCTCGCGATCCCCACCGCCGTGGCGGGTCGCGGGTCGGGCGGCAAGCGGATCACGCCCGGCGGTTGGGAACGGCGGACCGGCCGGCGGCTGCGCTTTGTCTATCGCCCCGGGCGGCACAGCCTGCTCGTCGCCGACGACGCGCGGATCAACAGCCGCGGCTTCGCCGCCCCCAAGCGCGGCCGCCGTCGCCGCGACGGGATCCTGACCGGCGCCCAGACGATCGTGATCTTCATCCTGGTGCCGCAGGTCCGGCTCCGGAAGCGCCTCGACCTCGACCGGGCGGTCGGCGCCGCCGCGGCTGCGCTGCCGGCGGCGATCCTGGCCGCCTGGAAGGACTGACTGAACCCTTAAGCCAAAGGACCGCCCATGCCCTCTGCCATCTACCACAGCGCAATCCGCGATCTCTTCACCGGCGCGGTCGATGCCGACACCGACAGCTTCAAGGTGATGCTGGTCACTTCGAGCTACAGCCCGAACAAGGACACCGACGACAAGCGCAACGACGTGACGAACGAGGTCAGCGGCACCGGCTATACCGCCGGCGGCGCCAGCGCGACGCTGGGCGTTTCGATCGACACCACGAACGACCGGATCGAGATCAGCCTCGGCGGCGCCAGCTGGCCAGCCTCGACGATCACCGCGCGCGGCGCGGTCTACTACAAGTCGCGGGGTGGCGCCTCGTCGGCCGACGAGCTGGTGGCCTATATCGATTTCGGTGCGAACGTGGTGTCGGAGGCCGGCACTTTCGCGCTGACCGCCTCGACGATCCGCATCCAGAACTGAGGCCGGCGCCATGCCGTCGATCTGGGAGGACGTGCTCGACGGCCACTGGGGCTTTGCCATCCTGCCCGGTACGGCGCACACGCTCTGCTATCAGGAGCGGACCGGCGCATCGGCCACGACGCCGGCGAGCGCCGACGGCGATCCGGTGGGCACCGTCCATGATCTGATCTCCGGGCTCTATATCACCATGGGGTCGGACGCGGCCCGTCCGACCTTCCGGACCGCCGCCGGCGTCTCCTGGCTTCAGTTCGATGGCACGGACGATATCCTCGTCGCCACTCCCGGGGCCTACACCGGGACGGTGATCTACGGCGTCGCGCTGGTCCGCGATACGGACGGGCCCATCCTCAGCGTCACCAAGAACGCCGAGGAAGATTGGAACTCGAACAGCCGCGTCATTCTGATGGGTCGCGGCGGCGCGGCCTGTGAGCTCTACCGGAACGGGATCCTCGAGGGCGTGGAATACCCCGGCGACGGCATCGCATTCGTGCTCGAGGCCCAATCGGGACCGACCCTGTCGTTCATCGCCCGCAATGGCGGCGCGGATTCGAACGAGACCCACGGCGACGCCGGCGCCTACGACGTGAACCGGGTCGGGTTCATGTGCTCCGCGAACGGGAGCGCCGCGGCGTCGGGCAGGCTCTATGGCGCGCTGGTGGTGGGGGCCGCGCCCAGCTCCGGCGAGCGCGCGGATCTGGTGGCCGCCGCCCAGGCCCTCCTGGTGGGCGGTACCGCGGGCGAAGCGGATGGCGACCTGGTGACCGTCACCACGAGCCTGGTCGCCGGCGCCGCGAGCGGGGTCCGGGCCCCGACGGTTTCCGGCCAGCTTCTCGCCGCGACCGCCACCCTTGTGGACGGGACGGCGACTGGCGTCCGCTCGCCAACGGTTTCCGGTCAGATCCTGACCGCGACCACCGCCCTCGCGGACGGGACGGCCTCTGGCGTCCGCGCGCCGACGGTTTCCGGTCAGGTGCTGACCGTCGGCGTGAGTCTCATCCCGGGCGAGGGAACGGGCGCGAGCGCGCCGACGGCGCCGGGCCAGATCCTGACCGCGACCGCCGCCCTCGCGGCCGGGACCGCCTCTGGCGTCCGCGCGCCAACGGTTCCGGGTCAGGCCTTGATCGTCAACGTCACCGCGCTGCCCGGCGCGGCGAGCGGCGGTGGAACGACGCTTGAGAGCAAGCGGGAACGGGTTCTGAAGGCGCTCTACACCGCGCTGAACACGACGCGGCCCGCGGGCTCGACACTGCTGCGGAACGCCGTGCTGCCGGAGCGCATCCCGGCGGCCGGCCTCATGATCCTGCGCGACGGCGATCCGGGGGAGCCTCAGTTTCTCTTCTCGCCGCCTCTCTGGTTCTACGAACACCGCGCCGAGATCGACGTGCTGGTCGACGCGGCGAGCCCGGCCGCCCGCGACACCGCGTTCGACGGCGTCTGTCAGGCGATATCCCGGGCCCTCTCGGCCGATCCCTCGCTTGGAGGCCTTGTCGACTACGCGCTCGGCGAGGCGCCGGCGCCGCTCGACCTCGCGATCGAGGGAGCCGAGGGGCTCAAGGCCGCCTCGATCGGCATCATTCTGCCCTACGACACCAGCGATCCGCTCGCCTGAACAAAGGAAACTGACATGGCACGTGCACAGGGGGCGCGGGCGCAGATGGCGCTCGGCTTCGAATCGTCCTACGGCATCCCGCCGAGCGCGGGGGACTTCTGGCAGATGCCGTTCGCGACCTCGAACCTCGGGGCCGAGCAGCCGCTTCTCTCGTCGGAGCTCCTCGGCTATGGCCGCGACCCGCTGCCGCCCGTCAAGGACGCGATCACCGTCGATGGCGACGTGGTGATCCCCATCGATGCGCGCTACGCGGGCATCTGGCTGAAAGCGCTGTTCGGCGCGCCGACGACGGCCAGCGGCCTGAGGGCGGCCGGCCGGATCGTCTTTGGCGCCAATCCCGCCGCGGCGAGCACGATCACCCTCAACGGCACCGCCTGGACATTCGTCGCCTCGGGCGCCGCCGGTAACCAGACGAACATCGGAGCCACGCTCGCGGCGACGCTCGCGCAGCTCGTCACCGACCTCAACGCCTCGGCCGCCACCGAGATCGTGAAATGCACTTACTCGGCGCTGGGCGGCGCCACGCTGCTCATCTCCTTCGATACCGCCGGAACCTCGGGCAACAGCTACACGCTCGCCGCGAGCGCCGCGACGGTCTCGGCCGCGACACTGACGGGCGGCGCCGCGACCGGCTATTCCCATACCTTCGCCTCGGGCGGCTGGACGCTGCCGTCCTTCGCGGTCGAGGTCGGCATGCCCGACGTGCCCTATTATTCGATGGCCTCGGGCTGCGTGGCGAACTCGATCGCCTGGACCATGAACCGCTCGGGCCTGATCACCGCCTCGGTCAACGTGATCGCCCAGGGCGAGACGGTCGGCGGCGGCTCGGCCGCCGGCGCGCTGACCAGCCTGCCGCTCACCCGCTTCGGCGCGTTCAACGGCGCGGTGCGCCGCGATGGCGTCCAGCTCGGAAACATCGTCTCGGCGCAGGTTACCTACAACAACAACCTCGACCGGATCGAGACCATCCGGGGCGACGGCAGGATCGACGGCGCCGACCCGTCGCTTGCGACGCTCACCGGCACGGTCGAGGTGCGCTTCGCGAGCACGGCGCTGCTCGACCAGGCTGTCAGCGGCGATCCCTGCGCGCTCGAGTTCGAATATGGCGTCGCCGGCGGCCCGTCGCTGGTGCTGACCGCGCATGCCGTCTACCTGCCCCGGGCGAAGGTCGCGCTCGATGGCCCCGGCGGCGTGCAGACCAGCTTCGCCTGGCAGGCCGCGCTGGACAGCGCCGCGGGCCGGATGGCGACGGCGGTGCTGATCAATGACCAGAGCGGATATGCCAACCCGTGAGGAACCACGCATGCTTCGACTGAACCTGTCGACCGAGCCCGAGTGGCTCGATCTCGGCTCCGGCGTCCGCGTGCGCGTCGCGCCGCTTACCTCCGCGCTCATGGCACGCGCCCGCGCCTCGGATGCGATCGAGGCATTGGTCGCCGCGCTCGCCTCCGAGGCCGAGCTCGCGGTCGCCCTCGCGAAGGAGCTCGCCGCGATGGCGATCGTGGAGTGGGAAGGGATCGGCGACGCGGAGGGCGAGCCGCTGCCGGTCAGTCCGGAGGCGGCCAGCGCGCTCATGGACGTCTATCCGGTCTTCGAGAGCTTCCAGCTCCGCTACGTCGCGAAGGGGCTGGTGCTGGATGCGGAAAAAAACGCCTCCGCGCCCTCGCCGAATGGCATTTCGGAGGGGGCGCCGCCTATTGCGGAGCCTGCCCGTCGCGCTGCGAAGAGTGCCCGGCGCGGGTGAACCGCCCGGAGACGATTGAGGGTACGCAGGTCTGGGACCTCGCGCTGAGGATGGGCGGGCAGGTCCGCGCCATCCCTGGCGCGCTGCTCGGCTGGGACATGTCGGCCGGTCTCGCCCTCGGCGCGGCGCTTGGCATCACGCCGATCGCCGTCGCCGAGCTGCTGCCCGACATCGAGGCGATCGCGGTGCGGAAGATCAACGAACTGACGGAAGCGGGACGAGATGGTTGAGCGCAAGGTATCGGTGAGGATCGCCGCCGTCGGTGGCGACCATCTGAAGGCGGACCTCGTTGCGATCGGTCGCGACGGGAAGCAGGCGCTGCGGGAAATCGAACAGGCCGGCGTTCCGGCGAGCCGCGGCCTGACCGCGACCGGCGGCGCCGCCGGCGCGCTGATGACCCGCCTCGATGTTCTGGCCCGGCGGGCGGGCGCGGCCGCCAACAGCATCCGCCGCCTCGAGGGCGCCGGCGCCGTGGTCGCGCGGATCGATCGCTCGACCGGCGTCGGCGGCGGGATGCGGCGCGACGCGGCCGACATCGATGCCTATGGCCGGGCGCTCGACGATCTTCGCGCCAAGCACAATCCGCTCTTCGCCGCGATCCGCGGCTATCGCTCCGAGGTCGAGGAGATCCGGCGCGCGCACGCGGTGGGCGCGATCACGGCGGACGAGATGAACGCCGCGATCGGGCGCACGCGGCAGGCCTCGCTCGCGTCGATCGCGGCGATCAGGGGGCGCACGACGGCGATCGGCGGCATGGCCCGCGGGTCGCGCGAAGCGGCCTGGCAGCAGCGCATGCTGTTCTTCCAGCTGAACGACATCGGCGTCTCGCTCGCCTCGGGCCAGAGCCCGCTGACCGTGCTCGTACAGCAGGGCTCGCAGATCACACAGATGTACGCCGGCGCCGGCGGGGTGAACGCGGCGCTGAGGCAGACCGGCGGACTGGTCAGGGGCCTCGGGTCCGGTCTCCTGTCCGCGGGGCGCGGGATCGGCGCCCTCCTATCCAATCCGATCGGCGCCGGGGTCGCGGCCGCCGTCGCCCTCGCGGCGGCCGCCTTCGCCGGGCTGCGGCACGAGATCAACGAGACCGCGGACGTCCAGGTGGGCTTCGGCGACACGATGCTGGCCGTCTGGCAGGCAACCCGGGACGGGGCCTGGGACATGGTGAAGCCGACCTTCGACGCGATCGCCACCTGGGCGGCGCCGGCCTTCGAGGCGGTGAGTTCGGCCGCCTCGGCCGCCTGGGACGGGATCGTCACCGGCGTGCATCTCGCCGGCAACGCGATCATCAAGGGCTTTCAGATCACCGCGCAGACGGTGATCGCGCTCTGGGCGGCGGTGCCGGCCGCGATCGGCGCGGCCGTGGTCGCCGGCGCGAACGCGGTGCTCGCCGGGCTCGAGATGCTGATCAACCGGGTGAGCGGCAAGCTCAACGAATGGATCGGTTCGATCAACGGCGTGCTTGGCCAGCTTCCGGACTGGGTCGGAAGCCCGCGGATTTCGCAGATCCCGGCCGGGCTCAACCTCGGACGGATCGACAATGCTCCAGCGGCGGACCTGCGGGCGCAATGGGCGGCCTACCAGAACACGATCGGCGGCATCGTCGCGGGCGACCCGCTCGGCGACGTCTTCGGCGGGATCAGCGCCCGGGCTCAGGCTAACGCGCGGCGACGGGCGGCCGCCGCGGCGAGCGAGGACGCGGCGGGCTCCGGCGGCGGCGGGGGCGGCCGCGCCGGCGGTGGCGGGGCGGCGGGGAAGGACAAGGCGATGATCGAACCCGAGCGGGAGCTCGCGGGCATCGCCGCGATCACCGACGCGCTCAACCGGGCCTATGATGACGTGAAGGATCTGGGCAAGGGGATCGGCGAGGCGCTGGGCGGGGCATTCAAGAGCGCCGAGGACGCGGTCGGCGAGTTCGTCAAGACCGGCAAGCTCGACATTCGCAGCCTCGTCACCTCGACGATCGCCGACTTCGCCCAGCTCGGCGCGCGGAAGTTCCTGTTCGCGCCGCTGTCAAACGCGCTCTCGACCGTGATGGGCGGGTTCGGGGGCGGGATCGCGGCGGCGGTGCAGCACAGCGGCGGCCCGGCCGGTGCCGGCCCGCTGCGCCTGGTCGAGGCCGCCGCCTTCGCCCATGCGCCTCGGCTCCACAACGGCGGCCGGGTCGGCCCCGACGAATACGCGGCAATCCTGCAGAGCGGCGAGCGGGTGCTGAACCGTCGCCAGACGAGGGAGTGGGAGAGCGGGCGCTCCGGCGGCGCGCCGGTGGTGAACTTCAACATCCGCGACGCGCAGAGCTTCAGGCAGTCGCGGACGCAGATCGCGGCCGATGTCTCCCGGGCCGTCGCCCTCGGCCGGAGGGGCATGTAATGGCATTCCACAACGTGAGGTTTCCCGAGAGCATCAGCCGGGGAGCTCGCGGCGGGCCTCGCCGGAGCACCCAGATCGTGACGCTTGCCTCCGGCGACGAGGAGCGGAACGCCGACTGGGCCGACTCGCGCCGGTCCTATGACGTGGCGTTCGGCGTGCGGCGCGCCGACGACCTGGCCGCCGTCACCGCCTTCTTCGAGGCGCGGAACGGCCGCCTGCACACCTTCCGCTTCAAGGACTGGGCCGACTACAAATCGTGCCCGCCGTCGGCGACGCCCGCCGCCACCGATCAGGTCATCGGCACCGGCGACGGATCCAGAGTGGCCTTCCAGCTCCGGAAGGCCTACGCCTCGGGCGGGGAGACCTGGTGGCGGACGGTCACCAAGCCGCGCGCCACCACGGTGCTGATCGCACTCGCAGGCGTCCCGCAGGCCTCCGGCTGGTCGTTTTCGGGCAGCACCGGTGTCGTCACCTTCGTCGCCGCGCCCGGAGCCGGAGTAGCCGTCGCCGCCGGTTTCGAGTTCGACGTTCATGCCCGCTTCGATACCGACCAGCTCGACCTCACGCTCGACATCGAGCGGCTCGGCTCGATCACTTCGATCCCGGTGATCGAGGTTCGGCGATGAAGACGATCGACGCCGCGCTGCAGGCGCATCTCGACGGCGGGGCCACCACGCTGGCCTGGTGCTGGCGGATCACCCGGAGCGACGGCCAGGTGCTCGGTTTCACGAACCATGATCGCGGCCTGACCTTCGCCGGCACCGACTTCGAGCCGGAAAGCGGATTTGGCGCCTCCGAGGTTCGATCGGGGTCCGATCTGTCGGTCGATGCCCAGGACGCCGAAGGGGTGCTCAGCTCGGACCGGATCACCGAGGCGGACATCCTCGATGGGCGCTGGGACAACGCGACGGTCGAACTCTGGCGAGTGAACTGGCAGGCGACGGGCCAGAGGGTGCTGATGCGCCGCGGCGCCGTCGGCCAGATCCGTCGCGGCCGGGTCTCCTTCGTCGCCGAAGTCCGATCGCTCGCCCACCTGCTCGACCAGACGGTGGGGCGCTCGTATCAGTACGCATGCGACGCCGCGCTGGGCGATGGCCGCTGCAAGGTGGCGCTTTCGAATCCTGACTGGAACGGCGGCGGTTCGGTCACGAGCCTGGTTCGCGATCGCGTCTTCTCCGCCTCCGGGCTGGGCGGCTTCGCCGGAGGCCTGTTCACCGCCGGCGTGCTTACCTGGTCGAGCGGCGCGAACGACGGCCGCGAGGCGGAAGTGCTGCGGCACGCGGCGGCGGGAGGGATGGTGACGATCACCCTTCTGGAGCCGCCGGTTCGGGACATCGTGGTCGGCGACGGCTTCACCATCCAGGCCGGCTGCGACAAGACCACCGCCACCTGCCGGGCGCGGTTCGACAATATCCTGAACTTCCGGGGCTTCCCGCACATCCCGGGCTCGGGCGAGCTC
>NZ_CALAGI010000055.1 GCF_937891315.1 uncultured Amaricoccus sp. | reverse complement strand
GGTGGTCAGCCGGTGCGCGATCAGGATGATGGTCTTGGCCCGGCCGAGATTGTGCACCGCGTCCATCACCGCCTTCTCGGTCAGGTTGTCGAGGGCGCTGGTCGCCTCGTCCATGATCAGCACGTCGGGGTCGTGATAGAGCGCGCGGGCGATGCCGATGCGCTGGCGCTGACCGCCCGAGAGCCGCACCCCGCGTTCGCCGACCGGCGTGTCATAGCCGAGCGGCAGCTCCGCCGAGATGAAGCCGTGCAGCTCGGCGATCCGCGCCGCGCGCTCGACCGCGGCCATGTCGATCTCGTGCTTCGGCAGGCCGAAGGCGATGTTGGCGGCGACCGTGTCGTCGGTCAGGAAGATCTGCTGCGGCACATAGCCGATCGAGTTCTGCCAGGCCCGCAGGTTGGCCGGGGTGATGGCGACGCCATCGACCCGGATCTCGCCGGCGCCGGGATGGAGCAGGCCGAGGATGAGATCGACCGCCGTGGTCTTGCCGGCGCCGGTGCCGCCGACGATGCCGACCGTGGTCTGGGCGCGGATCTCGAGATCGAGGCCGCGCAACGCCGAGCGCTCGGTATTGGGATAGCTGTAATGGATGTCGACGAGTTCCAGCCGGTCGCGCAGATGGGTCGGCGGGGTGACCGCCGGCGCCTCGGCCACCTCCTCGTTGGCGCGGATCTCGCTCATGTCCCGGTGCAGCGCGTTGAGCGTCGCCCGGTTGAAACGCAGCAGCGTCATCTGGTTGTAGACCTGCTGCATCGCCGGCAGCAGCCGGAGCCCGGCGAAGGCATAGACCGCGAGCATGGGCAGGATGCCGCCGAGCCCGCCGTCGCCCTGGATGAGCAGCACGAGGATGACGAGCAGCATGCCGCCGAAGGCGATGCCCTGCAGCAGGAAGCGCGGCGCCTCGCCGATCACGCCCTTGAAGGTATTGGCCCGCGACATGCGCGCGGCGGGCACGTTGAAGCGGCGGATATAGCCCTCCTCGAGCCCGAGCAGCTTCACGTCCTTGATGCCGCCGGTCGCCTCCTGGGCGACGCGGAACCGCTCGTGGTTCGCCGCGAAGCGCTCCTCGCCGAAGAAGACGAGCCATTTGCGCGCGACCGCGAAGATGCCGACATAGGCGAGCGTCAGCAGGCTGGCCGCGCCGAAGGCGACCCAGGGCTGCAGCGCGATCAGCAGCGCGGCGACGAAGGCGACGATGAACGTGTTCGAGATCAGCCGCATCGCCGGGATGAAGGTCTGGTTCACCACCGCGTCGACCTCGGACAGCACCGACTTGCCGAGGTCCGAGCTGTGCCGGTTCAGGAACCAGGCATAGGGCTGGCGCAGATAGCCGCGCAGGAGCCGCGAGCTCAGGGTGAAGGCCCGGTCGTTGGAGAAACGCAGGATGGCATAGGTCGACAGGATCTGGGCGAAGATGCCGATCATCACCACGAGGAAGGTGCCGATCCCGAGGAAGATCATGAAATTCTGGGTGTTGGTGAAGCCGAGCCGCGCGTAGAGGAAGGCGAGGACCGCGTTCTTCTCGATATTCGCCGGCTCGGTCAGCACCGCCATGAAGGGCAGGACCGAGGCGACGCCGGCGGTCTCGAACAGCCCCACCACGAACAGCAGCGCCACCAGGGCATGGAAATTGCGCCGCTCGGCCGGCGTCAATATGTCCAGCATCCGTCGGAAGGTCTCTATCATGGGCGCGATCTCGTCTGGTTTCCTGGCAGGCCGGCGCGGCCAGGCGGATGGCGGCGGATCCCCGCGCCGCTCTCGGGGCAATCCATCAAGATCGTCTCGCGCGCCGCGCGGGCGGAGGAGGGCGGAGGGTGGAGGGTGCTCCGGCGGTTCGGCCGACGCCGGCCGAGGCGCGGGCCCCGGCGCCCGTGTCCTGGATCTCGCCGAGACGCCTGTAGCGGGCCGGAGGGGTCGGCGTGGTATAGAGCCAGGCCCCGGCGCCCATGTAGGTCATGATGAAGATATAGGCCGTTCCCCAGATATAGACGGTGGCGAGCACGAAGACGATCCCGGCCCAGGCGGCGACATAGCCCATGCGCATCCCCGCCCACTCTTCGGAGAGATCCCGACGGGACATGAGCTGACCAGCGTGGACGGCGAGCCCTCCGAGCAGGAAGAGCAGTGCCGGCAAACCGTACCGCATGGCCGTCAGCAGCCAGAAATTGTCCACCGAACCATTGCGCCAGAAGGGCCGGATCCATTCCGTGAAGCCGATCCCGAACAGGGGATGCCGCATGACCTCCGCGCTGCCGTAGTTGAAGATCTCGACCCGGGCCCAGCCGGTATCGGATTCATAGGACAGATTGTCGATGACGAGGCCGACGAGACCATGCGGCGAGGCCAGATGCAGGACCGAGACCGTCACGCCCACGATGAGGATCAAGGCCACCCATTTGTACCGGATGCCCTTCAGCATCCGGTCCCAGGCGATCAGCGCGAACTGGATGCCGAGCGCGATGGTCGGCGCCGAGGAGAGCGAGAGCAGGGTCATGACCACCGCGGTTCCGGTGCGCGTGACCTGCTTGAACCAGCGGCCGCGGTAGATATAGTACAGATTGGCCACGCCGATCGAGCAGAACATGCCATAGGTGATCGGATGCTCCAGGAACGCCTGGACGCGATTGAGGCCGATCCGCGGATTGTTGGGCCGGGGATCGACCTCCGCGATCAGGCGCAGGACATCGCGGATCGGAACCTGCTTGGTGAACAGTTCGAGCAGCGCGAACGGCAGATAGAGCAGGATCCCGTAGAAGAAATATCGAAACAGGCGCTCGTAATCCTCGGGACCGCGGATCAGGACGCGTCCGATCATGTATCCACCGAGCGATGTGAGCGCGGTGTTCACGACGAAGACCCCTCTGGACAGACCCTCCGTGTACAGGATGGCGATCGCCATCCATGCGATATGGGCGACCATGAAGAAATCGAGTGCCACGAAACGGTTGGTCCGGTCCCTCAGAAAGGCCAGGAACAGCGGTCCGACGAAGAGGATGAGCAGCCCGGCGTAAGGCGTGACGCGCAGCCCGCCGATCACGAAGGCCATGGGCAGGAACATGCTCGCCATGTAGAGCGCCAGCAGAAGCGGTCCGCCAATGCCAAGCACCCGGATCGGACCAGCCTGTCCGTCCCGGGGCGCGCGCGTCGCCCGGCTCCGGCGGGTCGGCGGAGCATCCGCGATCTCAGAGGCTTGAAGAACCATTTACACGATCCGGAACCGACAAACGCAACCGCGGGAGAGACAGGGTGCCCACGACCAGCCAGGCCCGACCCTGCCCGAACCCGTGCCCAGAATTCAACCCGGCGAATTATAGGCGCAATGCGATGTCTTGACCATAGCCGCCCCGGGGATTGGTCAATGCCGCCTCCGCGCGATCCGGCGGACAACCGCGCAGGGTCCCCCGGGCGCGCGGTTGTCCTGCGAAACGCCCTGGAGAAGCGCGGGAACCTTCCGCGGGACGCCAGGGCATGGGGCCGGTTCCTCACGAAGGTTGACGGGCGGATCCGCCGGGGGTCCTATGCGCGGCGCTCCCGTTACCGGACCGGACCAAGGCCTCCATGCGTATCCTGTTCTTCTCCGAGCAATCGCCCTTTCTGCGCAACCGGGTCGGGGGGGCCGAGAATTCCATGCGGCTGATCGCCGAGGGGATGGCCGCGCGGGGACACGAGGTCACCTATGCCTCGCTGCGGCCGGACATGGTCCCCTTCGCGCGGGAGACTTCAGTGAACGGCGTCCGCCTCCTGCTCCTCCCTGGGCCGCGGCGCAGCCTCCGGGCACGGCTCGGCCGGCGGCTCGAACAGCGCCTCGGCCTCCGGCCCGGGCGGATCGGCGCGTCGCTCGACGCGGCCGCCTGGGCGCGGGTGCGCCGGCGGCTGTTCGGGACCGGGGCGGGCGAGGCCGGCGCGGATGGGCGGCGGCGGTTCGACCTGCTCTATGCCTTCTACGAGATGGATTTCCTCGACCAGGCGCTGGCGGCGCGCGCGGCCGAGGCGGCGGGGATGGTCATCGTCCTGCGCATGGCGGGCGTGAGCTGGCACGATGCTATCCTGGCCGGCGGCGGCCCCGGCTCGCCGGCGGCGGCGCGCTATGACCGGGTGTTCAACGGGGTCGATGCCATCAATTATCTCTCGGACCGCTCGCGCGCGCTCGTCGAGGCCAAGGCCGCCGAGGCCGGGCTCGGGCTCGCACCCGGATTCGGACCCCGCGGCGCCTTCGTCGCCGACATCGGCGTCGATGTCGGCCGGGTGGCGCGGAGCTGGGACGGGCCGAGCCCCGGCCCCGGTCTCGAGATCCTGGTGGCGACGCGCTTCTCGCGGCCGCAGAAGCGGCAGGATCTGCTGATCGAGGCGCTCGGCCTTCTCCGCGACCGGCTGGCCTTCCGGGTCACCATGGTCGGCATCGGCGAGACCGTGGCCGAGGTCACCCGCCGGCGCGACGCGCTCGGGCTCGCCGACCGGGTCGAGATCAGGCCCTTCCTGCCGCAGGACGCGCTCTGGGCGGCGATGCGGCGAGCGGATCTGCTCTGCCATCCCTGCGACCACGAGGGGGTGAGCAAGATCATCCTGGAATCGATGATGCTCGGCCTGCCGGTGCTCGCCTCGGACGTGCCGCCCCTGCCCGACTATGTGATCGAGGGCGAAACCGGCTACCGCGTCGCCAACACGCCCGAGGCCTGGGCCGCGAAGCTCCTCGAGATCGCGGCGCGGAAGGACCGGCTGCCGGCGCTGAGCACGAGCGCCCGCGCCTTCGTCGAGACCACCTACGACACCGGCCGCAACATCGGCCTCTACGAGGCGCGGTTCCGCGAACTGACCGAAGACCGCCCCGGCGCGGCCTGAACATCTGGAGCGGCGCCCGATCCGGCAGAGCCGGCTCGGGGGAACAGGCCGCGGACCTACCTGGCCGCGTGGTCCCCGTCGCCTTCGGCGACGCGGTGGTCCCTGTCGCCTTCGGCGACGGAGAGGCCCGCGAGCCAGCCGGCCTTGGGCGCGCGGACCCAGTAGCGGGTCACCGGGCGGCCGGCGGCGAGGAGTTCGGAGACGGTGACAAAGCTGTAGTCCGGCAGCCGCGCGCGCAGGAGCGCCAGCGCGCCGATGGTCGGACCGCGGTCGCGGTGGCGCTCCTCGGCGAAGGAATAGAGCGTGTCATGCAAGAGCGCGATCGCCCCCGGCGCCGCCTCGGCCAGGATCCGGCCGGCGATCGCCTCGGCATCCTCGTCGAGCCAGTCCCGGCCCACCACGCTCCAGATCACCACCTTGTAGCCGAGGCGGCGCGCGGCGAGATGGGTGGCGAGGCTCTGGTCGCCATAGGGCGGGCGCATCAGCGCCTGGCCATGCGGCGCCAGCGTGGCGCGGGTCCGGGCGATCTGCTCGCGGACGGCGGCGGCGGGCAGCGTCGGCAGCGAGGGATGGTCCCAGCCGTGGTTGCCGATCTCGTGGCCCTCGGCGGCGATGCGGGCGACGAGCTCGGGGTACCGCGCGGCGCGCTCGCCCACGAGAAAGAAGGTGGCGCGCATGCCGTGGCGGGCGAGCGCGTCGAGCACGGCCGGCGTCGTCTCCGGATCCGGCCCGTCGTCGAAGGTGAGCGCCATGCGCTTCTCGGCCAGCCGCGCCGACAGGATCGAGCCGGCCACGGGGCGCAGGGCGCGATGCGCCACCCGTCGCGCCAGCCCGCGCGCCCGGGCGAGGAGCTTCGGCGAAGTGGGGGGAGGCGGCGTCCGTCCGGCGGCGGGTTGTCCTGAGGAAGGCGGGGCCGGCGGCGAGGGTTCGGGCGGGGCGACGCCGAAGGCGAGCGAGCCGGCGAGATCGCCGACCGCGCCGCCGAGCGCGCGCTGGATCCGTGCCTGGTCGTCGGCCGGGCGCTCGCGACGCAGAAGCGCGTCCTTCAGCAGCGCGCCGCGCAGCCGGCCGACGCGGGCGAGAAGTGCGATCCAGGGACCGGGCGCCCAGCGGTTCCCGGGCGCGTAGCGCCGACGCATCAGGCCGCGGAAGTAGCTGTACTGATAGCCCTGGCGATAGATCGAGGCGGGATCGAGCCGGAAGCGGTAGTTATAGACTGCGTCCGGCACGTATTTCATGTCATAGCCCGCGAGATGGACCCGGACGCAGAAATCATCGTCCTCCATCACCCGGAAGGCGGGGTCGAAGCCCCCCACCGCCTCGAACACCTCGCGGTGGAAGCCCAGGGTGGCGCCACCGGCCATCGGGCTGAAGGGCGCGTGCGGAATGAAGCCGAGCCCGGTCTCCTGCTGCTGCCGGCGCTGGCCGACCGCCCAGTCGGGATTGAGGACGCGGACATCCATGCGGGCCGCGACCAGCGGCGCCGCGTCGAGCGCGGCGCCCATGGCGGCGAGCCAGCCCGGCGCCACCGTGTCGTCGGCGTCGCAGAACAGCAGCGCCCGGCCCTTCGCCGCGCGGATGCCGGTATTGAGCGCGAAGACCTTGCCCTTCTCGGCCGAGGCATCCACCCGGCGCATCCGTACCCCGGGATGGCGGCGGGCGGTCTCGGCGAAGATCGCCGCCGAGGCGTCGGTCGAGCCGTTGTCGGCGAAGACGATCTCCCAGGGGCGGTCCCAGTCCTGGCGGACGAGGCTCTCCAGCGTCTCGCCCAGCGTCTCGGCCCCGTTGTAGCAGGCGACGATCACGCTGATCTCGGCCATGCTGATCTCGGCCCCGCGGGTCTCGCCGAAGACCTCCTTCGGCGTGGGCGGCGCGTCTCCCGCGCCCGGACCGGGCCAGGTCGGCTTTCCCTCGAACATTGAACCCCACCACGCTTCCGGGCGTCCGCGCCCACCCCTGGACCCGCGCGCCGCCTTCCCCCCGGCGCCGGCCTCGCGGCCGCCGCCCGCTTTCTCCCGTCCGGCCGTTCAACCCCCGGCCGTCCCGTTCCGGCTCAATAGTAGCCGTATTCCTCGCCGCCGTACCGGCACTTGTTCAGCACCACGCCGAGCACATTGGTCTGTTCCGAAAGCTCGTGCTCGCATTTGTCCACCTCGTCGAGGCGGCTCTTCTCGGCGGCGGCGATCAGCAGCACGCAATCGAGATGCGGCAGGAAGGCCATGACATCGTCGCTCTGCAGCATCGGCGGCAGGTCGTAGAGGATGACATCGGGCTGGAACGCGGCCTTGAGCCCGGCCACGCCCTGGGCCGTCGCCGGATTGAGCAGGAGCTCGGACGAGGCGCGGATGCCGCTGGCGTTGGTGCCGATGGCGAGATTGTCGCCGTAGCGCACGAAATTCTCCGCCACCGGCCGGGTGCCCCGCAGCACGCTCGCCATCGACTGCGGCGCGGCGAGGCCGAGATGGCGCGCGACCGCCGGGCGGCGCAGGTCGAGATCGACGAGGACCGTGCGGATCTCCGGCTGATGGGCGAGGCTGAAGGCGAGGTTGAGGCTGACCGTGGTCTTGCCGCAATCGGCCGTGGGCGAGGTGATGCCGAGCGAGGTCCAGCCGTTCTGCCGCAGCACCCGCAGGATCTTGGTGCGCATCATGTCGAAGGTGACATGGGCGGGATCGGCGTCGGCGAAGGTCACCACCCGGGCCCGCGACATCTGCGCGGGATCGGGCTCGAAACCGGCGAGTTCGGGCCAGGCCGGGCCGGGTCCCTGCGCCACGCCGGCGCGCGCCTGGCGCGCCGCCGCCACCGGCCCGGCGCCGAGCACCGGCGCGGCGGGGCCGGCCGGCGCCTCGCCCCGCTGTTCCTTGGCCTTCTGGATGGCTGCCTGGATGCGTTCCATCGATCGTCTCTCTTTTCCAATCCGCCCGGGCTTTTCCAATCGTCCGGGCGCCCGGGCCGGTCTTGTCTCTCGCGGTCACGTCCTTGCCCCGGCGGCGGCGCTGATCCCGGCGCCCGGGCCGCCGGTCACTGCGCCGGCGGCGGGTCGTCCGGGGCGATGCCCACCTTGGCGAGCCCGTCGTCCACCAGAAGATCGAGCGGCATGTAATAGGTATGGATCGCGAACAGCGCCGCCGGGAGGCCGACGACGATCACCGCCAGCGCCGCCGCGACGATCGCCCGCTTGCGCCGCACCTCGCCGGGGGTGCGGATATAGGGCACGGTGGCGAAGGGTTGCATGCCGAGCTGGGCCGTGAGCTCGACCGGGCGGCGGATCGAGCGGTTCAGCATCTCCATCAGCACGATGAAGCCGAGGCCGGCGCCGAGGCCGCCGACCAGACCGGCGGCGGCGATCAGCTTGCGGTTCGGGCTCGAGGGCACGGTCGGCATGTTCGGCTGCTCGATCAGGCTGAAGCGCTCGCCCTTGGACAGGACCTCGATGCGCTCGCCCACCGTCGCCTGGCCGGTATTCTCGACGGCGGCGTTGTACTGGGTCTGGATATTGGCGAGTTCGCGCTCCAGCCCGCCGAGGATCTGCTCGTTGACCGGCGTCGCCTGGATCGTGGCGCTGAGATCGTCGAGCGTCTTCTGGATCGTCGCCTTGTCGTCGGCGATGAACTTCAGGCGCGCGTCGATCGGCGCCAGCTCGAGATCGAGCTCGGAGGCGGGGGCGGCCGCCTGGCCGTCGGGACCCGGCACCGCGCGCGAGGCCCGCTGTTCCTCGACGAGCTTGGCAAGGCCCGCGACCTGGTTCTCGAGCATCCGGATGCGGGGGCTGCTCGCCGCGTAGATCGTGCGCTGCTGAACGAGTTCGTTGCGCAGCGTGTCGAGCTGCTGCTCCTCGGGGCTGAGATCGCCGACGGTGGCCGAGCGGCCGGTGCGTTCGAACACCCAGACCACGGTGGCGCGCTGGTTGCGCAGGTCGGATTCCTCGCGCTCGAGCGCGATCAGCCGCTCCTGCTCGAGGATCTGGCGGTTGCGCCGTTCCTGGAGGCTGTCGGGCAGCGCCTCGAAATTCGTGGTCTTGAACTCGGCGATCTTGTTGCTCTGCCGCTCGAGCTCGCCCGCGAGCCGCTCGACCTCGGCCTGGAAGAAGGTGAGCGTGTCGTTGGCCCGGCCCTGGCGCAGCTTGACATTCTCCTCGAGCACCAGGTTGACCAGCTCGTTCGCGCCCTTGTTGGCGAATTCCGCCGTCGGCGCGTCGAAGGAGACGCCGATGATGGTGGCCCCCGGCAGCTCGGCCGCGCGGGTCGGATCGGGGGTGAAGCCGATGAAGGTGACGCGATCGCGGATGTCGCCGACTATGGCATTGGCCGTCATCGCCGGCTCCACGCCGGCATAGAGCCCGATCCGCTCGGCGAGCGCGAGCAGGTTGGCCCGCGTCATCAGCCGCTGCTCGATGATCTGGGCCTGCTCGTAGGGATTGACCGGCACGGTGGTCTGGGCGAGCTTGTCCGGGATCTGCTGGGGCTCGACCAGCATCCGGGCGCCGCTGGTATAGACCGGCGGCAGGATCATCGCCACGGTCACGGCCGCCGCGGTCAGGAAGGCGACGATCACCAGGAAATAGGGCAGCCGGCGCAGGAACACCGCCCAGTAGAACTTCAGATCGAGATTAACCATCGGCAAGTCCGTTTCCCGCCCGTCTCTTCAAGGTTCGTGTTTTCAAGGCCCGCGTTTTCAAGTCTCGCGTTTTCAAGTCTCGTTCCGGGACCGGTCCTTCCCGGGTCGCGCTCATACCACCATCTTCAGGTTGCCATGCGCCCGCCGGTCGGTGACCACCTGCTCGATCACCCCGGCGTCGATCATGTCGAGCCCGTCGGTGAAGGCATAGACCATGGCATAGTCGCAGATCTGGTTGACGAGCCGGGGCACGCCGCGCGCGGCGAGATGCACGCATTCGCAGGCGGCCGGCGTGAAGATCTCGCGCGCCGCCCCCGCCACCGCCAGCCGGTGGGCGATATAGGCGCGCACCCCGTCGGACGACATCGCCGGCAGGTGGTATTCCGCCGCCACCCGCTGCGCGAACTGGGTGAGCCGCGGCTGGCCGATGAGGTCGCGCAGCTCCGGCTGGCCGACGAGCACGAGCTGGATCAGCTCGTCCTTGTCGGCGTTGATGTTGGAGAACATCCGCAGTTCCTCGAGCGTCTCGACGCTGAGATTCTGCGCCTCGTCGAAGATCAGCATGGTCCGCCGGCCGGAGGCGTATTCCTCGATCAGGAACTCCTGGAACTGGGCGAAGAGCTGCACGTAGCTCGCCGAATTGTCGGTCGGCACCCCGAGCGCCATCAGCACCCAATGCAGCAGTTCGCCCCGGTTTCCCTGGGCGTTCGAGATCAACCCGACGGTGAATTCCTCCGGCAGGGTGCGCAGCAGGTGGCGCAGCAGCGTGGTCTTGCCGGCGCCGATCTCGCCGGTGATGACGGTGATCGGCGCATGGGTCAGCATGCCGTATTCGAGCATGGCATAGGCCCGCGTATGGTTCTCGGACCAATAGAGGAAGTCCGGGTCGGGCAACAGCGTGAACGGGCGCTCGGACAGCCCGAAGTGCTCGTTATAGATCGACAATGTACTCGTCATACCCATCCCACACCTACCCGTCCCGCCGCGGTCGGGCCATTCCGCCGGGGACACACTGCCGCCCCGGGCGTTAAAGTAGCGTAAGTCCCCGGTTTCGCCTCATACAGATTTCCCCTTGCCTTATCATCCCCATTTTTCGGGCCCGCGCGCGGGCCCGCCGGGACAGTGCCCGATTTGTGGGCACCGCGCCCCGGAGCCTGGCGCGCGGGACGCGGGGAACAGGCCGGATGCTCGTGCTCCGGTTGCAGGATTCGTGGGTTTTTCCGGGTCCGGCCAAGGGGGGCTTCGCAACCGCAACCTCGGGTTGCGGGATATCGCCGAATTAAGGATGTCATTAAAAGATCATGAAATTTTGATTGAGGTTCGAGCTTAAAAGTGTCTTAATGGCGTCGGTGAGAGGGGTAACTCGCCCAACGATTTTACACCGCGGGGGAAGCGCCGGAAGGACAAGGAGACGGGCGGTATTCCAGGCGGATCCCTCAGTGATGCCTCTAATCCGCTGCTGCGATCCGCGTCGGTTCTGGCGTTGCGCCGCGTCGTTGTGTTCCTGGACTTGGGTGGATTGATGGCACATTATCCGGACCTCGAGGCCAACTTGGCCGGGGTGAGTTATATCGGCAAGGCCGAGGCCGAGGCTGTCAAGCGGCCCGGACTCTACCGCGGTTTTTTCAAGCGTGCCTTCGACATCCTGGCGGTCCTGCTCTCGGCGCCCTTCGTCCTGCCGATCCTGCTGATCCTCGGCTTCATGATCGCCCGCGACGGCGGCCCGGTGCTCTATTGCCAGAACCGGATCGGCCGGGGCGGCAGGATCTTCCGGATCTGGAAGTTGCGCACCATGGTCATCAACGCGGACGCCGCGCTCGAGGACTATCTCGCCTCCGATCCCGCCGCCCGCGCCGAATGGAACGAGCACCAGAAGTTGCGCAAGGATCCGCGCATCACTCCGGCGGGCCGGCTGATCCGCAAGACCTCGCTCGACGAGCTGCCGCAGCTCTGGAACGTGCTGACCGGCGACATGAGCCTTGTCGGACCGCGGCCGATGATGCCGAGCCAGACCCGGCTCTATCCGGGACGGGCCTATTATCGGCTGCGGCCCGGCCTGACCGGCTTCTGGCAGATCAGCCATCGCAACGAGACCTCCTTCGCCGGCCGCGCCGCCTATGACACGCAATATGCCCGGCGGATGTCGTTCATGACCGATGTCTTCGTGTTGCTGGCGACGATATGGGTGGTGATCCGCGGCACCGGCTACTGAGCCCGTCCTTCCCGCGAGGTCCGGCCTCGCGCGGCGAGCGGGCCGCGCCCCTCGGGAGCGTGGCCTTGGCGCTGCCCGGTTTCCCGTCCGGCGCGGTACCGGGCGCGGCGCCGGCCGACGACCGGCGACCAGCGCTATTAGCTTTTTCTTAACCGCCGCCGCCGCTATCTTGTCGCTTCGCGACGCGGGCCTCGCCCGCCGCGGGTCCGGCGCGGGCCTCGCGCGGCCCCGCGGCGGACCGCTCTCCGAGCCCGGAGCCCGTCCCCGAGGTCCGCTCCCGACAAGCAACCCGCGCCCGACGGCGGATCCCGGAGCCTTTTCATGCGCCTCTTTCCTCGGCCGGCTGGCCCGCTCCTCCTGCTCCTCGCAGCGCTGGCCATGGCGGGCTGCGATACCGCCGAGGAGCGGGCGGAGGCCCATTACCAGCGCGGCGTGGCGCTGCTCGCCGAGGGCGAGACCGACCGCGCGCTGGTCGAGTTCCGCAATGTCTTCCGCCTGAACGGCGCCCATATCCCGGCGCGGCTCGAATATGCCCGGGTGATGCGCGACCGGGGCGAGACCCGCGAGGCCGTCGGCCAGTATCTGCGCGTGGCCGAGCAGGATCCGACCAATCTCGAGAGCCAGCGCGCGGTGGCCGAGATGGCGCTGCTCTCGCAGGATTTCGCCACCGCCGAGGAGCACGCCGCCGAGGCCTGGCTGCTGGCGCCGAAGGATCCGGCGACCCGGGCGCTGAGGGCGACGCTCGATTTCCGCCATCCCGAGACCCGCGCCGCGGCGGTGGAGATGGCGCGCGGCGTGCTGGCCGAGACGCCGGACAATATCGCGGCCAACATGGTGCTGATCGCCGAGCGGATGAACGCCGGCGCCCCGGCGGCGGCGCTGCCGCTGATCGACGCGGCGCTCGCCACCGCGCCCGGCGACGAGGGCCTGCGGCTCGCCCGGCTCACCGCGCTCGAGCGGCTCGGCGACACCGCCGGCGCCGGCGCCGAGCTGCGGCGCATGGCCGAGCTGTTTCCGGACGATCCCGGCATACACCAGGCGCTGATCCAGTGGTATCTGCGCGCGAACGATCCCGACGGCGCGGAGGCGGTGTTGCGCGCCGAGGCCGCGCGCGACCCGGCCGACGACCAGGCGGCGCTGACCGTGACCCGGTTCCTGCTCGAGGTCCGGGGACCGGCGGCGGCGCGGACCGAGCTCGAGCGGAACATCGCCGAGGCCAGGGGAGCGGGGCGGGATCCCCGGCCGTTCCAGCGGGTGCTGGCCGGGCTCGATTTCTCCGAAGGTCGGACCGATCAGGCGATCGCGGCGCTCGTCGCGCTGCTCGACGGGGCCGAGTCCTCGGATGCGACGCGCGACCTCACCGTGGCGCTGGCCCAGATGCGCGCCGCGACCGGGCAGGCGGCGGAGGCGTCCGCGCTGCTCGCCACCGTGCTTGAAGCCGATCCCAACCATGTCGAGGCGCTGAAGCTGCGGGCCCGGCTCGCGATCGAGGCCGACCGGCCGGACCAGGCGATCCAGGACATGCGGATCGCCGCCAGCTCGGCGCCGCGCGACCCCGAGATCATGACGATCATGGCGCTCGCCCACGAACGCCAGGGCGGCCGGGAACTCGCGGGCGAGCGGCTGGCGCTCGCCGTGGAAATGTCGCGGCAGGCGCCGGAGGAGAGCCTGCGCTATGCCCGTTTCCTGCTGCGCGACGGCCGGATCGGCCCGGCCGAGGGCGTGGTGACCGACGCGCTGCGCCGCGCGCCGGACGACGCGGCCCTGCTCGCCCTGCTCGGCGAGATCCATCTGGAGCGCCGGGACTGGGCGCGGGCGGGTCAGGTCGCCGAGCTGCTGCGCGCGGCGGCTGCGGGCGATCCGGCGATAACGGCCCAGGCGACCCGGCTCCGGGCCGCGAGCCTGCGCGGCCAGGGCCGGACCGAGGAGATGATCACCACGCTCCAGGGGCTCGCCAGCCCGGAGGGTGGTGGACCAGCGGGTGGCCCCGAGGACAGGACGGACGGCAAGGCGGTCGCGGATCTGGTCCAGGGCTATGTCGAGGCCGGCGACCTTCCCGGCGCCCGGCGCTATCTCGACGCGCTGCTCGCCCGCGAGCCCGGCAATCTCAGCGGACGGCTGACGCTGGCCGGGCTCGACCAGATGGAGGGGAACGCGGCGGCGGCCGAGGCGGGCTTTCGCGCGGTGATCGCCGCCGCCCCCGCCCTGCCCCAGGCGCGCCAGGCGCTCTTCGCGTTTCTCGCGGGCGAGGGCCGGACGGCCGAGGCCGCGGCGGCGCTGGAAGAGGGTCTCGCCGCCGCGCCGGACAGCGCGACGCTGCTGTTCAGCAAGGCCGGGCTGCTGGAGGGCGAGGGCGACGTGGCCGGCGCGATCGCGATCTACGAGGCGCTCTATGCCCGCGACAGCGCCTCGCCGGTCATCGCCAACAATCTCGCGAGCCTGCTTGCGAGCTATCGCGACGATCCGGCGAGCCTTGAGCGGGCCTTCGCCATCGCTCGCCGGCTGCGCGGCTCGGACATGCCCTATTTCCAGGACACCTACGGCTGGATCCTGCACCGCCGGGGCGACGAGGAGGAGGCGCTGCGCTATCTCGCGCCGGCCGCCGCCGCGCTGCCGGACAACGCGCTCGCCCAGTTCCACCTGGCCGAGACCGAGCGCGCGCTCGGCCAGCGGGAGGCGGCGCGGGCGAGCTACCGCCGCGCGCTCGAGGCCGCCGCGGCCGGCAGCCCGCTGCCCGGCGCCGAGACCGCCCGCCAGCGCCTCGCCGAGCTCGACGCCCCCGCTGTTCCGGCCCCCGTCCCTACCCCCGCTCCCGCTCCGACGGACGGTTAGGGCAATATCCAACCGGACGGAAACGTCCGGTCGGATATTGTGTCAGATCAGGACTCCAGAGCGAAGGCGCGGAGGCGCGACAGGAAACCGGCCGGGGCGGCGGTGTCGAGCGCGCCGGCGCCGACGCCGCCGGCCAGCGCATCGCTCAAGCGCGTCGCGAGGTCGCGCTCGGTGTCGGCGACATAGATGCCCGGCCGGGTGCGGAGCCAGCCGGCGGTGTCGAGCTGATGGTCGTTGGTATGCTCGCCGAACGCCGCGCGCCGCGGCAGCAGCACGATCGGCTTGCCCTTGTCGCCGGCGGTGATCACCGAGCCCATGCCGGCATGGGCGACGACCACCCCGGCGCCGGCGACCGCGGCGTTGTAGTCATCGAAGCCGAGCTCGCGCGCCCAGCGCATGTGGCGCGGCTCGTAGCCGCCGGCGCCGATCTGGGCGAAGATCTCGCCCTCCGCGGCGCCGCCCGCGCCGGCCCAGTCGTCCATGGCCCGGACCAGCCGGTCGAAGGGGAACATCGAGCCGATGGTGACGAAGATCATCGGCCGGCTCACAGCACGGCGCCCCAGAAGTCCGGGCCGCCCGGGCGGCTCAGATGCTCCCACTGCACCAGCCAGGCATCGGCCACCGGCCGGGCGAGCCGGCCCGACAGCGACAGCTTCTCGGTATTGGCGATGGAATCGATCCAGATGGTCCGGCCGCGGGTCAGCAGCTTCGCCGCCACCAGGGCGAGCAGACCGGGCGCCGCGCCGGTGGTGACCACGAGATCGGGCCGCTCGGCGCGCACGATCCGCGCGATGCGCCAGAGCAGGCCGGGGACCGTGCCGGGATTTTTCCGCGTGACGTTGCGGACCTGATAATAGCGCACCGGACCGAGGTCGGGATCGGCGCGGGACCCCACGCTGAGATAGACGAGCTCCATCCCGTCGAAGGCGGGCAGGATCCGGCGCATCTGTACCCAATGGCCGCCCGCGGAGCAGGCAATCAAAACTTTCACACTCGTTCCTCCAGGCACCGGGCGACTGGCCGCGCTCGTTCCCCCCGCGACGCACCGGACAAGGGTTGTTCTAGCGCAGGCGCTGGCAAAGGGAAGTTCGCTTTTCCATCCACCATCCTAGAGCAATCTCCAACCAGACGGAATCGTCCGGTGCTCAGGATATCGCGTCAAACCAAGACTCTTTGGGGGGGACGAGCCGGCTCCGCCGGATCGGACTCCGCCCTAGAGCGCCGCGCCGGTTCTCGGGGCGAAGGGGGCGAGGCGGGGGTCGCGGAACAGCAGCGTTCCAAGGTAGCGCGCCCCGGCCCGGGTCAGATGGTTGCCGTCGAAGCTGATCATCCCGCCGTCGGGCGCGAAGAGCGGGCAGTCGGGCGCGGCGCCGCAGACGAGGGCCTGGGTATCGACGAACATCTCCGGCGCCACCAGGCGGCGCATGATCTCGTTGGTCGCGGCATGCTCCGGCCGGGGACCGTTGCGCAGCGCGAGCCGGGCCGCGGGGTCCATGCCGAGAAAGCTCCGCGCATTGAAATAGCCGAAGCTCTTGCGGCCGATCACCAGCACGGTCTGGTCGTCGCGAAAGCCGAAATTCGCGATCGTCTCGGCGACGCGGGCTCCCGACCAGGGGCGCCAGCTGAAGGCGAAGACCACCACGTCGGCCTCGCGGGCCAGCGGGACGAGATCGGCGGCCTGGACCTGGCGGGCGCAGTTCGCCGCCTCCGCGCCGAGCAGCGGCGTCACGTCCTCGGGTCCGAGATAGATCTGGCAGGTGGAGAGAAAGCGCCGGGTCACGATCTGGTAGCCCGGAAAGCCGCCGGTCTCCGCGATCATGTTGTAGAAATCCTGCGAGAAGGAATCGCCGATGATGAGCAGCCGCCGCCGCCCGTCATCGACGAAATCGGCCTGCGTCAGACGATTGTAGCCGCGCTCGACATAATCGGCGTGATCGGCGAGCGGGATGGTGAACTGGCGCTGTTCGGGCGGATAGCGCGTCGGGCTCGCCGCGAGCCAGGGCGCGACGCCGGCGAGCAGCAGCAGCCCGGCGCTGGAGGCGAGGCCATAGCCGAGGATGCCCCGGGCGCTGATCGCCGTCCGGTCGCGGAACGGCCGCTCGACATAGCGCCAGGTCAGCGCGGCGAGCAGGAGCGCGAGCAGCGAGAGGCCGAGCATCAGCCCGTCCCCCGGCTGCCGGAATTCGGTGATCCGGGCGAAGGCGAAGAGCGGCTGGTGCCAGAGATAGGCGCTGTAGCTGATCAGCCCGACGAAGACCACCGGCCGCCAGGAGAGCAGGCGGCCGGCGAGCGCGCCGGGATCGGCATAGAGCACGACGAGCACCGTGCCGACCGTCGGCAACAGCGCGTAGAGGCTCGGGAACGGGGTCTCGGCGTCGAAGAGCGCGACGCTTGCGAGGATCATCGCGAGGCCGAGGGCGGCGGCGCCGCCGCCGAACCGGGCCGGGATCCGGGCGAGACCGCGGCGGGTGAGATAGAAGGCGGCGAGCGAGCCGAGCCCGAGCTCCCAGGCCCGGGTCGGCAGCAGGAAGAAGGTCGGCACCGGCCAGCGATGGACGCCGTATTCGGCGAGGGCGAGGCTCGCCAGCGAGCCGGCGATCAGTCCGGCCAGCGCGCCGCGCGGCCCAAGGCGCCAGAGCAGCAGCAGGCCGAGCGGAAACAGCATGTAATACTGCTCCTCGACCCCGAGGCTCCAGGTATGGAGCAGCGGGCTCTCCTCGGCGGCGCGTGAAAAATAGTCGGTGGTCTGCCAGAAATAGACGTTCGAGACGAAGAACAGCACCGAGATCAGCGCCTGGGCGAAGCTGGCGAACTCGTCCGGCAGCATCAGCCGGAAGGCGAAGGGCAGCGTGACCAGCATCACGAAATAGAGCGCCGGCAGGATGCGCCGCGCCCGCCGCTCGTAGAAGCGGATGAGCGAGAAGCGGCCCTCGGCGATCTCGGCGAGCAGGATCGTGGTGATGAGATAGCCGCTCAGCACGAAGAACACATCGACGCCGACGAAGCCGCCGGAGAAGCGCTCGAAGCCCGCGTGAAACAGGATCACCGGAACGACGGCGACGGCGCGAAGCCCATCGATCTCACTGCGGTACTTCATGGCACTACGATACGGGCGACGGGAACCGGCGGCGGGTGACGGAAAGCGGCGAGGCGCGGCCGGGCGTCGCGCGCGCCGAACACGGGCGACCGCGAAAGGGAGATCCGCGCGGCCAAGCCAGGGCGAGATTGGCAAACCGGGGCGCTCCTGCCAAGCGGAATCGCCCGCTCGCTCCGCCTCGCGCCCCGACGGGGCCGGGCGTTCCGGTCCGATCAGACCCGGACCGGAACGCCCGGGTCAGGATACGGGAGGCAACCCCGGGATCAGGATACGGCGCGCAGGGCGCCTTCGAGCGCGTAGCGGGCGTATTCGGGGGCCTGGCCGGGGACATGGTCGGGGGACTGGTAGGGCTTCTGGCCCGGCGCGCGGCGGCAGGCCTGCACCACGAACTCCACCAGCACGTCGGCCGGGAAGCGCTCGACCGGGAAGCCCGGGGCATAGGAGAAGGCATCCAGCAGCCGGGGATCGACGCAGGTCCGGGTGCGCAGCGCCATCGCCTGGCCGGCGAAGAGGCGGCAGAGCCCGCGCTCGCGGCTGCGGAGCACCAGCCCCTGGTGGCGGCGATCGCGCGCCAGCCCGGCCAGCAGATGGTCGAGCGCGCCGGCCTCGCCCTCCAGCACCTGGGCGAACCAGCCGTCGAGAAAGACAAGGCCGCCGGTGACCCCGGCGAGGCTGTTGGCGGGATGCGCGGTTCTGATGATCCCGAACACGTCCTCGCGACGCAGACCCGGCGTCGCCCGGCTGACATAGGTGATCCGTTCAAGCATGCTCGATTTCCTTTGCCTGTCGTCGCACCATCCGGGCCGCTCTCGTCGTTCTCCGGGGGGCGGAGCCTCAGAATGTCCGTGATTCATGAAGCCTTCCTGAATGATCCGCCTGACCGGGGTCGAGGTCGAGCGGGCGCCGCGGGCGGTCGGCGGTTTCACGCCTTCTGTTGCAGAATGACTACGCCCGGGGTTTCAAATGCCGCTCCGCCAGTGACATCGGGCGTTTGGGCTTTTCGCCTCGCGCGGAACCGTGATTAAAAAGACACCAACCAATCAACGAGGCGGATCGATGAGACCGACTGTACTTGCCATCCTGTTCGCGATGCTCGCGGCGCCGGCGGCCTTCGCCCAGAGCGCGGGCTATCGGATTCAGCCGGGCGACTCCCTCGCGGTGACCGTGCTCGAGGACGACACGCTGAACCGTCAGCTGCTGGTCCTGCCCGACGGCCGCATCTCGGTGCCGCTCGCCGGCTCGGTGACCGCCGGCGGCCGCACCGTCGAGCAGGTCGAGCAGACCATCGCCGATCGCCTGGCCTCGAACTTCGCCGTGCGCCCGAGCGTCTTCGTCTCGGTGGCCGCGGTGGACGAGACCGCCGGCACCTTCCCGATCTATGTGATGGGTCAGGTGGGCAATCCCGGCATGGTCGAGGTCGAGCCGGGCACCACCATGCTGCAGGCGATCGCGCTCGCCGGCGGGCTCGACCGCTTCGCCGCCACCAAGCGCATCCAGCTGCGCCGCACCGATGTGAACGGGCAGCAGAAGCTCTATCTCTTCAACTACCGGGCCGTCGAGCGCGGCGGGTCGATCGAATCGATGATCACGCTGCGCGAAGGCGACGTGCTGCTCGTTCCCGAACGTCGCCTGTTCGAGTGAGGCCGACCTCCATGAGACGCGCCTCCATCGCCGCCGTCCTGCTCGCCAGCTCGGCCGGGGGCGCGGCCTTCGGCCAGGGTTTCGAGGGTTCGACCATTACCGCGACCGTCTCGGAACGGTTCGAGGCGAACGACAATTACGACCTCGACGATCCATCGCCGGGGACGAGCTATTTCGCCGACACCCGGCTGACGCTCGGCTTTCTGAACCAGACGCCGACCCAGAATTTCGAGCTCGGCTTCAGCACCGGCCTGCGCGCGCTCTGGCAGGCGGAGCAGCCGTTCGAATTCACCCTCGCCTCGCCGACCGGCGCCTCGCTCGACTATGACAACGCATGGGCCGACGGCCTGTTCGACATGTCCTTCGACTATCGCCAGCGCCAGGTCGATTATACCGAGGCGATATCCGCGGACGACGACCCCAACCAGCTGCCCGACGATCTCAGCCAGCTGCAGAACAACACGCGCGAGATGCGCTACGACGCCAATATCGGCGTCGCCTTCGGCACCTCGACCCCGAGCAGCTACGAGTTGCGCTTCATCGGCAGCCAGGTCGATTATACCGACGTGACGCCGGACCAGGTGCCGCGCAGCACGCTCGAAGGCCAGGCGGCCTGGAACCTGCAGTTCAATCCGATCCTGGCGAGCCGGGTCACCGGCGACTATCTCTATTACAACGCCGACAACAGCGACCAGACCGAGCTGCGCCGCGCCTCGGTCGGCGCGGGCGTGGTCTATACGCCGGATGTGAACACCAGCCTCGGGCTCGGCGTCAATTACGCCGACCGCCAGCGCAAGGATCTGGTGAACGACGCGCTCGAGACCACCGAGAGCAACAACGGGCCGGGGATCACCGGCGAGTTCTCCTATACCACCGAGGAGCTCGTCTTCAGCGGCGAGGGCGAATGGAGCTCGGCGGCGCCGACCACCCGGCTCTCCGGCACGGTGCGCGCGGTCTATACCCTGCCGCGCGGCCGGGTGATCGGGCGGGTGTTCCAGAATTATACCGGCACCTCGGGCGGCTCGGACGAGGCCCGGGTCACCGGCCTCGGCATCGGGCTGACCCGCGAGCTGACCTCGGTCTCGAGCATCGGCTTCGACTTCCGCTATGCCACCCAGGTCGATGTCGACGATGGTCCGGGCCCGCTCGATCCCGACATCAACCGCACGGATTTCACCGCGACCTACAGCCACGCGATCACCAGCACGATCGACGCCGATATCGGCTACAGCTACCGTACGCGCAGCGAGGAGCCGACCGACGCTTCGAGCAACGCGGTGTTCGTCCAGATCGGCAAGAGCTTCGAAACCCGCCCCTGAGAAGGGTCCCGCCAGAGGAAGCCCCGGGCTTCACCCGGGGCTCTTGCCGCATGGCTTTCCGGCCAGGTCAGGCCCGGATCTTGGGCCACGGATCTCAGGGCCGGATCAGGATCCGGGGATCGAGCGCCGCGATCCGGTCGAGATCGGCGGCGTAGGCGGCTTCGAAGGCGCCGCGCTCGGCCGCCGAGAAGGGACGGAACGGCGTCCCCGGCCCGGCGGCGGCGAAAATCTCGTCGACGAGAGCGCGGCGCGCCGGTTGGGCGAGATCGGCCGGCAGCGCCTCGGCCTCGCGGATCGCCTCGATCGGCGGTGGCCAGTCGTCGGGCGCGGCCTCGGCGAGAGGCGGCGCCGATGTCCCCGCGTCGCAGCCGACGAAGGCCGAGAGGATCGCCTCGGAATGCGCGGCGTGATCCTCGTGCCGCCAGACCCGGAGCGACACCCCCGGCGCGGCGGCGCGCAGGCGCCGGACCAGGTCGAACCAGCTCGGCGGCCGGGCGAGCACCCGCCGCTTGATCGCCTCGAAGCCGCCGGCCGGCGGCGGCAAGGCGCGAAGCTCGCGGGCATAGATCGCCGGCAGATGGTCCTGGAAGCCGCGGACGGAGAGAAACAGCGTCACTTCCGCTCCGTCCCCGCCGCCCGCGAGGGTGGCGAGAGTCTGGGCCGCCTGCTCTGCCATCGGATAGAACGGCTCGGAGAAGACCCGGCGCGGGCTGCCGAGCAGTCGGTCCTCGCTGAGGACGAGCGTGCCGGGGCCGCGGCGCAGCGCTTCGAGCGGGGCGGCGATCCCCCGCGCGACCCGGGAGGCGATCAGCGAGCCCCCGAGCGGCAGCAGCCGTGCGCCGAGCGGGCGGTTCAGCAGCGCCTCGGCGAAACCGACGGCGCGGGGGATGCCATCGACGCCGCGGGTGGCGAGCTCGGACCGCAGCGCCGCGAGCGACCGCTGCAGACGCGGCGTGGCGGTCTCATGGGCGCCGATGTGAATGCGCCAGCGTCGCACCGGCTCGAGCGACCGGCTGATATCGAATGATTGGGCGCAAGCGGCGTCCGCTGGTTTGGCCGATGATCCGGCGACGACGAAATCCGTACTCAGTACCGCCGAATTCATGCTCCGTCCTCTTCGGTTCGCGACACCCCTCCTCTTCCCTGAAGGAAGGATAGCGCATCTTCTTCGGGAAACGCGCGCGCGTGGCGGGCCTGGAGGGTATAGGAGGAAAACCGCCTATCGCTCATGAAAAACAAGGATAATTCCTATTTTTAACCCGCCGTCTGGAATCGCGCGGGCCCGATATCGCACCGCGATCATGCCCGATCGCGGGAGGCATCGCGGGCCGGAGGCCGCCCCATGGCGCGCCGAACGACGCCCCGGCCCCCTTCCATCCTCCATCCGCCATCCCCACCCTGGCGCCTCGAGCGACGGCGAGGGCAACGGCGGCGGCGGAAATTTACGCCGACGCCGGTTTCCTCTCGTTTTCGCCCGGCTTTTCCCCTAAATTCCGGCGCGGACGGCGGCCGGACCTCGCCCTCGTCCCTGTCGCGTACAAGAGTTCGTCCAAGGGTTCGTCATGTCGGTTTCGACGCGGGAGGCCATCAGAAACGGCGCCATCGGAAACGGCGGCGCCCTCGCCTTCGATCCCGCCGGACTGTTCTGGTTCACGCTCTGCTTGCTGGCGGCGCTGCCGCTGTTCTGGTTCGGGCTGACCGGGCTCGCCTCGGCCTGGGCGCGGCCGGAATACAGCCACGGGCCGATCATCCCCCTGCTCTCCTTCTACATGTATCTGCGCGAGATGAAGGCGGTGCCGCCGCCGGCGGCGCCGGTCACCGATCGGACGCCCGGCGTGCTCGTCCTCGGCGGGGCGCTGCTGCTCGCGCTGCTCGGCAATCTGGCGCGGATCGACGATCTGGTGTTCTACGCGCTGATCCTCTGGATCTTCGGGCTGATCCTCACCTGCTACGGCGCGCGGCGCGGCGTGGTGTTCTGGCCCTCGGTGCTGCATCTCGTCTTCATGCTGCCGCTGCCGCAGTTCCTCTACTGGAAGCTCAATACCAACCTGCAGTTCCTGTCCTCGGAGATCGGCGTCTGGCTGGTGGCGCTGACCGGCGCGCCGGTGTTCCTCGACGGCAACATCATCGACCTCGGGGTCTACAAGCTGCAGGTGGCCGAGGCCTGCTCGGGCCTGCGCTATCTCTTCCCGATCATGAGCTTCTCCTATGTCTTCGCGGTGCTCTACCGGGGGCCGCTCTGGCACCGGCTGGCGCTGCTCGTCGCCGCCGCGCCACTCGCGGTGCTGATGAACGCGCTGCGCATCGGCATGATCGGCTTTCTGGTCGATCGCCACGGCATCGCCCAGGCCGAGGGCTTCCTGCATTTCTTCGAGGGCTGGATCATCTTCCTCGGCTGCGTCGGGCTGCTGTTCGCGCTGGCGGTGGCGCTGCGGCGGCTCTCGGGCGACCGCCGGCCGCTCGCCGAGGCGATCGATCTCGATTTCTCCGGCCTGCGGGAGCAACTCGCCCGGGTGCTGACCATCTCGCCCTCGCGCGGGCTGATCGCCGCGGCGCTGCTGACCACCGCTTTGTCGGCGGCCTGGGCGCTCGCGCCCCACGCCGCGCCCGCGCCGCCGGCGCGCGATCCCTTCGCGCTCTTTCCGAACCAGATCGGCGGCTGGTCCGGCACGCGCGTGGCGCTCGACCCGGCGGTCGAGCGCAATCTCGGCGCCGACGACTATCTCGCCGCCTGGTACCACGACCCGGCCGAGGCCGAGCCGGTCGACCTCTTTCTCTCCTATTATCTCAGCCAGACCGAGGGCGAGGCCATCCATTCGCCCGAGGTCTGCCTGCCCGCCGGCGGCTGGGAAGTGTTCTCGATCGAACCGACGACGGTCACCCTGCCGGCGGGGGAAACCGTCCGGCTGAACCGGGCGATCATCCAGAAGGGGCTGGAGAAGCAGCTGGTCTATTACTGGTTCGAGGGTCGCGGCCGGCGGCTGACCAGCGAATTCGCGGCGAAGTTCCAGACCTTCGCCGACGGCGTGACCCGCGGCCGCACCGACGGCGGCCTGGTGCGCGTCATCACCCCGATCGACGCGGCGGGCGTGGCGGCGGCGGACGCGCGGCTCACGCGCTTTCTCGGCGCGAGCCTCGACCGCCTCCACCGTTTCGTGCCCGAATAAAGATGACCGACCAGAGCCCCCTGCCCTCCTCCGCCCCCCCGGTGGCATCGGACCCCGCCCCGGACTCCGCCTCGGACTCCGGCGCGGCCGAGGCGCGGCCCGTCGTCTCGATCATCGTCGTCAGCTACAACACCAGGGCGATGACGCTCGACTGCCTGCGCTCGATCGCGGCCGAGACGCGCGCGCCGCACGAGGTGATCCTGCTCGACAATGTCTCGCCCGACGGCTCGGCCGCCGCCGTCGCCGAGGCCTTTCCCGAGGTCCGGCTGATCGCGAGCGCCGAGAACCACGGTTTCGCCAAGGGCAACAATATCGCGGCGGAACAGGCGCGGGGCGAGTATCTGCTGCTGCTCAATCCGGACACTCTGGTGCTCGACGGGGCGATCGACAAGCTCGTCGCCTTCGCGCGCCGCCAGCCTTCGGCCGGCATCTGGGGCGGACGCACACTGAAGGGCGACCTGACGCTCGATCCTTCCTGCGCCTTCGGCGACCAGACGCTCTGGAGCATCTTCTGCCGCACCACCGGCCTGTCGCTGCTGTTCCGGCGCAGCGCCTTCTTCAATCCGGAATATTACGGCGGCTGGCAGCGCGACAGCGAGCGCGACGTCGGCACCATCATGGGCTGCTTTCTCCTCATCCGCCGCGACCTCTGGCAAAGGCTCGGAGGTTTCGACCTCAGCTTCGTGATGTATGGCGAGGAGACCGACCTCTGCCGGCGCGCCCGGGATCTCGGGCTCGCCCGGCCACGGCTGACGCCCGAGGCCGAGATCGTCCATTTCGGCGGCGGCTCGGCGCCCCGGGCCGCGCGCGACATCCTGAAGCTCAAGGCCCGGGTCACGCTGGCCCGGCGCCACCTGCCGGCCTGGCAGAGACCGCTCGGGCTCTGGCTGATCCGGATCTGGCCGCTGACCCGCAAGCTTTCCGGCG
>NZ_CALAGI010000054.1 GCF_937891315.1 uncultured Amaricoccus sp. | reverse complement strand
TCGCGCAGGCGATCGGCGCGAGCCTCGGTCGCCCCTTGACCAAGGCGCTCCATATCCGCGACCAGCGGCAGAATCTCTCGCAGATGCGGCTCGGGCCGGACTATATCGACGTGCTGGTGTTCGATGTCTCGCTCCGCCTCGGCGAGGGGGGGCGCGAGGGTGGCCTGTCGCTCATCCTGCCGCTGTCGGCGCTCGACGTGATCCGCGCCTCGATCCGCGAACTCGACGCGCGGGCGGCGAAGGATCGACCGAACGACCTGTGGAAATCACTGATGCGCCGGACCGCCGCCGCCGCGCCCGTGGCGGTCGACGCCGTGCTGCACCGTCAGGCGCTCAGCGTCTCGGCCCTGCGTGACCTGCGGGTTGGCCAGATGATCGAGATCCCGCGTCAGGCGACCGACGAGATCCAGCTCTCGATCCGCCAGCCAGGCGGCCGCGTCGCCCTGCTCGCCACCGGACAGCTCGGCGCCTTCCAGGACCGCAAGGTGGTCAAGCTCGTCACCTCCCTCGACGGCCGCGTCACCACCCACGTCGAACGTGCCCTCCGCCCCGCGCGAACCGAGACGGAGAACCCGGCTCAATCGGCGAGCTGAGACCAGCAGGGCATCGGATCGCCGGCCGCCGGCCGCGCGGCGTAGGCGGCCCGTGCGATTGCGCGGGCGAGGCAGAGCGCGGCGGCCTGACCGAGGGCCACGAGTCCGAGCGCCGGGTCGGGCCCGAGGACGCGGGCGCCGGTGGCGACGCCGAAGATGAGATCGCCGTCGAAGGGTGTATGCGCGGGATGGATCGCGAGGGCCATGCCGTCCTGCGCCGCCGCCGCCATCCGCCGGGCTCCGGCCTTGTCGAGCGTGGCGTCGGTGGCGACGATCGCGATCGTGGTATTGCCGCGCGGGTTGGCAGGGCCGGTCCCTTCCGGGCCGGGAAATGTCGGCGCCACCCGCTCGGCACGCGGCGGCAGCCCGCCGAACTCGTCGCCGATCTCGAACGGCGCGGCCCAGAAGCCGCGGCCACCGGGCCGCGTCACCGCGCCGAAGGAATTGACCGCGACCAGCGCCCCGACCGTCGCCCCGTCCGGCGTGATCAGCGAGGCCGAGCCGAGCCCGCCCATCACCGTCGCGGTCATCGCCCCGGTCCCCGCGCCCACCGATCCGATCGCGAAGCTCTCCGTCGCGGCGTCGAAGGCGGCGGCGCCGAGCGCGCGATAGGGGTTGTCGCGCCAATCCTTGTCGCCGCCGTTCAGGAGGTCGAACAGGATCGCCGCCGGCACGATCGGCACCACCGCCGGGCCGACGCGATACCCCCGGCCGAGCGCGCGCAACCGGTCGACGACGCCCGAGGCCGCGTCGAGCCCGAAGGCCGAGCCGCCGGAGAGCACGATCGCATCCACCGCCTCGACCAGCCGGCCGGGCTCGAGCAGATCCGTCTCGCGCGTACCGGGCGCGCCGCCGCGCACGTCGACGGCCGCGACGAAGGGCGCGTCCGCGGTCAGCACGGTGGCGCCGGATTTCAGCATGGGCTCCGAGGCATTGCCGACCCGGAGGCCGGCGACGTCGGTGATCAGGTTCCGAGGCCCCGGCCGCCCGACACGCGCGCTCATACGCAGCGCCCGCCATCGACCTCGAGCGCGACGCCGGTCAGCATCGCCGCCTCGTCGGAACAGAGGAAGGCGGCGGCGTTGCCGAGATCCTGCGGCGTCGAGAAGCGGCCGAGCGGGATCGTCGCGAGGAACTTCGCCCGCGTCGCGGGCGTGTCCTCGCCGAGGAAGGACTTGAGCAGCGGCGTCTCGCCCGCGACCGGGCAAAGCGCGTTCACCCGGACGCCGAAGGGCGCGAGCTCGACCGCCATGCCCTTGGTCGCCGTGACCATCCAGCCCTTGGAGGCGTTGTACCAGCTCAGCCGCGGCCGCGGGCTGAGCGCGGCGGTCGAGGCCATGTTGAGGATCACCCCGGCGCGCCGCGCCTTCATCGCGGGAACGAGGTGGCGGGCGGTGAGATAGACCGACTTCGCATTCACCCGCAGCACCCGGTCGAAATCCTCCTCGGTCACCTCCTCGAGCGCGGCGGGCAAATGCGTGACGCCGGCGTTGTTGACGAGGATGTCGAGCGGCCCCAGCGCGGCCTGCGCCGCCAGCGCCATGTGCGCGACGCCGTCGTCCCGCGACACGTCGGCGACCACCGACGCGACGCCGAGCACGCCGGCCATGGCCTCGACCGCCTCGGGGTCGATATCGGCGATCATCACCCGCGCGCCCTCGGCCTCGAACTTCCGCGCGATGCCGGCGCCGAAGCCGGAGGCCCCGCCAGTGATCAGGGCGGTCTTGCCCTCCAGTCGCATGCGCGCGCTCCTTTCGTCAGCCGTGCCGGGCGGCGACGGTCTTCAGGCGGGTGAAACCGTACAGGGCCTCGAAGCCCTTCTCGCGGCCATGGCCGGACAGGCCGACGCCGCCGAACGGCAGCTCGACCCCGCCGCCCGCGCCGTAGTTGTTGAGGAACACCTGCCCCGCGCGCAGCCGCCGCGCGAGGCGAAGGGCGCGCGAACCGTCGCGGGTCCAGACCGAGGCGACGAGGCCGTAGTCCGTGCCGTTGGCGATGGCGACCGCCTCCTCCTCGTCCTCGAAGGGCATCACCACCTGAACGGGGCCGAAAATCTCCTCGCGCGCCAGAACGTGATCCGGCGGCGCGTCGGCGAAGAGCACCGGCGCGACATAATGCCCGCCGGGCGGCGCATCGGCTTCGACCCGGCCGCGCCCGGCGACGCGCAGGTCGGCGCCGCGGGCGAGATAATCCTCGACCGCCGCCTTGCGCCGCGACGAGATCAACGGCCCGAGATCACGGTCGGCCAGCGCGGGACCGACGACCAGCGCGTCGTAACGCGCGCCCATCGCGGCGACCACCTGCTCATAGAGCGGGCGCTGGACCAGGATCCGCGCGGCGGCGGAACAGGTCTGGCCGGCGTTCCGGATGCCGGGATTGACGAGAAAGCTGAGCGCGGCCCCGAGATCGGCGTCGGCGAAGACGAGCTGCGGCGACTTGCCACCAAGCTCCAGCGTCACCGGGCGGACATGGGCGGCCGCGGCGGTCTGGACCAGCCGCCCCGCCGCGACCGACCCGGTGAAGGAGACATGATCGACACCCGCGTGACCGGCGAGCGCCGCGCCCGCCTCCGCCCCGGTGCCGGGTACGACATTGAGCGCGCCGGGCGGCAGGCCGGTCTCGAGCGCGAGCTCGGCGAAGGCGAGCGCGCCGAAACTCGCCTCCTCCGCCGGCTTCAGCACGCAGGCATTGCCGGCGGCGAGCGCGGCGACCACCGAGCGGCCGATGATCTGCAGCGGGTAGTTCCAGGGGATGATATGGCCGGTCACCCCATGCGGCTCGCGCAGGGTATAGACGGTATAGCCATCGAGATAGGGAATGGTCTCGCCACGCAGCTTGTCGGCCGCGCCGCCGTAGAATTCGAGGTAGCGCGCCAGGGCGCGGACATCGTCGCGGGCCTGGGTCAGCGGCTTGCCGACGTCGCGCGCCTCGGTCAGGGCCAGCGATTCCGCCCGGTCCTCGACCACGCGCCCCAGACGGGCGAGAAGCCGGCCCCGCTCCGCCGCCGTGGCTCGACCCCAGGCCCCGGCGAAGGCGCGGCGGGCGGAGGCGACGGCGGCGTCGATATCGGCGGCGGCGCCCCGCGCGACACGGCCCATCTCGGTCCCGTCGGAGGGATCGAACGCGGCGAAGGTCTCGCCCGAAGCCGGCGCGCGCAATGTCCCGCCGATCAGGCAACGCCCCGACGTGGTCATGCCGGGATCTCCAGCACCGGCGAGGCGGCGAGCAGCGCGCGCGTATAGGGATGGCGCGGCGCGGTGAACACCGCCTCGGTCGGTCCGGTCTCGACGATCTCGCCCGCCTTCATCACCATGACCCGATCCGTGATTGCCCGCACGACGCCGAGGTCGTGGCTGACGAAAAGATAGCTCACCGCGTAGCGCGCCGAAAGGTCGGCCAGAAGGTCGAGCACCCGCGCCCGCACCCGCACGTCGAGCGCCGAGACCGCCTCGTCGAGGATGATGAGATCCGGTCGGATGATCAGCGCCCGGGCGATGGTGAGCCGCTGGCGCTGGCCACCGGAGAATTCGTGGATGTATTTTTCCGCGTCCTCGGGCCGCAAGCCGACATCGGTCAGCGCCTGCTCCACCGCCGCGCGCCGGGCCGCGCCGGTGGGCGGGTGATCGAGCAGGTGGAACGGCTCGGTGATCAGCCGCGCGGCCCGATGGCGCGGATTGAAGCTGCCATAGGGGTCCTGGAACACCGCCTGCATCCGCGCCCGCGTCGCGCGCGGGGCGTGCGCCGTCACCGCCGCGCCGTCGAGGCGGACGGAGCCGCCCTGCGTCGGTTCGAGCCCGAGGATCGCCCGGACGAGGGTCGATTTGCCGCAGCCGCTCTCGCCCACGAGGCCGAGGCTCTCGCCCCGGTGGAGGGTGAAGCTGACCCGGTCGACCGCGCGGAACACGCCGGGCGCCGCGAAGAGGCCGCGGTGCGCTGGATAGTCCCGCGTTAGCTCGGTCACTTCGAGCAGCGGCGGACCCGGCTCGCGCCGGGGCCGCGCCGGCCGGTGGGCCGAGGCGGCGAACAGCGCCCGCGTATAGGGATGGCGCCGCTCGCGCAGGACCTCGGACGTCGGCCCCGCCTCGACCACACGCCCCTCGGTCATGATGGCGAGGCGATCGGCCAGACCGGACACCACGGCGAGATCGTGGGTGATGAGCAGGCAGCCCATGCCATCCTCGCGCACCAGCCGGGCCAGAAGTTCCAGCACCAGCGCTTGCGTCGTCACGTCGAGCGCGGTCGTCGGCTCGTCGGCGATCAGCAGCTTGGGGCGCAGCGCGATCGCCATGGCGATGCCGACGCGCTGCCGCTGGCCGCCGGACAGTTCGTGCGGATAGCGCGACAGCGGGAAGCGCTCCTCCGGCAGGCCGACGCGCGCCAGCGTCGCCCGGGCGATGTCGCGCGCCCCGGCGCGGCCGATCCCGCCATGGATGCGCGCCGTCTCCGCCACCTGATCGCCGATCGTGTGCAGGGGATTGAGCGCGGTCATCGGCTCCTGAAAGATCATGCCGATGTCGCGGCCGCGGATCGCGCGCATCGCCCGGTCCGAGCGCGTCGGAAGTTCCGCGCCATCCAGCAGGACGCGGCCGGCGACCTCCGATCCCGCGGGGAGCAGGCCCATGATCGCCTGCGCGGTCATCGACTTGCCCGAGCCGCTCTCGCCGACGATGCCGAGCACCTCGCCCGCGCCGAGGCCGAGTTCCACCTCGCGGAGGATCGGTAGACCGCGAATCGTGAGTGACAGCGCCTCGACGCGCAGCAGGCTCATGCCCGCGCTCGTCGCAGGCGCGGGTCGAGCAGGTCGCGCAGCCCATCGCCGAGCAGGTTGAGCCCGAGCACAGTGAGCACGATGGCGAGGCCCGGCACCAGGGCGAGGCGGGGCGCGAAGGCGATCATCGTCTGGCTCTCGGCCAGCATCCGCCCCCAGGACGGCGTCGGCGGCTGCGCGCCGAGCCCGACATAGGCGAGCGCCGCCTCGGCGAGGATGCCGAGCGAAAACTGGATGGTGCCCTGCACGATCAGCAGGCTGGCGAGGTTCGGCAGGATATGTTCGAGCGAGATCCGTGTCCGCCCCTTGCCGGCGACGCGCGCGGCCAGCACGAAGTCGCGGGTCCAGAGGCTGAGCGCCGCGCCGCGGGTCAGGCGAGCGAACACCGGCACATTGAAGACGCCGATGGCGAGGATCGCATTCAGCGCCGAGGGGCCGAAGACCGCCGTGATCATGATGGCGATCAGCAGCGCCGGAAAGGCGAAGACGAGATCGTTCGCCCGCATGATGATCTCGTCGAGCCAGCCGCCGTGACGGGCGGCCGCGATCAGGCCGAGCGGCACGCCGAACCCCATGCCGATGCCGACCGCGACCAGCGCGACGGCGAGCGAGACCCGGGCGCCGACCATGATCATCGAGAGCACGTCGCGGCCATAGTGGTCGGTGCCGAGCCAGTGCGCGGCCGACGGTGGCCGCAGCTTGGCCGCGATGTCGAGCATGGCGACGTCGTAGGGCGTCCAGACCAGCGAGACGAGCGCGAGGATCGCGAATACGCCGCAGAGCGCCGCGCCGAGGAGGAGCGCGCGCATCAGCGCCGCCGAAGCCGCGGATCGACCAGCGCATAGGCGAGATCGACGACGAAAGTGACCAGGATCACGGCGCAGACGAGCAGCATGACGACGGACTGCACGACGACGAGATCGCGCTGGCTGATCGCCTGAAAGACGAGCCGGCCGAGTCCGGGCAGAAAGAACACCTGCTCGATGATGATCGCGCCGGCCAGCAGGAACGAGAATTGCAGGCCGATGATGGTCAGGACCGGGATCATCGCATTGCGCAACGCATGGAAAAGCAGCG
>NZ_CALAGI010000053.1 GCF_937891315.1 uncultured Amaricoccus sp. | reverse complement strand
TCTACACAGGCGAAGACACTCTTTCCCTACACGACGCTCTTCCGATCTCGGCTATACCCGCGGCGAAGGCGACATCTTCAGTCCCGCGGGTTCCACGGCTTCGCCGGGCGCGCTCGTCGCCGTCGGTGGTGGTTCGACCGGCTGGATGTATGATCCTGCCCGCGACCTCACGGTGATCTTCCTGTCGGCCGGACTGGTTGAGGGCTTCGCCCATCCGAAGAGATTGCTGGTCATCAACGACCTGGCGATCGCGGCGCTCACCGGCTGATCAACATGAGATGAGGCGGGGCGTGTCAGAACGCGGCGCGGTATGACGTCTGTTCCGCCCTGGACGAGCTTCATCGGCTCGTTCCCAGCGTGGCTCTCGCCGAACCTTTCACGATGATCGAGGGATCGAAAGCGGCGCGGGCCACAGGCGCGTCGGACGTTTAGGTGGGAAAGATGACGCGGCAGGCGCTACCAGGGGTGCTTTTCGATGTGTTTCGTCGCACTCTACGGCACGAACAGTGACATCTGAATCCAGCCGAGTTGTTCGCAGCGTCGTTCACGACGCACAGGAGCGCGACCGACCATGACCCGCGCCGAGATGATAGCTCACCTCCTCGTCGCCGGTGAAGTCGCGCGCGAGGCGGCGGCGCATGGGCATCATCCCTTCGGCGCCGTGCTGGTCGGGCCCGACAACCGCATCCTCATGCGTCAGGGCAATATCGACACGCTGCGTCACGCCGAGACCGAACTCAGCCGGCGCGCCGCGGCGGCCTATCCAGCGGATTTCCTGTGGACCTGCACGCTGGTCTCGACCGGTGAGCCCTGTGCCATGTGCACCGGTACGCTCTATTGGGCGAATATCGGCCGCTTGGTCTATGGCTTCGAGGAGACGAAGCTCCTCGCGGAAACCGGCGACCACGCCGGCAACCCGACATTGAACCTCCCGGCGCGGACGATCCTCGCCTCCGGCCAGAAGCCGATCGAGGTCATTGGCCCGGTCGCCGAGGTCGAAGACGAGCTCCTCGCCCCGCACCGGAGCTTCTGGCAACGCTGACGAGCCACCCTTTCCGCGGGTCATGCCAAGGCTCCTGACCGCCCGGCCGCCGCCGCTCCCCGAGGTGTTCCTCGGCCATGCCGGCCATGATCCGCCACCCAGCGCTCGATGCGCCCCAGAGCGAAGCTCAGGGTCATGGTCGATCCTGACGAGATCCGCTACGGGGGGCGCGGAACGCCGACGCGCGTGGGAAGCATCGACAGGCTTTCCGATGGCCGTCAAATCGGCGATCGTCGGTGAGACCAGGCGGAGAACCCGGAGGACTGCGTCATGTGGCCAGACGGCCGAATCCTCGATCTGTTCGGCATCGAGCTTCCCATCATCCAGGCACCCATGGCCGGCGCCGGGCTCGCCGATCTGGCTGTCGCGGTCGCCGAGGCAGGCGGCCTCGGATCTCTGCCGTGCGCGCTGCTCAGCCCGGATCAGCTCCGCGACCAGACGCAGCTCTTTCGCCAGAGGACGGCCAAGCCGATCAACATGAACTTCTTCTGCCATCGGACCCCCGACATGGATCCCGGGCGGGAAGCGGCGTGGCGTCGCCGGCTGGAACCCTACTATCGGGAGTTCGGCCTCGATCCGGAGGCGCCGATACCCGCCTCGTCCCGTGCCCCGTTCGACGACGCGTTCTGCGGTCTCGTCGAGGAATTCCGTCCCGAGGTCGTCAGCTTCCACTTCGGCCTGCCCGAGCGGCGCCTGCTCGACCGCGTCGTCGCAACCGGCGCGAAGATCGTCTCCTCCGCGACGACGGTGGCCGAGGCGCGCTGGCTGGAGTCGGAAGGATGCGATGCCGTCATCGCCCAGGGGGCGGAAGCGGGCGGACATCGCGGCATGTTCCTGACCGAGGACATCGCGACCCAGGTCGGTACCTTCTCCCTCGTTCCGCAGGTGGCGGACGCGGTGAAGGTGCCCGTCATCGCCGCCGGCGGCATCGGCGACGGCCGCGGCATCGCCGCCGCCTTCATGCTCGGCGCCGCCGCCGCGCAGATCGGCACGGCCTACCTGTTCTGCCCGGAGTCGATGATTGCCGCGCCGCATCGGCGCGCTCTGCTGGCGGCCGATGCGCGCGAGACCGCCCTGACCAACGTCTTCACCGGCCGGCCGGCGCGCGGCTTCGTCAACCGCATCGTCCGCGAGGTCGGACCGATGGCCCCGCTGGCTCCGGCCTTTCCGCTGGCCGGCGGCGCCCTTGCGCCACTTCGCGCAGCCACCGAGCCGGCCGGCTCGGGCGAGTTCATGTCGCTCTGGGCCGGTCAGTCCGCCAGCTTCGGACGAGCGGTCTCCGCCGGGCAACTCACCAGGGAGCTTGCGCGGGACGCTGGCGCGCTCCTCCCGCGCTGACGGAATCGGCCCGGGTACCCGGAGGTGGACGCCACCACGCTGGATTCCGCCGGGCCGCGCGGGACCCCGTCAAGGTCCGGCGGAATCCAAGCGCTTGGTCTACAAGCGCGAGGCGTCCGCCGTGACCCTGACGAAACTGACCGATGTGGCAGCCCTGCCATGGGGCGAACAGCCGGAGCGGGTGTTCGACGGAGGTTCAGTGAAAACTCGCCTGAAAGCTCATCGCGGTCAGCGAGACATGAGCATCGAGCGGCGGGCGCAGTTTGAACGCCTTCGGCTCGCGTGAAAAGTTCCAGAGCCGGAACAGGCGCCACTCCAACCGGCGCTCCTCTGCCACCGCCAGGCGGAGCTGGCGCTCCGGCTCTCGGCGCTCGGTGGCGTGGGCGGCGGCGCGCGGCCCGCGGGCGAGCGCTCCGGCCTCGGCGCATACGAGGATCGCCGCCGCCTGTGACGTCCCCCGTCATGCCAGCCCCGTATCTTCCGAGCGCGGGCGCGGCGGCGCCTGGACGCCGGCCTGCGCCAGGGTGCGCTCCAGAAGCTGGGTGTAGATCGGCCGTCCGCCGCACCACTGCGCGGTCAGGTCCGCGGCGAAGCAGGCGACCATCAGCGGCAGCGCGAGGGCGTAGGACCCGGTCAGCTCCAGGGTCAGGGCGACGCCGACGATCGGCGCCCGCACCGATGCGGTGAAGAGCGCGCCCATGGCGACGATGGCGAAGGCCGTGGCGTCGAAGCCGGCCGCCGGGGCGAGCAAGCGCGCGCCCTCTCCGAACGCGAGGCCGAGGCAGACCGCCAGCGACAGGATCGGTGCGAAGATCCCGCCCGGAACGCCGCTCGAATAGCTGCCCACCATGGTGATGAAGCGGATCGCCCCGAGCCCGAGCAGCACGGTCAGCCCGGGATTCGAGGCCACGAGCCGCGGGATCACGTCCTCGCCTCCCGTCACCGCCCGCGGCAGCAGGATGAACAGCGCGCCGACCGCGGCCCCCACGACGGCGGGATAGGCGTAGGGCAGCCGCCGCTGGCTCCAGGCAGCGAAGGCGACCGCGTGGAGGATGGCGGCGTTGAGCACGCGTCCGACCACCCCGATCAGGATCCCGAGCAGCAGGAAGGCCGGCAGGAAGACGAGCGGCGCGGCGCTCGCCGCGAGCGGCAGGTCGGGCCGTGTGCCGCCCATGATCTCGGTCACCACCGTCGAGGCGATCGTGGCGAGGATCACCCCGAGATAGGTGCGGAAAGTATAGGGGAACTCCTTGTGGGTCTCCTCGATGACGAAAAGCACCGAGGCGAGCGGCGCGTTGAACGCGCAGGCGAGCCCCGCCGCCGCGCCCGAGGCGAGCAACCCCCGCCGCTCCAGCTCGCTCGTGCGGAAGGTCTCGGCCACCGCCGCCGAGGCCGAGGCGCCGATATGGATCGTCGGCCCCTCCCGCCCGAGCACCAGGCCCGAGCCGATGGCGATCACGCCGGCGACGAATTTCACCGGCAGGACGCGCCGCCAGCGCACCTCGCGCAGGCCCTCCATGGCGCCCTCGATCTCCTGCACGCCGCTGCCCCCGGCCTCCGGCGCGAACCCGCGGACGATGGCGACCGCGATCACCGCGCCGGTCATGGCGATCCCGGCCGCCGCGCAGACCAGCGCCCAGCCGTCGAGCCGGAGGGCGAGCCAGTCCGGCCACCCGACGGCGCGGTCGATCGCCTTGTGGAAAAGCGGGCCGACAAGACCCGTGATCGACCCGGCCAGCAGGGCCAGAACCATGAACCGCGCCTCTCCCCGGCGGTCGCCCGGGCGGCCCTGCGCGAGAAGATCGTCGTCCATTGCCTCACTCCGCGCGGCGAGGCTCATGAGCCGCCGGGGGCCGCCGCGACCTGTTTCGCCGCGCCGGGGAAATCAACTCGCAAGGTTCGATTGCGTCGCACCCTACCGCATGCCTTGACTTGCGCAAGCTCCGGCGCGGTTCCGGGATGTGACAGGGCTCGTGGGTGACGTAGTCGATGGCGTCCATGGGGGCAGGGACCAGGCGGCGATTGAGCCGCGGGCGACCGGCCGGTGACATGGCTCCCCACCTCTGCCGGGTCTGACGCACGACGAGGCCCTTCGACCGGAATGCCTCGGGATCCGGGAGGAGATTGAGAAGATTTCTATCCTCTCCGGGAACTTGATGTGGGCCCGGTCCCGGTCCCATTCTTCGACCGGTTCGCGCGTCACCTCAGGCCTGTTCGGCCGGTGCCTCCGCGCGATGATGAAGCCGCGGATCAGCCTCACCTCTTCCTGGACATGCCGGACGACCTTCGGCCGATAGCCGCGCCGCCCGACATGGTGCCGCGCGGCTCGGTGGTCCGGGCGAAGTCCCGCTCGCCGCGGCGGGGTTCGAACTTCCGCGTCGCCATGACGCGAAGCCGGACACCCTTCGCGGCCAACGCAACGCCGCGGGTGCTCAGTCCTCGCGCGCGGAATCGGCCGCCGCGACTTCCCCGACGGGGGCGGCCTCTTCCGCGAGCGGTTCCGAGAGCGCTGATTCGGGATCGGCAGGCGCGGGCGCCAGCGGGAGGTCGGCCAGAACGGCCGGCTCTTCGCCGATGAGCGCCCTGGCCGGTTCCGCGCAGATCGCAGCGAGGAGCTTGAATTCCTCGGTATATTGCTGGGTCGCGCGGGTGATATAGTCTGTCCAGGCCGAAACCCGTTCGGGCAGGCCGTGGCTCGCGGCGAATTCGCGCAGGACGCGGCTGTTTTCCTCGGTCCGCAGCGAGGCGAACCGCAACCCCTCCTCGCAGAGCCGTCCGAACTGCTCGGTCGTCTTGCGCTGGGCGTCGATCAGGGTGGGCAGGACGGTTTTGGTCGCCGTGGGGGCGTCGGTCATCGGATTCTCCTTGCCTTGTTTCCGGGTCGCGAGTGTGCCGACGGCGACACCCGTGCCAATGATCGAGATCAAGAAACCATACTGGACGGGTCTCTGGCACCTGTCGACCCGGCGCGAACTCCGCGCCCGGAGCCGCCGGTGGGCGAAGCCCTGCAACTCGCCCGTGTGGCTGGACTATCCGGAATGGGGAGCTGGATCGGCTCCCCATCACTCTTTTGTCAGGTCTGGTCCAGGCGCGATGCGTGGCCATCGCGCATCCAGGGACTCGTCGGCGTCGAAGGATTGGGGCTAATTGCGCGTCAAGGCCTGACAGGGGAGCGCGGGATGGATCGCCTCGATTGCGACCGGATGTTCGTGGCGGTGATGGAACTCGGCAGCTTCGCCCGCGCGGCGGAGCGACTGGGCACCAGCGCCGGCCAGGCCTCGAAGATGGTCGCGCGGCTGGAACAGGATCTCGGTGCCCGGCTGCTCAACCGGACGACGCGCGCGCTGGCGCCGACCGAGGTCGGCCGTGCCTATCACGAGCGGGTCCGCGATATCCTGACCGAATACGAGAGCCTGGACGCGCAGGTGAAGCAGGCGATGAGCAAGCCGTCGGGGCGCCTGCGCCTCACCGCGCCGCTCACCTTCGGCGTCGGTCATCTCGCGCCGATCCTGCTCGAATTCGCCGCGCTGTATCCGGCGATCGAACTCGATGTCGGCTTCTCGGACCGGGTGGTCAGTCTGGTGGAGGAGGGGTTCGACGCGGCGATCCGCGTCGGGCGGCCGGCGGATGCCAGCCTGATCGCGCGCAAGCTCGCCGATGTGCGGCTCGCCGTGGTCGGTGCGCCGGCCTATCTCGAACGGGCCGGAATCCCGGAAACGCCCGCCGCGCTCGCCGACCATGAATGCGTCATCGACACCAATCCGCGCGATCCGGCGCTCTGGCGGTTCCGCGCGCCCGATGGCTCGAAACTCTCGGTCACGGTGAGCGGTCGACTGAGGTTCTCCGACGCTTCCGTCAGCCTCGCCGCGGCGGAAGCGGGTTTCGGCCTCGCGAAACTTCCGGATTTCGTGGTGGCGCACAGCCTGCGCGCCGGCCGGTTGCGCCGCCTGTTCGCGAGTTATGACGATGAGCCATATGGTCTCTATGTGCTCTATCCGCCGGGGCGGCATCTCGCGGCGAAGGTGCGCGTGCTGGTCGATTTTCTGGTCGAGCGATTTCGGCCGCTCGCGGCGGAGGGATTTATATCCGAATCGGAATCAGTGAAACGCGAAGCGACGGAATAACAATCCAGAAGGAAATGAGGCAGGGTGCGGTCATCGGCGCCGCCGGCGTCCTCCACACAGGATCACATCCATGGCCTCCACCTTCCATTCTCCCGGCGCCGCCGCGCTCGATCGTCCCGACCTCGCGGCATTCGTGCTCCGGGTGACGCTCGGACTGCTCTTTCTCGCACATGTGAGCCTGAAGCTCTTTGTCTTCACGCCCTCCGGCACCGCGGGCTTCTTCCAGAGCATCGGCCTGCCGGGCTTTCTCGCCTATGTCGTGATCGCGATGGAACTCCTCGGCGGCATCGCGCTGATCGTCGGTTATCAGACCCGGTGGGTCGCGCTGGCGCTGGTGCCGGTGCTGCTCGGGACGATCGTGACGGTGCATGGCGCGGCCGGATTCTTCTTCTCCAACGCCGGTGGCGGCTGGGAATATCCGGCCTTCTGGTCCGTCGCGTTGATCGTTCAGGCCTTGCTCGGCGACGGCGCCTGGGCGATTGGCCGGTCGCGCTGAGCCCTCGAAGGGTCCGGCCCGCCCGGACTCTTCGTCACCCGGATGGAGGAAATAGCGTGCTCGTGGACGGAAAATGGACCACCGACTGGCATCCGGTCCAGGCGAAGGACGAGAAGGGCGGCTTTGTCCGCCAGGTATCGAGCTTTCGGAACTGGGTGACGCCGGATGGCGCCCCCGGTCCGACGGGCACCGGCGGGTTCGAGGCCGAGGCCGGACGCTATCATCTCTATGTCGCGCTGATCTGCCCCTGGGCGTCGCGCACCCTGATCGGCCGCGCGTTGAAGGGCCTCGACGAAGCCATCCCGGTTTCCATCGTCGAGCCGGCGCTGGGCGAGCAGGGCTGGCGCTTCGGTGACTATCCGGGATCGACCCGGGACATGGTCAACGGCGCGACCTATATGCACGAGATATATACCCGCGCCGATCCGGCCTATTCCGGCCGGGCGACGGTTCCTGTGCTCTGGGACAAGCGGCGGCGGACCATCGTCAACAATGAAAGCGCCGATATCCTGCGCATGATGAACGACGGCTTCGGCGCGCTGGCGAGCGGGGAGATCGACCTCTATCCCGTCGACCTGCGGGCCAGGATCGACGCGCTGAACGCCGAGATCTATCCGACGCTCAACAATGGTGTGTATCGAGCGGGCTTCGCCACGACCCAGATCGCCTATGACGAGGCCGTGGCGGGCGTCTTCGCCAGCCTCGACGCGCTGGAGCAACGGCTGGCGGCGGGGCCCTTCCTGACCGGAGCGCGCTTCACCGAGGCGGACATCCGGCTGTTCGTGACGCTGGTCCGGTTCGACGCCGCCTATCACGGCATCTTCAAGTGCAACCTCCGGCGTCTCGCCGACTATCCGCGGCTCGAAGCCTACTCGCGGCGGATCCTGGCGCTGCCCGGGGTGCGCGAGACGGTCAGCATCGACCATATCAAGCGCGGCTACTATTCGATCAAGGCGCTCAATCCCACCGGAATCGTGCCAGCCGGTCCTGTCCTCGACTGGGCCTAGGGCCACGTCCGATCAGCCCGAATGGGTCTGGTGGACAGGAACCGCGCGGATTCAAATTCTCGAGCCGCGCTGAACCGGATCAGGAGGGTGATCTCGGCGCGCCCATCCTTCGCCCGCCGACGGCGAGCGACAATTTCGCGCCACCCGGAACAGGTCGTGGTGGGGGCGTGAACTGGGACGGGGCGATGACGCGCGCGATGGCGGCGCTGAGTTCGGCCGCCGACACGGGCTTTGCGACATAGTCGGTCATGCCGGCGGCGAAATAGGTCTCCTTGTCACCGGCCATTGCGTTCGCGGTCAGCGCGATGATCGGGATCCGCGATACCGGCCCATCGAGCGCGCGGATGCGGCGCGCGGCGGTGATCCCGTCCATCCCAGGCATCTGGATATCCATCAGCACGAGGTCGAAGACGCCACTCTGCGCCTCGGCCACCGCCTCGGCGCCGCCGCCGACGATATGCGCCACATGCCCTTCCAGTGCGAGATAGGCGGCGAGCACCTGCTGGTTGGTCGCATTGTCCTCGGCGACGAGGATGCGCGAGGGCCGCGCGCCGGCTGTCTCGGCGCACAGGCCGGTCGCCGGTTTGTCGGACGCCTCGGGCGGCGCCGCGCCGATCTCGGCGGGAATGCCGAAACGGAATGTGCTGCCGAGGCCCGGAGTACTCTGGACGCTGATCTCGCCGCCCATCAGTTCGACGAGCTGCTTGCTGATGGCAAGGCCCAGCCCGGTGCCGCCGCGCTGGCGGGTACTGGAGGAATCAACTTGAGCGAAACGCTGGAACAGGTTCGCCTTGGCCTCTTCGGTGATGCCGACGCCGCTGTCGCGCACGGCGACCTCGAGGCTGGGCGTTTCGCCCGCCACATGGTCGAGTTCGACCTCGACGCTACCGACTTCGGTGAATTTCACCGCGTTGCCGACGAGGTTGATCAGCACCTGGCGCAGACGCATCGGGTCGCAGACGAGGTATCGCGGGACGCGTGGCGCGACTCGCACGTTCAGCCGGATCTGGCGCTCCTCGGCCGTCGCGGACATCAGCGCCACCACGTCCCGCGCGAGAGCGGCGACATCCGTGTCGGTCCGGTCGAGCGTCACGCGGTTCGCCTCGAGCTTCGAGAAGTCGAGCACGTCGTTCAGCAGCGAAAGCAGTTGGCGGGCCGAGGTCGATGCGACGCGGGCGCGGTCGAGCTGGGTCGGGTCGAGATCGGTTCGCAGGAGCAGGTCGAGCATGCCGATCACGCCGTTCATCGGTGTGCGGATCTCGTGGCTCATGGTGGCGAGGAATTGCGACTTCGCCACCGAGGCGGCTTCCGCCTCGCGGCGCTTTGCTTCGAGTTCCGAGCTTCGGCGCACGTCTGCGGTGACGTCCCAGTTCACGCCGACGATCTTGGAGGTGCCGTCCGCTTCGCGATAGACCGCGCCGATCGCCCGGATGTGGCGCACCGTCCGGTCCGGCAGCAGCAGGCGGTAGTCCGAATTGTAGCGCCCCGTGACATTGATCGCCTCGTCGAACTCGGCCTCGGCCCGGGCGAGATCGTCGGGATGCAGCGCGCCGCTCCAGTCGTGGTAGGTGCGAGTCCGACCGTCGGCGGGCAGGGCATAGAGCTCGTCCATCCGGTCGTCCCAGACCAGTGTGCCCTTGTCGATGTGATAGTCCCAGACGCCAACCTTGGATGCGTCGAGCGCGAGACCGAGCCGACGGGACAGACGATCGAGCTGCGTCTCGCGATCGCGCAGCGCGTCGATGTTGCGCTGGCGCTCGTCATTGAGATGGCGGGCGCGCAGTACGAGGCCGACGTTGAGCAGGGTGGCGACCAGCGTCAGCAGCCAGATCGGCCAGACGACGGCGCCGCCGCTGGTCCAGCCGGCGGCCGGCACGGCGGCGAGGGTCCAGTTCTGGTCGAGGAGCGTCAGCGGCACGGTCACCGGATCGGCGGCGAGCACGTTTCGGCCGGTACGACTGACCGGGATCGCCTGATCGCCGGGTTCGCCCGCGACCCCCGTGATCGCGAGGTCAAGCTGGAGACTGGGCAGACCCGCGTCCGCGAGAAGCGCCGTGAAATCGACCGCCCCGGCCGCGAGGCCGAGGACGCGGGTCGCCCCTTCGGCAAGCGGCTCGCGCAGCGGCAGCCAGAGGACGAGCATGCGCCGGCCGCCGACCTCGGCCATGCGCGTGCCGGCCCGGTCCCGCGGCGCGTCGTCGGGCACGCGGAGCAGCGCGGCCATCTCCGGCGTGTCGGGATGGACGAAGCTCGACCCACCGGCCCGGGTGACGGCGACGCCGCGCACCGCGTTCGGGCCATCGACCAGCGGCTTTGCCACGGCCGCGAAGTCCTCGGTGGCGAGATCGCCGGCGGCGGTCGGGCCGACGAAAGCGAAGCCGAGCTCGCGGAGGTCGCGGGTTTCGGCGCGGAGCGCGCCGCCGATGGCGACGGCGTGGGTGTCGAGCCGGGAGAGGGTTTCGGCGCGGTGGTTCCGCCGCGCCGCGTCCCGGGTCCCGAGGTCGGCGAAGATGCCGGCGCCGAGGATCACCGCGACCGCGAGGAACATGGTCGCGAAGGTGGAGATCATCGACGCCTGGCGATGCGCGGCCTGCCCTGTTTCCGGTATCGCCAAGCTCTCCCCCTCGGATGGGTTCCGTCCCTCCGTGTCCCGTGCGCCATGATCCGGCGGTCAACGCCGCTGCGAAAGAAGTCCGGTCCACGCTTCGCACAGTTTCTCGAAATCATCAATCTATGGTTGTGGTTCCGTGAATTTTGTCGCCCGAAGCGCACGCCAACACGGTCCATGAAACAGATATGGCGGTCGGGCTGTCGGCGACGGTCAATTTTGTCCGATCCACACCGATGAATTCCAGTAACAGAATGAAAATGCTGAAATATTTCTCGGACTATTTCCGCCGCGAGTGACCCGACCGCCTTCGCGGACGGATCGAGGATGGCAATCGCGCTGAATCGACCGGGCCGGCTGTCCCGTTCGAAAGAAGCCCATGGCTAGAATGCGACGAATTTTAGTGTCGGCTCGAACGGCGGCGGCGCCTTGATGGCGGGCCTTGCGGTGGCGGCGGCGCTTGGGGCAGGGTCCGCCCGTCCATTTGCGAGGTGCCGTAGTGCCAGAACTCGATATCGACTTCGTCCGCGCGCAGTTCCCGGCCTTCGAGGAGCCGAGCCTCGCCGGTCAGGCCTTTTTCGAGAACGCCGGCGGCTCCTATGCCTGCCGGCAGGTGATCGACCGGTTGAACCGCGCTTACGTCGCGCGGAAGGTCCAGCCCTACGCTCCCTACGCGGCGAGCCGGATCGCGGGCGAGGGGATGGACGAGGCGCGGGCGCGACTCGCCGCGCTGATGGGTGTCGAGACCGACGAGGTGATGTTCGGCCCCTCGACCAGCCAGAACACCTATGTGCTGGCTCAGGCGTTCCGCGACTGGCTGCGGCCCGGCGACGCGGTGGTCGTCACCGGCCAGGATCACGAGGCGAATTCGGGTGTCTGGCGCCGGTTGGAGAACGCCGGGATCGAAATCCGCGAATGGGCGGTCGATCCGGTGAGCGGGCATCTCGATCCCGCGGACCTCGCTGGCCTGCTCGACGAACGGGTCCGACTGGTGTGCTTTCCGCACTGCTCGAATATCGTCGGCGAGATCAATCCGGTAGCCGAGATCGTCGCCATGGCCCATGCCGTCGGCGCGGTGACCTGCGTCGACGGCGTTTCCTTCGCGCCGCATGGGCTTCCGGATGTCGCGGCGCTCGGGACCGACATCTATCTCTTCTCGACCTACAAGACCTATGGGCCGCACCAGGGGGTGATGGTCGTGCGCCGCGCGCTGGCCGACGCGCTGCCGAACCAGGGGCATTTCTTCAACGCGGAGGTACCCGCCAAGCGTCTGACGCCGGCCGGACCGGATCACGCGCAGGTCGCCGCCTGCGCCGGCATCGTGGACTATATCGACGCGGTTCACGCGCATCATCACACCGACGAGGCCCCCCCGGTCGAACGGGCGCGGCGGGTGCTGGCCTTGCAGAGCGCGCGCGAGGCGCGGCTGCTCGCGCCGCTGCTCGACTATCTGCGCGGGCGGAACGACGCGCGGCTGATCGGGCCGGACCGGCCGGAGGGGCGGGTGCCGACCGTGGCGCTCCATCTCGCGCGGCCGGGCGCGGAGGTGGCGGCGGCGCTGGTCCCGCATGGTATCATGGCGAGCGGCGGCGATTTCTACGCGGTGCGCCTGCTCCGCGGCCTCGGGATCGACCCCGCCCATGGCGTGCTGCGGGTGAGCTTCGTGCATTACACCAGCGAGGATGAGATCAACCAGCTGGTCCGGGCGCTCGACGCGGTTCTCTGAACGGGAACCAAAGACCCCTTTCCGGCGTAGTGGAAACATGAGGGATCGACCCCGCGCATCTTCCGGTTCCGCCGCGACCGGCGCCTCGCCGATCATGAGGGCCTGACCGCCGCCGCCACGGCCGGTCCGGTGACACCCGTCTTCCTGCTCGACCTCGCCGAAGGCCGCCGGCGCGCGTTCGAGGCCTGTGGCGCGGCGCGACGGCCGGATTGAGTTGGCTCGAATTCGGTGCATAGTGCGGGTTTGGACGACCACCGGGGGAACACGATGCGGGTCATCGCGACGCTCAAGGGACAGAAGGATCTTCCCCCCTGGTTCGCCGCCTCCTACGAACTGCTGAAGGGACTTGAGACCGGCCGGGTCGATATCGCGCTGCCCGACGGGCGGGTGTTCCGGATCGAGGGGGCCGCGGACGGCCCGGCCGCGCGGCTCGACGTGAAGAACCCCGCCCTCTTCTCGCGGGTGGCCCGCGAGGGCGAGCTCGGTTTCTGCGAGGCCTATCTCGACGACTGGTGGGACACGCCCGATTTGCAGGCGCTGCTCGATGTCCTGCTGTCGAGCAAGAACTGGGTCAAGCGGTCGCATCCGGCGGCCGCGGCCGCGCGAGCCTATCAGCGACTGCGCCACTGGCTGAACCGCAACACGCGGCGTCAGTCGCGCAAGAACATCTCCTATCACTACGACCTCGGGAACGCCTTCTACGGCCGGTGGCTCGACGAGACGATGACCTATTCATCGGCGCTCTTCGCCAGTCCGGTCGAGGATCTGGCCGCCGCGCAGACCCGGAAATACGCCTCGGTCTGCGACCGGATCGGCGTGACACCGGAGGCGCGGTTGCTGGAGATCGGCTGCGGCTGGGGTGGCTTCGCCGAATACGCGGCGAAGGAACGGGGCGCGCGCGTAACCGGCCTGACCATCAGCCACGAGCAGTACGGCTTCGCCAGGGAACGGATGTTCCGCGCCGGCCTGAACGAGAGGGTCGAGATCGTGATGCGCGACTATCGCGAGGAGCGGGGCCGGTTCGACGGCATCGCCTCGATCGAGATGTTCGAGGCGGTGGGCGAGAAATACTGGCCGGCCTATTTCGACACGGTGCGCGAGCGGCTGGAGCCGGGCGCGCGGGCGACGATCCAGGTCATCACCGTGCCGGACGTGCTGTTCCCGACCTATCGCAGGACGGTGGATTTCGTCCAGAAATACATCTTTCCGGGCGGCATGCTGCCGAGCCCGTCGGCCTTGCGCGGCGAGATCGAACGGGCGGGCTTGCGCCCGGTCGGGTCGCTCCAGTTCGGCGAGAGCTACTCGGAGACGCTCCGGCGCTGGCATGCCACGTTCAACGCCGCCTGGTCCGAGATCCAGCCGCTCGGCTTCGATGACAGTTTCCGGCGGATGTGGAACTTCTACCTCACCTCCTGCGCCGCCGCGTTTCGCACCGGCACGACGGACGTGTCGCAGGTGACGATGCGGCGTCCGGCGTAGGGCGTCTCAGCCGGCCTCGGTGAATTCGATCGGGGCGGTGAGGAGGATGAGGCAGACGCAAGGCTCGTCGCCCAGGATTTCGGGCGCGTGGGCCTCCTCGTCGTTCAGCGCGAAATCGCCGGCGCGGAGCACGATACCTCCGTCGTCCATCGCGCCCTGAAGCACGAGAACCGCTTCCTGACCGCGGTGGCGATGGGCGGGAACGCGTCGACCGGGCGCGCCGCGCACCAGCAGAAGCCCGCCCGGGGCAACGTCTTCGAAACGATATTCGTCGAGACCGGGCGCCAGCGGGTGCCAGGCGACCTCGGGGACGCGACCCGCGAGCGCCTCGGTCAGCGCGGGCGGCAGCGCGCGGGGCACGCCGGCGGGCATCTCGCGGGCGGTCGCGTCAGGGGTCGCGTCGAGGCGGGCGAGGGCGCGGGCGCAGTCGAGCGGGGGGCAGGGTTCGGCGCATTCGGCGAGCAGCGCGCCGCAGAGCGTCTCGATGCGCGAGAGCAGGGCGCGGCAGCGGCCACACCGCGCGACATGGCCAAGGACCAGCAGATCCATCCCGTCCGGCAGGGCGCCCGCGGCGTAGCTCGCCAGCGTTTCGACGGAAGCATGCCCGGGGGTCATTGCCGAACCTGTCAAAATATCGGTACCAGTGCTACGAGCCCGCGCCGCCACCGGATCACCTTCCGGCCACGACGCGGCGACGATTGCGCCAAGGATGTCATGCGTCCCGTATTTCTTGTCGAGCCCTTTGGCTACCCCCGACCATTCGCCGCCCTGCTCGGGACCGGTCCGGACATGGCGCCGGACCCCGCGACGCTGCCCGGCCATGCGATCGGCGCCGACGCGACCGGCCTCCGCCTGGGCCCGGCACGGCGCGCGGGCGCCGAGGCGCCGGGCTGGATTCTGAACCCGACCGAGGCGGAGCGCGCGCGGATCGGTTTCTGGATGACGGCGATCGGTGCGAAGCCGCTCGTCGCCAAGGCGCGTCGCGCGGACGGGGTGGGGGAGGTGGTCGATACCTTCCTCCCGCCGCCCGGCGTGGCGAAGCTGGACTGGCGGTCCGAGGACTGGACCGCCGAATGGTGCGCGACGCTCGCCGAGGCGATCGAGGAGATCCTGCGGCACCTCGGTCTCGTCGATCCGGACCATGTCGGCGAGCTGTTGCTCGGCGTCGGCTATCGCGCGCTTGCCCGGGCGCGCGGCGCGGCCGATGCGACGCCCTCGCGCCTGCGCTCGGGCCTCGCGGCGGCGGGGGACGTGGAGCCGCTGCGGTTGGACCTGCCTTACGCGAACTATTTCTGCGTCGAGGAGCATCACCTGCGGCATCGCCGCTTCGACGGGGCGATGTCGGCGCCGATCCTGCGCGCGGCTTTCACCAGCGGCGACGCGGTGACCGTGCTTCCCTTCGATCCGCGCACGGGTTGCATACTCCTCATCGAGCAGTTCCGCGCCGGCCCGCTCGCCCGCCGCGACCCGAGGCCCTGGTGCCTCGAAACCGTCGCCGGGCGCTGCGATCCGCGCGAGAGCCCGGAGGCGACGGCCCGGCGGGAAGCGCGCGAGGAGGCGGGGCTGGAGATCGGACGCGTCGAGCAGGTGGCGCGCTACTATCCCTCGCCCGGCGTGATGTCGGAATATATCACCGCCTTCGTCGCCGAGGCCGATCTCTCCGGCGCGGGCGGCCGGCACGGGCTCGCATCCGAGGACGAGGATATCCGCGCGCTGGTGGTGCCGCTCGACGAGGCGCTGGCGGCGATCGCGAGCGGCGAGATCAACAATTCGCCCCTGCTCATCACCCTGCTCTGGCTCGAGAAGCACCGGGCGCGGCTGTCCGCCGCCTGGGGCTGAGGGTCGCCCCCGCAACTTGAAGCGACCGGTCGGAGACGATATGGCACCGGGGAAGCGACGGCGCCGATCGGAGAGGGCATGCTGAATACCGCGAAGGATCTGCCGGGCGCGGTGGGGAACACGCCGCTGATCCGTCTGCGACGGGCCTCGGAGATCACCGGGTGCGAGATCTGGGCCAAGGCCGAGTTCATGAACCCGGGCCAGTCGGTGAAGGACCGCGCCGCGCTCGCGATCATCACCGACGAGGTGGCGCGGGGTACGCTGGCGCCGGGCGGCACCATCGTCGAGGGCACGGCGGGCAATACCGGCATCGGCCTCGCACTTGTCGGCGCGGCCATGGGATTTCGCACGGTGATCGTGATCCCGGACACGCAGAGCCAGGAAAAGAAGGACATGCTGCGCATCGCCGGGGCCGAGCTGGTCGAGGTGCCGGCGGTGCCGTATCGTGATCCGAACAATTACGTCCGCTATTCCGGCCGCCTCGCCGAGGCGCTGGCGAAGACCGAGCCGGCCGGTGCGATCTGGGCGAACCAGTTCGACAATATCGCGAACCGTCGGGCGCATGTGGAGACGACCGCGCCCGAGATCTGGGAGCAGACCGGCGGTTCCGTGGACGGGTTCATCTGCGCGGTCGGCACCGGCGGCACGCTGGCGGGCGTCGCCGAGGGGTTGCGCGCGCGCAAGCGCGACGTGAAGATCGGCCTCGCCGACCCGGATGGCGCCGCGCTCTATCACTATTACAAGCACGGCGAGTTGAAGGCCGAGGGCAGTTCGATCACCGAGGGCATCGGCCAGGGCCGGATCACGGCGAATCTCGAGGGGCTGGTGGTCGATCTGCCCTACAATATTCCGGATGCCGAGGCGCTGCCCGTCCTCTTTGACCTGCTGACCAGCGAGGGGCTCTGCATGGGGTCTTCGACGGGGGTCAATGTCGCGGGGGCTATCCGCATGGCGCGCGAAATGGGGCCGGGCCACACGATCGTGACCATGCTCTGCGACTATGGCACCCGTTACCAGTCGAAGCTCTTCAATCCCGCCTTCCTGCGCGAAAAGGGTCTGCCGACGCCCGAATGGCTCGAAGGCCCCGGCCGGGCGCTGCCCGACGCGCGGATCGCCTGAGCCATGCGCCTCGCGCGGCCGCTCCTGATCGCGGCGCTGCTCCTCCTCGCGCCCGGCCACGGCGGCGCGCAGACGCCGGATCCGAGTCAGGATTTCTTCGTCACGCTCGATCCGACGTTGCAGGCGGCGCGGCTGGTGATCGACGCGCCGGAGTCGAGCGCCCAGGATCTCGAGAACATGCGCGAGAAGCTGCTCGTCCTGCGCGGGCAGGTCGGGCAGATCCAGGCGACGGCGAACGATGCGCTCTCGGAGGCGAAGGCGCGGCTGGAGCCGCTCGGCCCGCCGCCGGCCGAGGGCGCGACCGAGCCGCCGGAGGTGAACGCCCGGCGCCAAGAGCTGAACAAGGCCGTCGCGGAAAAGCAGGTCCCGGTGATCGAGACACAGGACGCCGCGCGCCAGATCAGCGAGATGATCGCCGAACTCGACAGGGAAGTCTGGTCCCGGGTACGGCTCGAAATGACGACGCTCGGCCCGAGCCCGACGCTGCCGGAGAACTGGACCGCGACCGCGGCGCTGACGCGGCAACGCCTGACCGAAGCCATTCAGTCGACGCGGGCGACCTATGCCGACCGGGAGTATCGGGCGAGGCTGAAGACCCGGGTACCACAGAGCCTCGCGCTCTTCGCGATCGGCGTCACCATCGCGTTCCTGTTGAGGCGCTGGGTGATCCCCCGGGTCGAAACCGCGCTTGGCGCCGCGAGTTCACCGCGCGCGGTCGCGTGGCTGGTCGCCTTGCGCAACGTCACGCGGCTGATCCTTCCGGTGCTGGGCGCGAGCCTCGTCTTCACGGCGCTTGAGCCCGTGCTGCTGCTGGAGGGTTCGGAATCCTTCCACCTCCTCAATCTGCCGCCCTTCGTTCTGGTCCTGATCGCCGCGCAATGGCTCGGAAACAGTCTCTTCGCGCCGCGTTTGCCGCAATACCGGCTGGTTCTGGTCAATGACGTGGACGCGCTGAAGGGCGCGGCCATCGTCTATCTGCTCGGCGGGGTGCTGGCCGCCAATCTCTTCATCGTCAATCATCTCGACAACTGGCAGATGTCGCCGGCGGTCAATGCGACGCTGCAGTTCCCGCTGACGCTGCTCGGCAGCTACGGGCTCTGGCAGGCGGCCCGCCTGTGGCGGCGCGTGCTGCGCAACATTGCCAAGAGCCAGGCGGGCCTGCCGCCGGAACAGCATGTGAGCACGCTCGGCGTCGGGCTTATGGTGTTCCTCGAACGGGCGGTCGCCATCGTCGCGGTGCTGGCACCGGTCCTGGCGGCGATCGGTTATTACGCGGCCTCGCGCGGCCTGCTCTATCCGATGATCCTGACGCTGGCCTTGTTCGGCGCGAATCTCGTCCTGTTCGATCTCATCAGCAAGACGGTGCTGACGATCGGGCGGCGATCCGGGGCGCACAGCACGAACGAGGGGCTCGGGCCGGTCGTCGCGGTGACGCTGCTCGGGCTCGTCTCGCTGGCGCCGCTCGCGCTGATCTGGGGCGCGCGTCCCTCCGATCTCGCCAGCTTCTGGCTGCTCGTCAGCGAGGGGGGCAGTCTCGGCGGCATCCGCATCTCGGCGGGTGACATCTTCACGCTGATCCTCGTCTTCGGCATCGGCTATGCCCTGACCCGGATGCTGCAATCGGTGCTGCGCAACTCGGTGCTGCCGCGAACGCGGATGGACGCGGGCGGCAAGAACGCGGTGCTGGCGGGGATCGGCTATTTCGGCACGGCGCTCGCGACGCTGGCGGCGATCTCGGCCACCGGGATCGACCTCTCAAACATCGCCATCGTCGCCGGCGCGCTGTCGGTCGGCATCGGCTTCGGCCTGCAGAACATCGTTTCGAACTTCGTCTCGGGCATCATCCTCCTGGTCGAGCGGCCGATCAAGCAGGGCGACTGGATCGAGGTCGGCGGCTTTACCGGCTATGTCCGGCGGATTTCGGTGCGCTCGACCGAGATCGAGACCTTCGACCGGGCGAGTGTCATCCTGCCGAATTCCGACCTGATCGCCGGCACAGTGCTCAACCGCACGCATTCCGGCATGTCGGGGCGCATCCAGATCCCGGTCAGCGTCACCTACGATGCCGACCCGCGCAAGGTCGCCGACATCCTGCTCGAGATCGCCGAGGGTCACCCGCTGGTGCTGGAGGAGCCGGCACCGCGCGTGCTGCTGATGTCGCTCGGCCCGGATTCGATCGATTTCGAGGTGCGCTGCGTGCTGCGCGACGTGAATTTCTCGCTGTCGGCGCGGTCGGACATGAATTTCGAGATCGCCGAGCGGATGCACGGCGAAGGCATCCGCACCCACTTCTGGCAGCGCGACACGCGCCCGGCCGATCCGCCCCCCGCGACGGGCGCGTCGGATGAATTCGCACCACGTTCCGCCGCCGAGGAGGCGCCACCCCCTCCGGCCGCGAAGCAATCTTGACTCCGCGAAACGGTTCCGCGATATAGCCGGCTCCGCGCGCTCCCCCAAGGGGCGCGCGGGCCATTGATCTGCGAAAGCGCGCAGTCCGAAGGCGCGGGGAAGCCTGCGAAACGCCGTTGTGAACGGGGCCAAAGGACGCGGGGAACGAAGAGGAAGACGCGAATGTTCGCGGTGCTGAAAACAGGCGGCAAGCAATACAAGGTCGCCGCCAATGATATCTTTCTGGTGGAAAAGCTGTCCGCCGAGGCGGGCGAGACGGTCCGCTTCACCGAGGTGCTGATGCTCGGTGGCGACACGGTGACGATCGGCGCGCCCTTCGTCGCCGGCGCGGCCGTGGTCGCCGAGGTGCTTGAGCAGACCAAGGGGCCGAAGGTGATCTCCTACGTCAAGCGGCGGCGCAAGCACTCGTCGCAGCGCCGGCGGGGCCATCGCCAGCAGCTGACCCGGATTCGGATCACCGACATCCTGGCGTCCGGCGCCGAGACAGCCGCCACCGCCGAGGCCGCCGAGCCGGCCGTCGAAGCCGCCAACTGAGGAGACAGACGCCATGGCACACAAGAAGGCAGGCGGGTCGTCCCGCAACGGCCGCGACAGCAAGGGCCGTCGTCTCGGCGTGAAGAAGTTCGGCGGCGAGGTCGTGATCCCGGGCAATATCCTCGTGCGCCAGCGCGGCACCAAATGGTGGCCGGGCGAGGGCGTCGGCATCGGCCGCGACCACACGATCTTCTCGGTTTCGGAAGGCCAGGTCACGTTCCACAAGGGCATCAAGGGCCGGACCTTCATTTCGGTGCTGCCACGACCGGCGGCCGCCGAGTAAGCACCGGCCAAAGGGGCATTCCGAGCCACGACAAGGCCGGCGGCCCCGCCGGCCTTTTTTCGTTTCGAGCCAGGATTTCGCGGCCATGTCCGAAGTCATCGCCGACCGCCAGCCCGTCGCCCGCCAGCCCGTCCTGGTCACCGAGCGTCTGCGGCTGCGCCCGTTCAATCCGTCCGACGCGGCGCTGATCGGGCTCTATGCCAGTGACGCGCGGGTGGCGCGGATGACGACCGCGATCCCGCATCCCTATCCGCCCGGCACCGCCGAGGCCTTCGTCGAGCGGACGCGGACACGCCCGGGCGACAAGACCGTCTGGGCGCTGGACGCCGGCGCCGATCAGGAGAACGGCCTCGTCGGCCTCATCAGCCTGTGTCGGCGCGTGATCGAGGGCGAGGTGACGGGCGCCATCGGCTATTGGGTGGCGCCGGCCTTCTGGGGCACCGGCTACGCTTCCGAGGCGGTGGAGGCCGTCGTCGCCCATGCGACCAGGCTTGGCTTCTCGGCGCTGGTGGCCCAGGCGTTCCAGGACAACGCCGCCTCGATCAAGGTGCTGAGCCGCGCCGGGTTCGGCTATGTCGGCGAAGGCGAGTTGCACAGCGTCGCGCGCGGCGCCATGGTGCCGACCTTCCGCTATCGCCTCGACCTTGCGGCCGCGTCATGAAATTTCTCGACATCGCGCGGGTCCATATCCGCTCGGGCTCCGGCGGCAACGGCTGCGTCGGCTTTCGCCGCGAGAAGTTCGTCGAGTTCGGCGGGCCGGACGGCGGCGACGGCGGCAATGGCGGCGATGTCTGGGCCGAGGCGGTGGACGGGCTCAATACGCTGATCGACTATCGCTACCAGCAGCATTTCTTCGCCAGGAACGGCCAGGGCGGCATGGGGGCCCAGCGTACCGGCAAGAGCGGCGAGACGGTGGTGCTGAAGGTGCCGGTCGGTACCGAGATCCTTGAGGAGGACGAGGAGACGCTGGTCACGGACCTCACGCGGCCCGGCCAGCGCGTGCTGCTCGCCAAGGGTGGCAACGGCGGCTGGGGCAACCTGCGTTTCAAGAGCTCGACCAACCAGGCGCCGCGCAACGCCAATCCCGGTCAGGAGGGCGTGGAGCGCACGCTCTGGCTGCGGCTGAAGCTGATCGCCGACGCGGGGCTCGTCGGGCTGCCGAACGCGGGAAAATCGACCTTCCTCGCCGCGACGAGCAATGCCAAGCCGAAGATCGCCGACTATCCCTTCACCACCTTGCACCCCAATCTCGGCGTGGTCGGGGTCGATGGGGCCGAATTCGTGCTGGCCGATATTCCCGGATTGATCGAGGGCGCGCATGAGGGCAAGGGGCTCGGCGACATGTTTCTCGGCCATGTCGAGCGCTGCGCCGCGCTGCTCCACCTGGTTGATGCGACCTCGCCGACGCTGGCCGAAGACTATCGTGTCATCCTTGGCGAGCTGGAAGCCTATGGCGCCGGCCTCGCCGACAAGCCGCGGCTGACCGGGCTCAACAAGATCGACGCGCTCGATGCCGAGGAACTCGCCGAGGCGATGGCGGTGCTGACCGAGGCGGCGGGGGGCGAGCAAATCCTCGCCCTGTCCGGCGTGACCGGGCAGGGCGTCCCCGAGGTATTGCGCGGCCTGCGCGCGATCATCCGCGCGGCGCGCTCCGGCGAGGGGAAGCCGGCGCGGGAGGAGACAGGGTCATGGACGCCCTGAGCGTGCCGACCGTGACCTCAGCCGACCGGATCTCGGCGGCGCGGCGGGTCGTGGTGAAGATCGGCTCCGCCCTGCTGGTCTCGGCCGAGACCGGGCGGCTGCGGCTCGACTGGCTGGAGGGGCTCGCGGCCGATGTCGCCGACCTCCGCGCCCGCGGCAAGGACGTGATCCTCGTTTCTTCGGGCTCGATCGCGCTCGGCCGCCGCGTGCTCGGCCTGCCGGCCGAGGCGCGGTCGCTGGAGCACAATCAGGCGGCGGCGGCGGTTGGCCAGATCCGCCTCGCCCAGGCATACGAGACCGTGCTGGCGCCGCGCGGCATCACCACGGCGCAGGTGCTGGTGACGCTGGAGGACAGCGAGAACCGCCGGCGCTATCTCAATACCCGCCGCACGCTCGGCACGCTGCTCGAGCTCGGCGTGGTGCCGATCGTCAATGAGAACGACACGGTGGCGACCGACGAGATCCGCTACGGCGACAACGACCGGCTGGCCGCGCAGGTGGCGAGCATGGCGGGCGCCGATATTCTGGCGCTGCTCTCGGACGTCGACGGGCTCTATACCGCCGATCCCCGCGCCGACGCGGGCGCGTGTCGGCTTGATGTGGTGGCGCGGATCACGCCTTCCGTGATGGCGATGGCGGGCGGCGTCGGCTCCACCCTGTCGCGCGGCGGGATGAAGACAAAGCTCCTCGCGGCGCAGGTGGCGACCCGGGCCGGCTGCGCCATGGCGATCAGCTTCGGCGCGGTGGAGCGGCCGCTCAGCGCACTGGTCGAGGGTGCGCGCTGCACCTGGTTTGAACCGGAGGGCGATCCGCGCGCGGCGCGCAAGCGCTGGATCTCGGGCATGAAGCCGCGCGGCCGACTGACGGTGGACGAGGGCGCGATCGCGGCGCTCGCCCGCGGCAAGTCGCTCTTGCCCGCCGGGGTGCGCGCCATCGACGGCGCCTTCTCGCGCGGCGATCCGGTGGAGATCGCGGGGCCTGACGGCCTGGTGGTGGCCAAGGCGCTGGCGGGCTATGACGCGCATGAGGCGCGGGTGATCATGGGGCATCGCTCGGACCGGATCGCCGATCTGCTCGGGCATCCCGGTCGGGCCGCTCTGGTGCATCGCGACGACATGGCGCTGTGAGGGGGCGGAAATGGACGGAAACCTCGGGATCGCGGAGCTGATGACCGGCCTCGGCGCGCGGGCGCGCGAGGCCTCGCGCGAGCTCGCCTATGCGCGGTCCGCGCAAAAGGACGCGGCCTTGCGGGCGGCGGCGGCGGCGATCACCGAGACGCGCGACGCGATCCTGGCCGCGAACGCCGAGGACATGGCGGTCGCGACGGCCGCGGGCCTGAGCGGGGCGATGCTCGACCGACTGCTGCTGACCGATGATCGGGTGGCGGCGATGGCCGAGGGGCTGCGCGCGGTCGCGGCGCAGGCCGATCCGGTGGGGCAGGTGCTCGCCGATTGGCGCCAGCCGAACGGCCTCCACATCCGTCGCGTGCGAACCCCGATCGGCGTGATCGGCGTCATCTTCGAGAGCCGGCCGAACGTCACCGCCGACGCCGGGGCGCTGTGCCTGAAGGCCGGCAACGCGGCGATCCTGCGCGGCGGCTCCGAGAGCCTGCGCAGCGCCCGCGCGATCCACGCCGCGCTGGTCGAGGGGCTGCGCGCCGCCGGCCTGCCGGAGGCGGCGATCCAGCTGGTGCCGACCTCCGACCGCGCGGCGGTGGGCGCCATGCTGACCATGACGGATTTCATCGACGTGATCGTGCCACGCGGCGGCAAGGGCCTCGTCGGCCGGGTGCGGGCCGAGGCGCGGGTGCCGGTATTCGCCCATCTCGAAGGCATCGTGCATGTCTATGTCGATCGCGCGGCGGATCTCGCCAAGGCGCGCAAGGTGATCCTGAACGCCAAGACCCGGCGGACCGGCATCTGCGGCGCGGCGGAATGCCTGCTGATCGATCGCGCCTTCTTCGAAGCCTGTGGCGCGCCCTTCATCACCGACCTCGTCGAGGCCGGGGTCGAGGTGCGGGGCGACGATGCGCTGCAGGGGTTGCCCGGCGTGGTGCCGGCCGATGACGCGGACTGGGGCCGCGAATATCTCGACATGATCGTCGCGGCGCGGCTGGTCGAAGGCGTCGACGGGGCGATCGCCCATATCCGCCGCTATGGCTCGAACCATACCGACTGCGTGCTGACCGAGGACGACGCGGTGGCCGCGCGCTTCTTCGAGCGGCTGGACAGTGCGATCCTGATGCGCAACGCCTCGACCCAGTTCGCCGATGGCGGCGAGTTCGGCATGGGCGCCGAGATCGGCATCGCCACCGGCAAGCTCCACGCCCGCGGGCCGGTGGGGGCGGAGCAACTGACCAGCTTCAAGTATCTGGTGGAGGGCGACGGCGCGATCCGCGCCTGATTGGCCTTGGGGGGCGCCCGGGGCGGAACCCGGGATGCCCAGTTCTTCGGCGGGCGTTAAGCCCGGCCCGGGATCAGCCGTTCCAGGTGCGGATCGGACCACAGTCGAGATGGACGAAGTTCGAGCGGCCGTAGTAGCCGACTCCGCCGCCGCCGCAGGCGACGCCGGCCCGCTGGATCGTGCGGACATCGCGGCTCTTCAGCCGGATGTCGGCCGCCATCGCCCGCAGATGGAAGGAATTGCTGGCCGCGCCGCGCAGCATCCGGTTGGTCTTGGGCGTACGGTAGCCCGAGATCATCAGGTAGGGCTCGGATGTTTCCATCATGACGAGCGTGGCGGCGAGATTGTCGATATTGTCGGGATCATACTTGCGGACTTCGTTCTGGCGCCAGTCCCGCATGAAATAGCTGATCTCGGTGATCGCCTCCGGGATGTACTTCCCGTCGACGTAATAGATCGTGTTGATCGATTCGCCGGTGCGCTGGCTGTACATGCGGATCTGCCGCATGTCGCCCGCCCGGCGCAGGAAGCCCGGCGCCTTGGCATAGACCGGCGCCGCGGTGACCGCGCAAAGGCTGGCGAATACGCCCAGCACGGCCCGACGAGTCGGTCGAAAATCGTCCGTTTCCATGGTTCACTGCCTCGATATCTGCCCGCGGAGCATTTTTGCCTGTGCCCCTTCCCCTTTTGATGCCACAGGCCTCGCGAATTTCCAAGCGCGGCGTCCGCCGGCCGCGCGGGGCGCCCGCTTCGCTCGGCGGAAAGACGCCGATAATTTTTTGTTAAACTGTCTGGGTTTGAACGGGCTTTTCGCCCGGCGTGGCCGCTCGCTTGTATCGGAGGCGCGGGCGGGGTACCCTCATCGACAAAACATAATCGAGGCAAGAGGCAGGCATGCGTTTTCAGAGAACATCGCGGATTTTCTGTGCCCTCTTGGCTGGCGGACTGGCCGGTGGTGTATCCTCTTCCGGTTCCGAGGCGCTCGCCCAGACCACCGACGGCATCGCCGTGGTGGCGACGAACGCCGCGCCAGGGCTCGCGCCGCTGGTCGAAACGCCGCCCTACGCCGCGCCGCCCGCGCCGGAGCCGGTGCTCTCCGCGGAGGCCGCCGCCTTTCGCGCCGCGCTCCGCGCCGAGATGGGCGGCCTGAGCGATGCCGATCGGGTCGCTGTCGAAGGCTTCTATGCCGACCGCGACTTCCAGCCCTATTGGACAGCCGCCGGCTCGGCGAGTCCGCGAGTGCTGATCGCGGCGCTGGAGGCGAGCGCCGGTCAGGGTCTGCCGTCCGCCCGCTATGACGCCGCTGGCCTCGCCGTGCTCTTCTCGGCGGAGGGGACGCCGCCGGGACGTGCCGAAGTGGCCGCGACCCGCGCCTACCTGCTTTATGGCGGCGATCTCGGCGCCGGGGTGCTGCGGCCCTCGAAGATCGATCCCGAAATCGCCGTGCGGCCCAGCCGGCCGCCGGCCGAGGCCTTGCTCGCCAAGCTCCAGGACCAGCCGCTCGACGCGGTGCTGGTCGAGCTTGCGCCGCGTGACCCGCGCTATGGCGCGCTGATCGCCGAACGTGGGCGGCTGGAGGCGCTGGCGCTGTCCGACGCCTGGGGACCGGCGGTCGCGTCCGGTCCGACGCTGCACGAGGGCGAGACGGGTCCGCGGGTCGCGGCGCTGCGCGCCCGGCTGGCACGGCTCGGCTATGGCGCGCCGAGCGGCGAAGTCGCGCAGGCGATGTTCGACCGGAGCCTTGTCGGGTCGGTGCGGGCCTTCCAGCGCGACCATGGCCTGAACGAGGACGGCGCGGTTGGCCAGCATACGCTGAGCGAGATCAATACCAGCGCCCGCGATCGCCTGTCGCAGGTGCTGGTCAATCTCGAACGCATGCGCTGGCAGGGCGCGGGCTTCGGCTCGCGCTACGTGATCGTCAATATCCCGGACTATTCGGTGGTGGTCTACGAGGGCGACGCCCCGGTCTGGCGCACCAAGGCGGTGGTCGGCGAAGCCCACAAGACCCAGACCGCCGAATTCTCGGACGTGATGAGCTACATGGTCATCAACCCGAGCTGGCACGTGCCGAGCAGTATCGCCAAGCGCGTCTATCTGCCGAAATTGCGCAAGGATCCGGGGGTTCTGGCGCGCAGCAACATGCAGCTGATGACGCCGGCGGGGACCGTGATCAATCCGGCGCTGGTGGACTTCGCCGCGCTGGAGGGCAGCTTCCCGTTTCGCATCCGGCAGAGCCCGAGCGACGGCAACGCGCTCGGCAAGGTGAAGTTCATCTTCCCGAACGACTTCTCGATCTATCTTCATGACACGCCGCATCGCGAGCTTTTCGCCAAGGACGCGCGCGCCTTCTCGAACGGCTGCGTCAGGGTAGAGGATCCGGACGAGCTGGCGGCGCTGCTGCTGCGCGGACAGGTCGACGATCCGGAGGCGCGGTTCGACGCCTGGGTCGCGGCGAAGTCGGAGCGGACGGTGACCTTGGACAACCCGATCCCGGTTCATATCGTCTATCGCACCGCCTTCGTCGATGACGCGGGCGTGGTCCGGTATCGCGACGACGTCTATGGCCGCGACGCCGAGGTGCTCGGTGCGCTGGAAGCCGCCGGCGTGACCCTGCCCGAGGCGCGGGGCTAGGCGGGCGATCCAGGCGGTGCGGCGGTTTTGCGCTCCCGCGAAAGCTCGGCTATAGCGACGGCGGAAATCTCGCGGGAGGGCAGGGGATGATCACCGTCGCGGAACTGGCCGAGGCGCTGGGGGCCGAGGCCGAGGGCGCGCTCGATCTCGGCGTCTCCGGCGCGGCGGAGCCGGCGGTGGCGCGGCCTGATCAGATCGCCCTCGCCATGGCCCCGGCCTTCGCCGAGGGGCTCAAGGTCGGCAAGGCGCGGGCGGCGATCCTGTGGGAGGGGGCCGACTGGCGCGGCTTCGGACTCGAGGCGGCGATTATCGCGCCCCGGCCGCGCTATGTCCTCGCCGGTGTCACGCGCGCCTTCGACACGCCGCCACGCCTCGCCCCCGGCATCCATCCGAGCGCCGTGATCGACGCGACCGCCGAGATCGGCGAGGATGCGCGCATCGGCCCCTTCGTCGTCATCGGTGCGAATGTCCGGATCGGCGCCGGCGCGCGGATCTTCAGCCATGTGGTGATCGCCGAGGACGTGGTGATCGGAACCGGCGCCCTCATCCAGGCGCGGGTCTGGATCGGCGCGCGGGTGCGGATCGGCGATGGCTTCATCGCCCAGCCCGGCGCGGTGATCGGTGGCGACGGCTTTTCCTATGTCAGCCCGACGCCCGGCGTGGTGGACGAGGCGCGCGCCACCGGCAACATCACCCCGCGCGAGCGCGCCGCCTATGTGCGGATCAATTCGCTCGGCGCGGTGATGATCGGCGACGATGTCGAGATCGGTGCGAATGCCTGTATCGACCGCGGCACCATCGCCGACACGTTGATCGGCGATGGCACCAAGATCGACAATCTGGTGATGGTCGGCCACAACGTGCGGGTGGGAAAGGGCTGCCTGCTCTGCGGCCATACCGGGATCGCCGGCTCGGCGGTGATCGGCGACCGCTCGGTGCTCGGCGGGCGCGCCTCGATCGCCGACCACGCGGTTCTGGGCTCGAATGTCATCATCACGGGCAACGCCGCGGTCTCGGGCCATGTGCCGGACGGCCGGATCATGATGGGTTATCCCGGGGTGCGGCGCGACGAGTTCATCGGCATGTTCAAGGCGCTGCGGCGGTTACCGCGGCTGCTTGCCAAGCTGGATTCGGCGCAGAAATCGGTTTCCAATCCGGGTGGGAGCGATTAGAGCTTCCCTCGGATTGATCGCGGAGGGCAGCATGTCCGGAAACGTCAAAGACTCCGTCAGGGACAAGGTCGTCGCGATCCTTGCCGAACAGTCCCTGATCGAGCCCGGCGCCGTCCGGATGGAGGCGACGCTGGAGGAACTCGGCATCGATTCCCTCGGGCTGGTCGAGACGATCTTCTCGATCGAGGAGGCCTTCGACATCCAGGTTCCGTTCAATGCGAACGAGCCGCGGGAGTCCGACTTCGATGTCAGCAGCGTCGCCAGCATCGTCGACGCGGTCGAGAAACTGATCGCAACCAAGCACTAGCGGTGACGATGCGACGCGTTGTCCTGACTGGTCAGGGCGCGATCTGCGCGCTCGGGCGCGGCGCGCCGGAAATCATGGCGGCGATGCGCGAGGGGCGCTCGGGCATCGGGCCTCTGGAGTTCCAGGACGTGGACCGGCTGTCGATCGCCATCGGCGGCCAGATCCGGGGCTATGCGCCGGAGGAGCATTTCGGCCGGCAGGAGCTGGTGCTCTATGATCCCTTCACCCAGTTCGCCCTGCTCGCCGCGCGCGAGGCGATGGCGCAATCGGGGCTCGAGATCACCGAGGAACTGTCCGAGCGGTCGGGGGTGGTGCTCGGCACGTCGGGCGGCGGGCTTCAGACCCAGGACGAGAACTACCGGCTGGTCTATCAGGAGGGCAAGAATCGGGTGCATCCCTTCGTGGTGCCGCGATTGATGAACAACGCCGCCGCCAGCCATGTCTCCATGGCGCACGACCTTCAGGGGCCGACCTATACCGTGGCGACCGCCTGCGCCTCGTCGAACCATGCGATGGGACAGGCGTTGAACCTGATCCGGGCCGGCCAGGCGGACGTGGTGCTGACCGGGGGAAGCGAGAGCATGCTCTGCTTCGGCGGCATCAAGGCCTGGGAGGGGCTTCGGGTGATGTCGAAGGACGGCTGCCGCCCGTTTTCGCTCAACCGCAACGGCATGGTACAGGGCGAGGGCGCGGCGGTCTTCGTCTTCGAGGAATACGAGCATGCGCGTGCGCGGGGCGCTGAGATTCTGGCCGAGATTTCGGGCTTTGCCATGACGTCCGACGCGTCCGACATCGTGACGCCGAACAAGATGGGCGCGGTCCGGGCGATGCGCGGCGCGCTGCGCGACGCGGGGCTGACACCGGAGGCCATCGGCTACATCAACGCCCATGGCACCGGCACCACGGCGAACGACCGCACCGAATGCGCCGCCGTGCGGGAGGTCTTCGGTACGGCGGCGGACGCGCTGATGATTTCCTCGACCAAATCGATGCACGGACATCTGATCGGCGGAACCGGCGCGGTCGAACTGCTCGCCTGCGTCATGGCGCTGCGCGAGGGGGTGATCGCGCCGACGATCAATCATGACACGCCGGATCCCGAATGCGATCTCGACGTGGTGCCGAACGTCGCGCGCGAGCGGCGGGTCGGCGCGGTGATGTCAAACGCCTTCGCGTTCGGCGGGCTGAACGCGGTGCTGGTCTTGCGCGCCTTCGAGTGAGGCGGCGGAGATAGCCAGACGACAATAGTCAGTCGACGGCCAAATCCCGGATCACGCTGGGCGCGATCCGGGAAAGCGATCAGTTCCGGGGCGCGAGCGACGGCAGGGTCTTCGGGGCAAGCGTCGGCGCCGGGGCGGGCGGCGCGGTGCGACCGGGAGGAGTCTTCAGCGAGTCGAAGGCGTCTGTGAAGCCGGTCAGCGACAGGTTGAGCGAGATCGGGTTTTGCGGCGCGGCGACCGAGATCAGCGTCATCTTCCCGGCCTTGCCGCGCTTCATCGAGGTGATCGACTGTCCGGTCAGACCGAAGCGCGAGAAGCAACCCGCTTGGCTGCACCAGTTGAACGGATACTGGCGCGCCTCGTCGGTATCGACCTGGACCACGACGCCGGAGGTGAGCAGCGTGCCGAGCGGGCTCACCACGGTCATGCCGGCCGCCGCCTCGCCGCCCGCCGGCAGTTTCAGGACACTCACCTCGGCCACCGGGTTCTTGCCGGTATCGACCGCCAGTTGATACATGAAACATTCGTCGGTCTGGGTGAAGCAGCGTACCTGCCAGTCGCCGAACGTGTCGCGCACGAACTCCGTCACCTCCGGCGCGGCCGGGTTGCCGTCGGTGGGCGCGGCCGCGCCGGGCTCCGCCGCGGTGGCGGACGGTGTCGCGGGCGCCTCGGTGGCCGGGGTCGCGGGAGCGGTTTCAGGGGCGGCTTCCGGGGTCGCGGCGGGCGCCGGGGCTTCCTGGGCGAACGCGGCCGCGGCGAGGCCGAGGCCCATGGTCGCGGCGAGGATCACACGAAGACGATCAAACTGCATTTTCTGCTCGCATTCCCCTTTGATTGCGTCCGCCGGGGCTTGTCACTAGTCGCTCGGCCTGTCAACGGCGCGGAGGTCAATCGAGCGTGTGGCGGTTTCGCCGGTCGGGAGCGCCTTGAAGGTGAAAAGGGCGCCTTTCGGCACCCCTTTCCCCGCTTGCGCGCTTTCCCTGTCGGACTGGCCGAAAATCGGACTGGCCGATCACTCTGGCATCGAGGCTAGCGCGGATAAGAAAAACGGTCAAGTACGCCGCGCAACACGCGGTAACCTAAACGGTAAATAAAAAAGGCCGCGGAGCAAGCTCCGCGGCCAGTCCAACAGGGAGGAAGTCGTGCGCCCGACGATCCGAAGACCTCCGGGACGCATTGCACTCTGAAGGACAACCATTAATATCCGGTTCGAAATCAACGCTTTCACCGAGGACCAAACATGGGCGAGGGCACGATCCTGGTCGGAGGCGGTGGCAAGGACTATGCCGAGCCGCGCGAGCTTCTCCTGCGCTATGCCAACCGTCACGGGCTGATCACCGGCGCCACCGGCACCGGCAAGACTGTCACCCTTCAGGTGCTGGTCGAGGGCTTGTCCGCCGCCGGTGTTCCGGTCTTCGTCCAGGATGTGAAGGGCGACGTTTCCGGCCTGTCGCGGCCGGGCGATCCCACCGGCAAGATGGACGAGAGCTTGCGCAAGCGGGCGGCCCAGGTCGGCATGGCCGACTTCGCCTATCGCGCCTATCCGGTGGTGATCTGGGATCTTTTCGGCAAGGAGGGTCACCCGGTTCGCGCCACGATCAGCGAGATGGGACCGCTGCTCCTCGCTCGGATAATGGAACTGACCGAGGCGCAGGAAGGCGTGCTCAACATCGCCTTCCGCGTGGCCGACGAGCAGGGGTTGGCGCTGCTCGATCTGAAGGACCTGCAGGCGATGCTGGTCTGGCTCGGCGACAATGCCGCCGAGGTCGGCCGGACCTACGGCAATATCGCCATCGCCTCGCTCGGCGCGATCCAGCGCGCGCTGCTGGTGCTCGAGAACCAGGGCGCGGCCGGCTTCATGGGCGAGCCGCGGCTCGATCTCAAGGATCTGATGGCGGTCGATGGCGGCATGGGTCGGGTCAATATTCTGATGGCCGACAAGCTGATCCAGGCGCCCCGGCTCTATGCGATATTCCTGCTCTGGCTGCTGTCCGAGCTGTTCGAGGAACTTCCCGAGGTCGGCGATCCGGACAAGCCGGTGATGGTCTTCTTCTTTGACGAGGCGCATCTGCTGTTCGGCGACGCGCCGAAGGCGCTGGTCGACAAGGTGGCGCAGGTGGTGCGGCTGATCCGCTCCAAGGGCGTCGGCGTGTTCTTCATCACCCAGAACCCGGACGACGTTCCGGCCGAGGTGCTGGGCCAACTCGGCAACCGGGTCCAGCACGCGCTGCGCGCCTTCACCCCACGCGACGCCAAGGCGCTGAAGGCCGCGGCCCAGACCTTCCGCCCGAATCCGGATTTCGACACCGAGACCGCGATCCGCGAGGTCGGCACCGGTGAGGCGGTGGTCTCGCTGCTTGAAGAGAAGGGCGTTCCCGCGATGGTCAGCCGAACGCTGATCCGCCCGCCGGAATCGCGCCTCGGCCCGATCACCGCGGCCGAGCGCGCAGAGACCCTCGCCGCCTCGCCGGTCGCGGGCAAATACGAAACCGCCGTCGATCGGGAATCGGCCGCCGAGATCCTGTCTGGCCGCGCCGACAAGCAGGCGAAGGAAGCGGCGATGGCGGAGGAAATGCTGAAGGCGGCGCAGGGCGGCAAGTCCGCCGCCGCCCCCGGCATCGGCCGGCGTTACGAGCCGGCGGGTCATGCCCCCGCGTCGGCGCGCCAGTCCTCGCTCGGCGCCGATCTGGCGCGCGGCGTGGTGAAACAGCTGAGCACGCGCGAGGGGCAGCGCCTGGTGCGTGGCATCCTCGGCGGGCTCTTCAGGTCGCGGTAGGGCACGCGGCCGAGCGGCCAGGCTTTCACATGATCGCAGCACCGGGGCGCGGTTCTCGCCGGGCAGATCTTCCTTAGGTTGATTAAAGTTGCACCAATACTCCTCCTGATGTATATGCTCGCTCAACGAGCAGCAGGAGATAGGTCATGTTCCGCGTTTCAATCGTCGCGCTCGGCGCCCTTGGCGTCACTCTCGCCGGGGCGCTTCCCTCCGCCGCGGCGACCGTTTCGATCGCCTTCGACAGCTTCGATCTCGACGCGGCCGACGCCGCGCGGTCGGCCTACGAGGCGCACGTGGCCGGGGCCGCCTGGCGCAAGGCCGAGGATTTCGAGAGCTTCCCGAGCTGGGATGGCCGGCACGGCACGGAGAACGCGGTCCAGACCAGCGCGGGGAAGATCAATGGCGTCAGCCCGGAGCCGGGCGGCGGCCGCACCGCGATCAACGGTGGCGAGGGGCTGCAGGTGCGAGATACCGAGCTGAGCAGCGCGGCCGATTTCACCGCGAAATGGGGCCGCCAGAACATGAGCGCGGGCGGCAAGAACTGGCTCGACAGCAACGACCTGAAGCAGATGGTCTGGACCGTCGACGCCGACAGCGGCTTTGGCAAGTTCGACCGGATGAGCTATTTCCTGACCGACGTCGGCGACATTCGCGGCACCGACTTCACCGTCACGGTCGCCGCTGGCGGCACCGAGGCGACGACGCACATCGCGCGGCAGGCGAACGGCGCGATCAACCTCGTGCGCATCCTGCTGGACGGCTTCGTCGATCAGGCGACGGTGACGATGACCAGCAACGTCAACGACGGTTTCGGCATCGACGACCTGACCGTCGCCCAGGTCGCGCCGATCCCGTTGCCGGCGACCGGCCTTTTGCTCTGCGCCGGCCTCGGCGGCCTGCTCGCGGCGGGCCGCATGCGCGCCGCCCGCGCCTGACACCGGCGCGCGGCGTCAGGGCGCCTTTTCCTCCAGCAGGGTGTTTTCGTCGGCGAGCGGGTGCTTTGACAGCACCAGCTCGCGCAGGCGGGCATCGAGCACATGGGTATAGATCTCGGTCGTCGCGATGCTGGCATGGCCGAGCAGCGTCTGGATGACGCGCAAATCCGCGCCATGCGCTAGCAGATGCGTCGCGAAGGCGTGGCGCAAAGTGTGAGGCGAGACCTTGGCGGCGTCGAGGCCGGCGCCCCGGGCGAGATCCTTGATCAGGAGAAAGAAGCGCTCCCGCGTCATGTGACCGCGCCGGCCACGCGCGGGAAAGAGGAAGGTCGAGCGCGGCTTGCCGGCCCGCGCCGCCGCCGCTTCGGCCGCGTCGCGCGCGGCGAGCCACAGCACCAGGGCGTCGCGCGCCGGGGCGCTGAGCGGCACCATCCGCTCGCGCCCGCCCTTGCCGCGCACCAGGATCATCCGCGGGTCGCCGCGGACCGCCGCCGCTGGCAGCGAGACGAGTTCGCTGACCCGCAGGCCGGTGGCATAGAGTAACTGCAGAAGACAGCTGTCGCGCCGCCGTTCCGCCTCGTTCGCGGCGAAACTCTCGGCGGCGCCGAGCAAGCGGTCGACCTCCTCCTCGGTCAGTGTGCCGGGCAAGGCGCGGACGCGCTTCGGTCCCTTGATGAGCGCGCCGGGATCGTCGGTCCGCCAGCCTTCGAGGAAGGCGAAGCGATAGAGCTGGCGGATCGCGGATAGCCGCCGCGCGCGCGTCGCCTGCGCCATACCCCGGTCGTGCTGATCGACGAGATAGGCTTCGATCTCCGCCCGGCCGGCGGTGGTGAAATCCTGCGCCAACTCGCCAAGAAACCCGGAGAAATCGTTGAGATCGCGGGAATAGGACAGGATAGTGTTGCGCGCGGCGTCGCGCTCGGCCTGGATCGCCTCCAGAAACCGCGGCAGCCAGCTCGCGGCGGGCGCGCTCAACCCGCGTCGCCCGGCAGCAGGGTCTGCAGCGCGATCGCCCGCGCGGCCGGCGCCTGTCCGGCCTCGCGCAGCGTGAAGAGCGCGGCGCGCAGCGCCGGCGGATCGACCGCCGCGCCCTGGGTGACGAGTTCGAGCGCGGCGAGAACCGCCTCGCCCTGCCGCCCCTCCGCCACGTCGGTCGCGAGGCGCTGTTCGCGCTCGTCCGACGGCGTCCGGATGCGCAGCCCCTCGATCGCCGCGCGCAGGCGGTCATCATCGGCGCTCGCCGGCAAGGCCCCGTCGCCGGCGATGGCGAGCAGCGCCGCGGTTCGCGCCTCCGGCCGCGGTCCCGCCGCGGAGCGGGCCGCGCGGATGTCACCCGCGAGGAGCAGGAGTTCGACCAGCGTCTCGCGCGTCCCGGCGGTCGGGGGGAGCGCGGCGAGCCGCCCGCCGTATTCCCGCGCGAGCGCCACGCGCAAGCCCCTGGCCGAGAAGGCGGCGTCGGCCGCCGCCAGCGCCGGCCCGATGTCGGCGCCCGTCCCAAGCGCCGTGTCGAGATCCTGCGCGGCCTTGGCCCGGTCCCAGACGCCGCCCGACGCCGCCGGCGCTCCGGAGCGGTAGGCGGCGAAGAGCTCGCCATGGTCGAGCGCGCCGGACAGCCACAGCCGCTCCGCCGCCTCGACCCGCGTTCGCATCGGCACATGCTCGCCGAGATCGCCGCGCAGGAAGGCGAGCGGCAGCGCGCCCGGCGGCCGCGGCAGCCCGACCGCCTCGCGCAGCAGGAAGTCGAGCGGCGTCAGCGGATCGGGCACCGGCGGATCCTCCTCGCCCTCGAAGAGATCCGGGTCGAGGAAGCGCGCGAGCAGCCGCTCCTGCTCCGGCGTGATCGAGCCGACTCCCTTGCCGAGCGTCAGCGTGATCTCGGCCGCGCTCCAGTCGCCGCCCCGTGCGAGGCAGAAGACCCGGGCGGGCAGGGTAGGGGACAGCGTCGGATTCTCGCGCAGCGCCTGGCATGGCGGCTTTGCCTGGTCGAGCAGCAGGCCGATGTCGAACCAGCGGCGGTAGAGCTCGGCCGAATCCGGTCCGGCCACCCCGATCATCGCATTTGCCTCGTCGAGCGCGCCCATCTCCAACAGGCGGTCGACGCGCGCGACAAGCACCGTCGAGCCGGCGTCCGACCCCTCGGGCGGATCCGCCTCGGCCAGCATCAGCCGCTTGAAGAGCGCGATCGCTTCCGGCACGCCTGCGCCGCCGTCCTCGAGGATCAGGTCGCGCACCTCGGGCGCGGTCGCCGGGCCCCAGAGGTTGCGCGCGAATCCGGTAGCGGCGGGGGCGAGCAGCCCGACCGCGTCGCGGCTGACCTCACCGAGCGGCGTCACGGTAATCGCGTCGGGGTCGCCGGCGGCGGGCGGCGTCGCGCCACCCCGCGCCGGCGGCGGCGCCGCGATCAGCACGATGCTCTCCGACAGCCACGGGATCGCACTGCGCGGCTCGGCCGCCGCCAGCGGCTGAGCGCAGAGCGCCAGCCCGAGCAGGAGGGCGCCGGCCCGCGCGCCGTCTCGCGTCACTTCGCCTCGATCGGCAGCACGACTTCCCGGGTCGGGGCCGGCAGATCCGAAAAGATCGCATAGCCCACGAGGCCGACGCCGGCCACTACAACGAGAAAAAGGACAGCCCTCATCAAAATTCGCATATCGCCCTGCTCTTGTCCGTGCCGGCTTGACCGCCGTGTCTTGTGCTGTTCAATCACGTGCCCAAGCCGTGATCGCCCGATCACGACCATACCTTGCCCGGACCGGCGCAGCAATTGGCATGATCGAGCGACCCGCACCCCTGCCCGTGACCTGCGCGCCGCGTCTGACCCGGACACTGGTCCTCGTAGGACTGATGGGCGCCGGCAAGACCAGCGTCGGCAAGCGCCTCGCGCAGCTGCTGGAGGTCGATTTCACCGATTCCGACGCCGAGATCGAACGCGCCGCCGGCATGACAGTGCCGGAGATCTTCGCCCGTCTCGGCGAAGCGGCGTTTCGCGACGGCGAGCGGCGGGTGATCTCCCGCCTGCTGGCCGAGCGGCCGGGCGTGCTCGCCACCGGCGGCGGCGCCTTCCTCGAGCCACGCACCCGGGAGGAGATCGCGGTCCATGGCACGTCGGTCTGGCTGCGCGCCGACCTCGCGCTGCTCTGGGATCGGGTGCGGGACCGCCCCGGCCGCCCGCTCCTGCAGGCGCCGGATCCGCGCGCGGTGCTGTCCGACCTGCTCGACCGGCGCTATCCGATCTATGCGTCGGCCGACGTGGTCGTTGACAGCCAGCGCGGCGCCAGCCACGAAGCCATGGCCCGCGCGATCGTCGAGGCCGTCCACGCCTGGGACGCCACGCAAGCGGGCCGGCAACCGACGCTGGAGGCGCGATGACCCTGACCACCGCCGGCGAGACTGTCGCCGTCCCCTTGGGCTCGCGCGCCTATGACATCCGCGTCGGCGCCGGCCTGCTCGCGCGCGCCGGTGCCGAGATCGCGCCGCTCCTGCGCCGGCCGCGGGTCGCGATCGTCACCGAGAGCCGGGTCGCCGCGCTGCATCTTCCGAGCCTGACCGCCTCGCTCGGCGCGGCCGGGATCGACGCCGCCGCGCTGGAGCTCGCTCCGGGCGAGGGCACCAAGGGCTGGCAGGGGCTGGAGCGTTGCGTCGAATGGCTGATCGCGCGCGAGGTCGCGCGCGACGACATGGTCATCGCCTTCGGTGGCGGGGTGATCGGCGATCTCGCCGGCTTCGCGGCCGCCATCCTCCGCCGCGGCGTCGGCTTCGTGCAGATCCCGACCACGCTGCTCGCGCAGGTCGACAGTTCGGTTGGCGGCAAGACCGGCATCAATTCGCCGCTTGGCAAGAATCTGGTCGGCGCCTTTCACCAGCCGCGCCTCGTGCTCGCCGACACCGCGCTGCTCGACAGCCTGCCGGAGCGCGACCTGCTCGCCGGCTACGCGGAGGTCGCGAAATATGGTCTGCTTGGCGACGCGGCATTCTTCGCCTGGCTCGAACAGAACGGCCCGCGGCTCGCGGCCGGCGACGCGGAGGCGCGGCTCCACGCCGTCCGCCGTTCATGCGAGATGAAGGCCGAGATCGTGGTCCGCGACGAGACCGAGCAGGGCGACCGCGCGCTGCTCAATCTCGGCCATACCTTCGGCCATGCGCTGGAGGCGGCGACCGGTTATTCCGACCGGCTTCTGCATGGCGAGGCGGTGTCGATCGGATGCCAGCTCGCCTTCGAGCTCAGCGCTGCGCTGAACCTCTGCCCGCCCGAGGCGCCGACGCGGGTCGCAAGGCATTTCGCCGCCATGGGCATGCGTCACCGGCTGTGCGATATTTCCGGCGATCTGCCGGGCGCGGACGCGCTGATCGGGTTGATGGGCCAGGACAAGAAGGTGCGCGACGGCAAGCTGGTCTTCGTCCTCACCCGCGGCGTCGGGGCGGCCTTCGTCGCCCGCGATGTCGATCTCGGCGCGGTGCGCGATGTGCTGATCGCACAGGCGTGACCGGGGCATGCGCGGCGGAACTCCGTGACGATATTACGAAATTTCGCCACCGTGATCGCGCGGCGCACGGCGAGGGTTGCCATCGCGGGGGCGATCTCTAAACAGACAATTAACCACAACCGGCATAGGCTCGACCCCATCGCCGTTGACGTCAGGCAACGCATGTCCGCTCCCCTTCGATCCTTCGCGCTCCTCGCGGCGGCGCTGCTCTGCGCGGGACCACTCGGGGCCTCTCCCGCGGCGGCGCAGGAGGAGGAGGAGTCGAAGTCGAAGCCCGAGGTCGCCGAGGTGGACGGCCGCGATTTCATCGGCACCATCATGCTCGGTGTCCGGAACAAGCCTGCCTATTTCGGCGCGACGGACCGGCGATTCGGCCCGGCCGTGGATTTGCGGGTCGACTTTCTCCGGCTCCCCGGCGGGCTTGAATTCGGTTCGACCCGCTCGGTGGGCTTCACCCAAGGCTTCGGACTGGTCGGCTCCGCTCGCTACATCCGTCCCCGCACTTCGTCGAGCTACAAGGAAATCCAAGGGCTCGAGAATGTCGATCGCGCGCTCGAACTCGGCTTCGGCGCGGGCTACGAGCAGGAATCCTGGCGGGCCTTCGGCAGCGTGCGCTACGCGGTGCTCGGCTACAATTCCTGGACCGGAACACTTGGCGCCGATGCGATCAGCCGCCCGAGCGACTCGCTGATCCTGAATATGGGACCACGCTTGCAGTTCGGTGATCAGCGCTTCATGTCGACCTATTTCGGCGTGACCGGCGAGGAGTCGGTCGCGTCCGGCATGGCACCCTACGATCCGACCGGCGGCCTCGCCTCGGTCGGGGTGGTGCTCAACGCCGAATATGCCTTCACCTCGCGCTGGGGCCTGCAGGCGGCGGCGACCTACGACCGCCTCGTCGGCGAGGCCGCCGGCTCACCGATCACCGAACGTGGATCCGCTGACCAGTTCGGCGTCATGCTCGGCGTCACCCGCCAGATCAGCCTGGATTTCTGACCCTTCGGTCCGGGCAGGGTCCGGATCCGCGGATGTCCGCCCTACGATCCCGCGGCCAGACCGTACTTCCGCCGCGGATGGGCGAAGAGGAAGTTGGTCATGCGCCGCGGATCCCGCTCGGGTGCGAGCGCGCCAAGGGGGCGCAATTCGTCGCGCAGCACCTGAAAGCCGTCGTACCCGCGGTCGCGCAGAAAGCCCCGGATCCGCGCGAAGCGGCCGGGCTGGCGAAATTCCTCGACCTCGACAATGATCGCCGGGCTAAGCCGCGACAGCGTGCCCTCGGCGCCGCGCAGCACCGAGAGTTCGTGTCCCGCGACATCGATCTTGATCGCCGCGATCTCGGGGAAGGCGAAATCGTCGAGCGGCCGGCGGTTGACCTCCAGCGTCCGCACCTCGTCGAATTCCGCCGCGTCGCAGGGCTCGATGCTGCCACGCCGGTGCAGATCGCGGCGATTGCGTCGGGGGATACGAAACGTCACCCGCCCCGCCTGATCGGATAGCGCGATCTCATGGACGCGCGCGCGGTCGCCGAAGGCGCTCCGCAACTTTTCCGACAGGTCGGGATTGGGCTCGAAGATATGGACATCGCTCGCGTAGCGGCAGGCATGAGAGGAGTAAAGCCCGAGGTTGCCGCCAATATCGACGAAGGTTCCACCGTCCCCGAGCAGTGCCGGAAGCAGCCGCAGCGCCGGTTCTCCATCCCGAATTTCACGGCGCGCCCGAATCCCGAGTAGCAGTGATTTCGGCAATATGGCTCTGACCAGCCCTCCCATTTCCCGCATCCCGTCCCTCAACCCCGTTGATCCCTCCCCGAGAAAGGGTGAACTCGTCCCGAATGTCCACACGGCGTCCATCGCATTACGAGTGATGGCCGTTTTCCGCGCAAAACGGCGGAGCGGCGCCCAGGTGTCGGGGTGAAGCAGAGGGTGGAGCGGGTGAGCTAAGGAACTGTTGAGCAAGACCGATTTCGCCGTGCCCGCGGCGTTCACGCCGTCGGGCGGCAGGTTGGGAAGATCAGTCTCCGGGCGCCCCTAGCGGTCGCGCTCGGCGCGCTGGCGGGCAAGACCGCTGTCCTTGTCGGAGACGCCGAGCAGATTCGCGACGAGGCGCAGGAAGGCGCGCTCGTCGGCGTCGATCCCATCGGCGGTGGCGAGGCGCCAGAGCGCCTCGATCACCGCCGCGCGCTCGTCGTAGGGCACGGCCTGCTTGATCAGGCGGGTGAACTGCACCGTGTCCGGCGCCGCTTCCTCCGTGACCTCGGCCTCATGGCGCAGCGCCTGGGCGGCGGCGGTTGGCAGGCCAAAGTGCTCGCCGAGAAGCGCGTCGATCCGGGCCCGCTCGCGGTCGCTATACTGATCGTCGCTGCGCGCCAGCCGCACCATCAGCGCGGCGTAGGCGAGGCGGCTGTCGGTGTGCGACAGCGGCGACATGTCGGTCGGCACGGTCAGCCGCCGGATCAGTTCCGCGATCATTCCGACCTCGCCACTATGTCGCCTCTGAACAATGCCTTGCGCGCCACAATGGATGCGGGAGCGTCGTTCCTCGCTTATCAGACCAGCCGCGATTGTTCCAGCGCCGCCCGAATGAAATCGGCGAACAGGGGATGCGGCGCGAAGGGTTTCGACTTCAATTCGGGGTGAAACTGCACACCGATATACCAGGGATGTCCCGGAATCTCGACGATCTCCGGTAGCCGTCCGTCCGGCGACAGGCCCGAAAAGCGCAACCCGCAGCCCTCGAGCTTGTCGCGATAGGCGAGATTGACTTCGTAGCGATGCCGGTGCCGCTCCGAGATCGTGGTGCCGCCGTAGATGTCCGCGACCTGACTGCCGCCGGCCAGCACCGCGTCATAGGCGCCGAGGCGCATGGTGCCGCCCTTGTCGTCGGTGACCTGACGCTGGATCGTGCGATTGCCCTCGACCCATTCCTTGAGGTGATAGATCACCGGGGTGAAGCGTCGGGCCCCGGCCTCGTGGTCGAATTCCTCCGACCCGGCGTTGACAAGGCCGAGCAGGTCGCGCGAGGCCTCGATCACCGCCATCTGCATGCCGAGGCAGATGCCGAGATAGGGCACCTTGCGGTGGCGGGCGAAACGGGCGGCGTGGACCATCCCCTCGGTGCCGCGCACGCCGAAGCCGCCCGGCACCAGGATCGCGTGGTAGCCTTCGAGCAGCGGTGCGATCTCCTCGTCCTTCTCGAAGAGTTCGCTGTCGAGCCACTGGGTCTCGACCCGCACCCGATTGGCGATCCCGCCATGGGTCAGCGCCTCGGCGATCGATTTGTAGGCATCCTCGAGCTGGGTGTACTTGCCGACGATGCCGATCTTCACCGTGCCTTCGGGATTGTGGATCCGGTCGACCACGTCCTCCCATTTGGCGAGATTGGGCTTCGGCGCCGGCGAGATGCCGAAGGCATCGAGTACCGCCTGGTCCAGCCCTTCCGCGTGGTAGGCGAGCGGCGCCTCGTAGATCGACTTCAGATCCTGCGCCGCGATCACCGCCTCCGGCCGGACGTTGCAGAACAGCGCCAGCTTGTCGCGTTCCTTCTGCGGGATCGGCATCTCGGAGCGGCAGACCAGCACGTCGGGCGCGATGCCGATGGCGCGCAATTCCTTGACCGAATGCTGGGTCGGCTTGGTCTTGAGCTCGCCGCTGGCCGCGATGAAGGGCAGCAGGGTGAGATGCATGTAGATGCACATCCCCCGCGGCTTGTCCTGGCCGTACTGGCGGATCGCCTCGAAGAACGGCAGGCCCTCGATATCGCCGACCGTGCCGCCGATCTCGCAGAGCATGAAATCGACCTCGTCGGCGCCGATGTCGAGGAAGGCCTTGATCTCGTTGGTGACGTGCGGGATCACCTGGATGGTCTTGCCGAGGTAGTCGCCGCGGCGTTCCTTCTCCAGCACGTTGGAATAGATCCGCCCGGCCGAGACCGAATCCGTGCGCCGCGCCGCGACGCCGGTGAAACGCTCGTAATGGCCGAGGTCGAGGTCGGTCTCGGCGCCGTCGTCGGTGACGAAGACCTCGCCATGCTCGAAAGGCGACATGGTCCCGGGGTCGACATTGAGATACGGATCGAGCTTGCGCAGCCGCACCGAGTAGCCTCGCGCCTGCAGCAGTGCGCCGAGCGCGGCCGAAGCCAGACCCTTGCCGAGCGATGAAACCACGCCGCCGGTGATGAAAACGTAACGCGCCATGCCGTGCTGTCCCCGCGCCTTGGTTCAATTCTGAGTCACTGAAAGCCGAGGCTTCACGGGATTCAATCTATACGGGAACTTTGCGCGGGCGGCAAGGCCATCCGCGCTATATCCTGTAGCTCACCGGTCAATGGCAACCAGAAGTTGCCGCCAGAAGTTGCCGGATGTCACTGCGCCGGCGGTGGAGTCGCGGGACCGTCGCCACTGGTCGCGGGGGCCGGCGCGGGCGCAGGGGCGAGCGTGTCGATGCCGGGCAGTTCGGTATCGCCGAGCGGCGCGTCGATTCCCAGGCGGTCGAGCACGGATCCGCCGCCCCCGTCACGCGCGGCGAGGATGGTCAGCGTGATGCTGGTGATGACGAAGGCCGTGCCGAGCAGCCAGGTGGTCTTGGCGAGCGCGGTCGCGGCGCCGCGCCCGGTCATGATGCCGCCGCCACCGCCGCCGCCGATCCCGAGGCCGCCGCCCTCCGAGCGTTGCAGCAGCACCACCACGATCAGCGCCAGCGCCAGGATCAGGTGGATGGTCAGGATGATGTTCTGCATGCCGGGTTCTCGATGCGGGGTCGCCGCGCTCTCTAGCCCCTCACCGTCGGGATGTCGATGGTCAATGGTGCGGGATTTCGGAGGAGGATGCGCCGGCCTCGGTCAAGCCCGGCGCCGGGGTGCGACGGGATCACCGGCGCCACCCGTTCCTCCTCGTCGGTCAGGTGCCGGTCGAGCCGGTTCCAAAACCGCGGCGAGGGCCCGCGCCAGCTCATCCACCCCGCGAGGTTTCATAGGCCTTCAGGGTGGATTTCTTCGCCTGGGCCCGCCACACCCGCTCGATATTCGCCCGTGCCCAGCCCGGGTCCAGCCGCTCCGGCCGGGCGAGAACCAGACCGTGCGGGCGGTGATGGTCGGTGGTGAAGAACGTCTCGGGATCGACTTCGATCAGGAAGTCCCGCTCCTCGATCGGCACCTTGAAGATCGCGCAATCAAGCGCGGGGCGCCAATAGAGGATGACCTTGCCGTTCACCTTGAAGGAGATGGCGTCCCAGGAGGTGCTCTCCACCGTGTCCGGCAGCGCCAGAACCATCGCCCTGAGGTCCTCCAAGGTCACCATGGCACCTTTCCAGAGCGGAGCCCGAGCCGGCTCGCCCGCTCCGGCATTTTGATTTTCCGCGGTATCTCAATCACCGAACGATTCCGTCCGGTTGGATATTGCTCCAGCGCGTGCGAGGCGACGGCGCGACTCGCCGGCGTCCCGCGGCTTGCGCGACCGTCCCGGGTGGGGCGGTCGCGACCGATTTCGCCGCCGCGGAACGCGGAAGGGCGCCCGGATCAGTTCCGGCTCTTGTCCACCATCTTGCCGGCGCTGATCCAGGGCATCATGCCGCGCAGCTTCTCGCCGATCTTCTCGATCTGGTGCTCGTCGTTGAGCCGCCGGGTCGCCTTGAAGAACGGCTGGCCGACCGCGTTCTCCTGCATGAAGTCGCGAACGAACTTGCCGGTCTGGATGTCGCGCAGCACCGCCTTCATCCGCGCCTTGGTCTCGTCATAGGGCAGGATGCGCGGGCCGGAGACGTATTCGCCGTATTCCGCCGTGTTCGAGATCGAGTAGTTCATGTTGGCGATGCCGCCTTCGTAGATCAGGTCCACGATCAGCTTCACCTCGTGCAGGCATTCGAAATACGCCATTTCCGGCTCGTATCCGGCCTCGACCAGGGTCTCGAATCCCATGCGGATCAGTTCGACGAGGCCGCCGCAGAGCACCGCCTGCTCGCCGAACAGGTCGGTCTCGCATTCCTGGCGGAAGTTGGTCTCGATGATGCCCGACCGGCCGCCGCCGATGCCCGAGCAGTAGCTCTTGGCGATCTCCATGGCGTTGCCGGAGGCGTCGTTCTCGACCGCGACGAGGCAGGGCACGCCGCCGCCCTTGACGAATTCGCCGCGCACCGTGTGGCCCGGGCCCTTCGGCGCCATCATGATGACATCGACGCCCTTCTTCGGCTCGATCAGGCCGAAGTGGATGTTGAGGCCATGGGCGAAGGCGATCGCCGCGCCTTCGCGCAGGTTGTCGTGGATGTATTTCCTGTAGGTTTCGGCCTGCAGCTCGTCGGGCATGGTCATCATGATGACGTCGGCCCAGGCCGCCGCCTCGGCGATGCCCTTGACCTCCAGCCCCTCGGCCTCGGCCTTCTTCGCCGACGGCGAGCCCTCGCGCAGTGCGACGGCGACGTTCCTGACGCCGGAATCCCGCAGGTTCAGCGCATGGGCGTGGCCCTGGCTGCCATAGCCGACGATGGCGACCTTCTTGTCCTTGATCAGGTTAATGTCGCAATCACGATCGTAATAGACCCGCATTGGGTTTTCCCCTCCGTTTTGGTTGGCGGAGCATACGGACGGAGACACGGCGCGCCATCGTTACGAAGTAGTGATATTCGCAACATTTCGCCTTTTTAATGCGTGGATGATGCGATAATCGCAAGATCCATGCAAAGCCTCGACGACACTGACCGCCGCGTCCTCCGGCTCCTGCAGGACGATCCCGACCTGCCGGTGTCCGAGCTTGCGTCACGCTGCGGCCTCTCGCCTGGCCCTTGCGCCCGCCGGGTCGAGCGGCTGGAGCGGGCGGGCGTCATCCTCGGGCGCCGGATCGACATCGATCTGCGCGCCCTTGGCTACGAGGTTCGGGTGTTCCTGCGCGTCACGCTCGACAAGACGGCGACCCATGCCTTCGACGCCTTCCTCGCCGCCGCCCGCGCGCTGCCCGAGGTGATCGCCATCGAGACGCTGCTCGGCCGCGTCGATATCCGCATGGATGTCGTCGCCCGCGACCTCGCGCATTATCGCCAGATCTATCGCGAGCGCATCCTCGCCCTGCCGCATATCGCCGAGATCGACGCGCTGATGCTGGTCTCGGAGCTCAAGAATTCCGATCGACTGCCGTTGTGATGGATCTCGACGATACCGACCGCGCCATCCTGCGCGCGCTGATCGCCGACGGCGGGCTGAGCGCCAAGGACGTCGGCCTCGCCGTCGGCCTCAGTCAGCCCGCCGCCTGGCGCCGCGTCCGCCGGCTGGAGGAGGCGGGGGTGATCCGCGGCCGGCGGCTGGTGCTCGATCGCGAGAAGCTCGGCTTCGCGGTGGTGGTGTTTCTCGGGGTCAAGCTCGCCGCTCGCGGCCGGCTCGATCTCGAGGCCTTCGAGCGCGCGGTCCAGGCGATCCCCGAGGTGCAGCTGGTCCAGCATGTCCTTGGCGTCTACGACTACCGGCTGAAGGTCGTGGCTCGCGACCTCGCCGATTTCGAGCGCATCCTGCGCCGCCGCGTCATGACGCTGCCCGGCGTCGGCGCTGTCGAATCGAACGTGATGCTGTCGGAGGAAAAAGCCGCCGGCCCGCCGATCTAGAGCAATATCCAACCAGATGGAATCGTCTGGTGGTTAAGATATTGCGCTAAATCAAGACTCTGGAGTGGACGAGCCGGCTCCGCCGGATCGGCTTCCGATCTGGTCCGCCATCGACGCGCCGAGCCCCAGCCGCATCGCAGCTCGCCGAAGCGGCGGCGCGCCGCTCAGGAGCCGCAGCCCCGCGCGGCGCAGATCGCGCAGCATCATCGGCTCGGCCATCGCGGCGCGGTTCAGCGCGTCCACCGCCAGCACGCGCGCCGCGACTTCGGCGTGCCGCGCGCGATGGTAGCGGCCGAGCATCTCCGGCCCGCCGAAATCGTGGCCCGCGTCGCGCGCCTCGGCGGCGAGATCGGTCAGCGCGCCGATATCGGCGAGGCTCATGTTCAGCCCCTGCGCCCCGATCGGCGGGATCACATGCGCGGCCTCGGCGACGAGCGCCAGCCGCGGCCCGTCGAGTCGGTCCGCCACCTGGCTGACGATCGGCCAGAGCCGGCGCGGGCCTTCAAGCCGCAACTCGCCCAGCGCGCCGCAGGCCCGCGCGTTCAGCGCCGCGTCGAACGCCTGCGACCCCAGCGCCGCCAGATCGGCCGCCTTCGGCCCCGTCTCCATCCAGACCACGGCCGAACGGTGCGTTCCGTCGCGGTCGGGCAGGGGCACCAGCGTGAAGGGCCCGCCCGTCCGGTGGATCTCGGTCGAGATCCCGTCGTGCGGAAGGCCGTGGGTGACGGTGAAGACCAGCGCCTTCTGGCCATAGCCCCAGCGCCGGACGCCGATCCCGGCCGCCGCGCGCAGGCCGCTGTCGCGGCCGTCGGCGGCGATCACCAACGTCGCCCGCGCCATCCGCCCGTCCGACAGTCGCGCCAGCGCCTCGCGCGCGCGCGGCGTCACCTGCGCCACCGCGGCCGGCGCGATCAGCCGCGCGTTCGGCAACTCGGCGATATGCGCCACCATCTCGCGCCGCAGCAGCCAGTTGGGCAGGTTCCAGCCGAACACCTCCGCCCCGACTTCCTCCGGCGTGAAATCCGCCGTCTCGCGGATCGCCATCTCGGCGCCGCCGGCGTCCGCGATCCGCATCAGCCGCAGCGGCGCGGCATGCGGTGCCAGCCGTTGCCAAAGCCCGGCGGCGGTCAGGAGCGCGACGGCGGGACCGAGGAAGGCGGTGGAGCGCAGGTCGGAGCCTTCCGCCTCGGCGCTCGTCACCGGCGGCACCGGATCGACACAGGTCACGTCGAAGCCCCGCGCGGCGAGCGCGGCCGCGGCGCCGAGGCCCGCGACGCCGCCACCGGCGATCAGGATATCGGTCTCGATCCGCTCCATCCTCAGCCGCCGATCCGCCCGAGGAACCCGACGAGGTCGTCGGTCCGGTATTGGACATGCGGCGCGTTCTCGGCGTCGCCGACGAGCACTGTGCGCATGCCTAGTCCGTGCGGCACCGCGAGATTGCGCGGATCGTCCTCGAACATCGCGGCGCGCCGTCCATCCAGCCCGTCGAGCGTGAAGACGGCGGCGAAGGCGGCGGCGTGGGGCTTCGGCACATGGCCGGCGTCCTCGAAGCCGTAGAGCGCGTCGAAGGCGCCTTCGAGCCCGAGCGCCCGCGTCACCCGCCGCGCATGCTCGCGCGAGCCGTTGGTATAGACCACCCGCCGCCCTGGCAGCCGGCCGATCGCGGCGCGAAGCTCCGGCGCCTCGGGCACCATGGAGAGGTCGATGTCATGCACCTCCGCCAGATAGGGTTCGGGCTCGAGCCCGTGCTCGCGCATCAGCCCGGCGAGCGTTGTGCCGTGGTTGCGCCAATAATCCTGGCGCAGCGTATTGGCATGGTCGCGCTCGACGCCGAGCACCCGCATCACATAGGCGGTCATCCGCGCCTCGATCTGGTCGAACAACCGGATCTCGGGCGGATAAAGCGTGTTGTCGAGGTCGAAGACCCAGGTCTCGACATGGGCGAAAGCGGTGCGCGGCATGGCGGCAATCTACCGTCGCGGGCCGACGCCGGCAAGTCGGGCAGGCCCGGCGCGCTCGCGACCAGAAATGGCGCGCGCGGCACCCCTCGATTCCAGGCCCGGCGCGGGCTAGGGTCGCGGCGAGCCGCCCCTTGGAAGATGTCGATGGCCGCCAGCACGCTGAACCAGAAGGACGCCTTCTATCTCGTTCTCGAAGCCATCGATCAGGGCGATTTCCGGCCTGGCGACCGGCTGGTGGAATCCGAGCTCGCCGAGCGTTTCGGCGTGTCGCGCACGCCGATCCGAGAGGCGCTGCAGCGGCTGGAGACCCAGGGCGTGCTGGCGCGGGACGGCCGCAGCCTCGTCGTATCGAGCCTCGACCACGATCAGCTGGGCGAGCTCTATGTCGTGCGGGCCGAGCTGGAAGGGCTCGCGGCGCGGCTCGCCGCCCAGCACGCGGCGCCCGAGGAGGTTCGCGTGCTCTGGGACATGGTGCGCAAGGACGGCGACCTCGTCGGCCGGCCGGACCTGCTCGCCCGGGCAAACAAGCGCTTTCACCGCCAGATCCACATGGCGAGCCACAATCGCTATCTGGTTCAACAACTCGACATGGTGCATCGCACGATGGCGCTGATCGCGACCACCTCGCTCGCCGCCGAAGGTCGCGGCGTCCTGGCGGTGGAGGAGCACGAGGCGATCGTGCGGGCGATCGAGGCCCGCGACGGTCAAGCGGCGGACGCCGCCATCCGCCAGCATATCAGCCGGGCCTTCGAGACCCGGCTGAAGATCGAGGCCGAGCGTTGAACGGGCGTCAGGTGGCCGGGTCGCGGTGCCCGCTTTCGCGGTCCCCGTCTTCGCGGGTGGCGATCCCATGCTCGGTCTTGTGCCAGTAGAAGGGCGCGTAGAAGATCTCGGCGATCGCGCGATAGGCCGCGACCGCGCCCATCGGCCAGTAGAAGGGCAAGGCGAACATCCAGGGCCAGAGCCCGCGCCGTCCCGAATCCCGCGCCGCGATGAAGGCGATCGTCAGCATCACCGCCTGCCCGAGCAGCATTGAGGCGAAGAAGGCGCGGCGCAGCCCGTCCGGAAAGGTCTCCCAGAAGGCGAAATCAAAACCCGCCGTCCCCGCCCAGAGCAGCCAGAACAGCGGCAGCGACAGATAGGAGGTCAGCGCCCCGAGAAACAGCACCTGAAAGCCGACAAAGCCGCGCACCCCGAGATCGCGCAACAGCTGGCGGGGATCGCGCATATGCGTGGCCCAGGTGATCGCATAGCCCTTCAGCCAGCGCGACCGCTGCTTGATCCAGGGCATGGCGCGGAAATTCGCCTCCTCCAGCGTCGTGGTCGGGATCATTTCGCAACGATAGCCGAACCGCGCCAGGCGCATGCCGAGATCGGCATCCTCGGTGACGTTATGCGCGTCCCATCCGCCGATCTGGTCCAGCACCCGGCGCCGGAAAAAGACCGTCGTGCCGCCGAGCGGGATCGGCAGGCGCAGCCGCTGCACCCCCATCAGGATCACCCGGAACCAGATCGCATATTCCAGGGTGAAGCAGCGAGCGAGCCAGTTGCGGTCGGAATTGTAGAAATCGAGGTAACCCTGAACGCAGGCGACGTCCGGCGGCGCGTCGCGCAGCCGCTCGACCACCATACGGATCTGCGAGGCTTCGGGGCGATCCTCGGCGTCGTAGACCCCGACGATCTCGCCCCGGCAGAAGGGCAGGGCATAGTTCATCGCGCGCGGCTTGGTGCGCAGCCCGTCCGCCGGCACACTGATGATCTCCATATTCGCCGGCAGACCCATCCGCTCGATCGCGGCGCGGGTGACGGTGTCATGCTCCTCGAGCACCAGCTTGATGTCGAGCAGCGCGGCGGGATAGTCGAGCGCCGCGAGCCCCTCCATCAGCTTCTGCGCCACTTTCTCCTCGCGCAGGAGCGGCACCAGGATCGAGACGCAGGGCAGCTTCTTGTAGTCCGCGAGCCGCGCCGCGTCGCCGGCGATGACGCGGCGCCCCGACTTGACCCGCGCGAACAAGGCGACGAGTCGCAGGCCCATGGTCATCGCGTTGGCGAGCAGGATCCAGGCCATCAGCGCCTGAAGCGCGAGCAGCGGCGCACAGGCGATGCCGAGTAGCGCGACGCAGCCCGCGCCGAGCAGCCGCCAGCGCCGGCTCGCCTGTCCCCAGCCGCGGCAGCTGAGGCTCTCGGGGCAGCGATCGCGGGCGTCGTCGCGCAGCCGCCGCCTGAAACCATCGCTGATCGCGCGCCGGATGTCGTCGGGCGAGGCGATGGCAAAGGCGACGTTCTCGGCGCCGGCCCCGCATAGCGCCTCGGCGGCGGTGGCGCTGTCGGGATTGCTGATCGCCACCACCCGGGCGCCGCCGATCTGGCGCCACGGCACGGCTTCGAGTTCGAGGCAACGGTAGGGATCGAGATCGGCGAGCAGCGCGCTGTCGACCGGGCTCGCCGCGAGGTCGATCCGCCCGAGCCCCGACTGATGCGACAGCGCCGCGCCGAGATCCTCGGCCGAGATCGCACCGTTGACCACGAGGATATGACCGAGCCGCTGGTCCTGCGCGCGCTGCTGTTCCAGCGCCTGGGCGAGGCGCCGGGCGTCGAGCGCCCCGGCTTTGACGAGGACATCGCCGAGTAGGGCGCGTTGGGGGCGTGGAATCGCCGCCTTCGCGAAAACGGTGGGAACGAATGGCAGAACACGGGCCATGAAAAACTCGCATACAACTGATGCGAGCTTTGTACGTTCAGTTTAAGAAAAGTTTAAGGTTATTGAAATGTAACCATTAATGTCTCGTCAGTCTTGACTCTCGCGCCTCGCGCCGTCGCGCATCGAGCCGACAAACCTTTCGAAGAGGTAGAAGCTGTCCTGTGGTCCCGGACTGGCCTCCGGATGGTGCTGCACCGAGAAGACCGGCCGGTCGGCGAGCGCGATGCCGCAGTTCGATCCGTCGAACAGCGAGACATGCGTCTCGATCACCCCCGGCGGCAAGGTCTGGCTGTCCACGGTGAAGCCATGGTTCATCGAGGTGATCTCGACCTTGCCGGTGGCCAGTTCCTTCACCGGATGGTTCGCCCCGTGATGGCCGTGGTTCATCTTGATCGTCCGCGCGCCGACCGCGAGGGCCAGCATCTGATGGCCGAGGCAGATGCCGAAGATCGGCATGTCGGACCGCTCCAGCACCTCGCGGATCATCGGCACGGCGTATTCGCCGGTCGCGGCCGGATCGCCGGGCCCGTTCGACAGGAACAGTCCCTCGGGATCATGCGCGAACACATCCTCGGCCGTCGCGGTCGCCGGCAGCACGGTGACGTCGCAGCCGGCGCTCGCGAGGCAGCGCAGGATGTTGCGCTTGGCACCGTAGTCGATCGCGACCACCCGCCGCCCCGGCCGCTCGCGCCGGACATAGCCCGCGGGCCAGGCCCAGCGCATTTCGTCCCAGCGATAGCTCTGGGCGCAAGTGACATCCCGCGCCAGATCCATGCCCTTCAGGCCCGGAAAGGCGCGCGCTTTCGCCCGCAGCGCATCGAGATCGAAATGGCCATCGGGATCGTGCGCAATCGCCACATGCGGCGCGCCCTGCAACCGGATCGCCCGGGTCAGCCGCCGGGTATCGACGCCACCGACGCCGATTCGGCCCCGTCGCGACAGCCAGTCCGGCAGGTCACCGGTCGCCCGCCAGTTCGAGGGCTCGGTCGGGTCCCATTTGACCACCATGCCCGCGGCGAAGGGATCGGCGGTCTCGTCGTCCTCGGAGTTCACGCCGACATTGCCGACATGCGGAAAGGTGAAGGTCACGATCTGCCCGGCATAGGACGGGTCGGTCATGATCTCCTGATAGCCGGTCATCGCGGTATTGAAGCACAGTTCGGCCACCGCCACCCCGGTCCTGGCGTGTCCGGCCAGCACGCGGTCGCACTTCG